>JBNMHB010000043.1:0-18066 GCA_050872525.1 Bacteroidales bacterium | reverse complement strand
TCCGATACGGTGGTTCATACCGCCGCCGATTTTCACCGCCTCTTTCTCCAGATAGCGCAATCCGGGTGTGGTTTTGCGTGTGTCGAGAACGTGGCAACCGGTGTCAGCAATCAGGCTTTGGTATTTGTGTGTAGTGGTGGCAATACCCGACATGCGCTGCATGATATTGAGCATAGTGCGCTCTATCTGGAGCAGGCTCAATTCTTTGCCATATACCTTGAATGCCACATCGCCTGGTTTGACCAATGCACCGTCTTCCAGAAACTGCTCGAAACGACATTCGGGGTCGAAATAGCGGATTATTTCTTTCGCCACTTCCACGCCTGCCAGTACGCCCGTATCTTTGATGATGAGTTGTTGGCAGCCCATTTCAGTAGGGGGGATACAACTCAACGAGGTATGGTCGCCATCGCGGATGTCTTCTTCAAACCAAACCGCAATCAGTTTTCTCAATTCTTCTTTTTCCATAGTTTATTACATTTTAGGTGCAAAGATACAAAAAAAATGCCAAATATAGAAATAAAGAAGCCTATTTTTCGTATTTTTTTATGTTTTGTTTTCCCTTCGTCTTTCATTTTCTGTCCTTCGTTCTTTATATTGCTATGGTTGGTGGGTACTTATCCCTTGCAGAATCACCTACTAATCACCTACTAATCACCCACTAATCACCCGATAACCACCCGATGTGCTAATTATGACAAGTAATTTTGAAAGTCTTTAAAATAGTACTTTTTATAGAAAAAATACTATTTTATTTGCATATATGCATGTTTTTTCGTACCTTTGACGGCGAAAAGAGTATGAATGGCTAAATCATCCCCAATACAGGTTAAACAATATATCCGACCAATGATTAACACACAGCCATAGTACCATAGACCAAGAAAACGGCTAAAGAGAACAAACGGTAGTAACAATTAATAAACAGTACAATTATGAAACGTCTTTTTACCCTATTCCTAGGTACACTATTTGTAGTGTTTGCCGTGGCTGAAATACGAACGCCCGGCGAGGCTGCGCAGATAGCAGGGCGCTTCCTAAATGCAAGTAAGACGGGTGTCGCACCTGTTCAAGCACATCGATGTGCTATGTCTTCAACCGCACCTGCCATACCGATGCAGTTGGCTTATACACAGGTACAGGCGGATAATACTACTCCTGCGCTGTATGTCTTCAACAACCAAACCGACCACAGCGGATTTGTCATCGTCTCTGCAGACGACAAAGTGCGTACCATTCTCGGATATGCCGACGAAGGAATGTTCCGCGAAGATGATATGCCTGCCAATCTCCGTTTTTGGTTAGGTATGTACGCGCGTGAGATAGCCGAAGCACCCGCTTCAGTACACACGGCTACACAAGCAGATATCACTTATCCCACCATCGCTCCGCTTTTGAGGTCTGTCAAATGGGGGCAAGGAGCACCCTACTATAATCTCTGTCCTACCAAAGACGGTGAGCAGTGTGTAACAGGTTGTGTGGCAACCGCTGCTGCACAGGTGATGTACTACCACAAACATCCTGCTAATGGTGAAGGCAGCCACTCCTATGAGTGGAACGGGCAGAATTTGTCGGCAAACTTTGCTGCAACGACATATAATTGGGACAATATGCTACCCGCCTATTATTCAGGGAAATATACTTCCGTGCAAGCCACTGCGGTAGCCACGTTGATGTCCCATGTCGGCATAGCGTGTGATATGGATTATTCTCCCGATGGAAGTGGTGCCGTAACCTCCCGGATGATGAATGCGCTATTTACCTACTTCAAGTACGATGTCGCCATCACACCTGTGATGAAAGACCACACTACAGAGAGCGATATGCTTACCCGTATGGCCGCCGATTTGCAACAAAACCATCCTATCGTGATAAGTGGAAGAACCAAAAACGACGAGGGACATGCCTTTGTATGTGATGGTATGCAGTCCGATGGATTAGTGCATATCAACTGGGGGTGGAATGGCGGAAGCAACGGATATTTTGTTATCAGTGCTTTAGACCCCGACCAACAGGGTATTGGCGGCGCGGCGAGTCAGCAGGGATTTACCGAAGGTGTAACCGCATATACGGGCATACAACCCAACGCGGGCGGAACAGCACGACCTTATATCACGGTGGATAATATCGTAATGACCTCCGCTACACGTATAAAAAAAGCGGATTATATACAATTCAGTATGCCCCATTTTGAAAATTCAGGTGTGATAGACGCTGTCGGTAATGTATATTATGCTTTCTATCGTAATGGGGTGTTAGTAAATAAATCATCAACAGAAACTTCAATTGACTTGCCTAAAGGCTATTACTACAACGATCCGGTTGCGACGTACCATAATATCGGCAATAACTTGCAAGCAGGCGAATATGAGTTGGTAGTCAGTTTTGTTCAGAATGGCAGTACCACGCCATATCCTATTCTCTCCAAGTACCACAAAGGTGAGGCACGCTTCCCGATGACCGTTACTAAGGATTCCGTATTCTTTGAAGACGCACCTGCGCCACCGGCTGAAAAAACATATACTCTGCAACTATGGAAGCAGGCGGATTGCGATATGGACCTTTCCGATGGATTGTATCTATGGTGGTGGGATACGAATAATGGTGGACAATGTATCCCCACAACCAACAATGGTAACGGTGTCTATACTGCTACTATCATTTCTACTGCCAATGAGATTAACTGCCTTGCAGTAAACAAGGATGTGTCCAACTCCGATATGTGGTCCAGCGCACAGCAAACTTATAACTATACATCTATCACAGGCGATATGTGTTTGGAGATAAGCGGAACACAAGCCGCGACGAACAAGTATTTCATCAATGCTGCCGACTGTGCTAATGCGCCTAAGAAGGCTGTACCCAACATGGAGTTTAACAGGATAAATTTGGTACGTTACAGAAACGGCAATATTGAGGTGCGTCTTGTGTCGGATGATGATATTGTCGCCAACACCCAAACAGCACAATTGCGATTGGATTTGTATTCCGAATCACCATATTCTATAATAGGTACATACCGCTTTGATGCCAACAACACCTACACCTCGGGAACGATGAGTAAGGAATGGTCGAGGTTGTTCTACAATACCAACGCATACGAATTATCAAGCGGTGCGGCAACGATATGGTTAGATGCTGCGGAAAACTACAAGGTAGCCTATGCCATTGAGGTTTCCGACGGGGGGACCTATATTGATACCATTGGCATTGCCAAAGAGAATGTAACTCTTATAGAAGACTACTCGGGCTTGGAAATACAGATAACCAACAAGAGTGTTACGGCTCTCAGTGTTGCAGAGGCGTTGGAGATAGCAGGAACTTTCGCTGCAGGCGAAAAGACTGTGATTCCATGTATGGTACGGGGAACGGTAACCAACATAAAAAAGATAGACACCGGACAGTACGGCAATGCAGAGTACTATATTACTGATCGGGGTACGGGCAACCAACTATTTGTACACAGGGCAAAATGGCTCAACAATACAAAATTCACCACAGGTACAGAGATAGCCGTGAACGATGAGTTGGTTACTTGTGCCATGCTCTACAACTATCAGGGCACCATATTGGAAATGCTATACGGCTTTGTGTATAAAAAGGAACCTGCCGTTGCGTCTTATACACCGACCAATCTGCAAGTGAATGTATCCAACTATGTGATAGGCGATTTTGCATGGACGGTACAAGAGGGTGAAGTTTTCCAACTGAAATTCCGCAACAAGACGACAGGGACAAACGATGGACCGATGATAGAATACACTCCTTCTGCACGATACACATTTGAGGAGGCTGGCACCTACGAATGGTGGGTACGTACTACCACTATAAAGGAGCGCGAAGTATCCGACTGGGTACAGGGCGCAGATTTTATCATACAGCAGAACCCATATATTCCGCACAACTTACAAGCCACTTCTACCGACGGATACAACTATACTCTCACGTGGCAGACACAAGAGCCAGCACCGCAGTATTATCTGGTAGTCAAATTAGATGATGACATCTACTATTCCAAAGTACTGAGGACCAATCGGGCAGAGGTTACTATGGAACTTAATGGCAAATATGCATGGTGTGTGGAGGCATTGTCTGAACAAGCTGATTTCCTTGCACGTACATGCGCGGAAGATTCCATAGCAGTAACCAACGCACCCATTTATACTATCAATAACTTGCAGATAGCCAAGTCGGATATGACGGCTACTATCACTTGGGAAACCGACGCGTCCAAAGTGCATATACAGATATATGATGTATATGGGAACTGGATAGAGACGGGGCTGCAAACGGAAAAGTCCTATACCTTTACGGCTCCGGAAAAAGCAGAGTATAGGGTATCTCTTCGTCCTGTGAATGAGGGAGAAACGCATTACATAGGCAACGAGGTATCTGAAACATTCACCTTTGTGAATTTAGCCCCGAAATATAGTCCTTACAACCTGCACGCTTCTACGGGAACAGGTACACTTACTATGTCTTGGAATGTAGCGGAAGGCAATCGGCTCCGTGTATTGCTCAATTGGGCAACGGGCTCATTCACTACAATAGCGGAAAGAAGTTCTGTTACTCTCAATGTTTCGGGCTTTGCAAATATGACCCTATCTTGGAAGGTATGTACTTTGGATAGTGAAGACAATATGCTTTCCGAATATGTACAGGGACCGGATATTCTGATACAAAAGAATCCATACGAGCCACAGAATCTGCAAGCCACCACTACTGACGGCTACAACTACACCTTTACTTGGACGGCAGAGACACAATCGCCTATATACCTTATATATATAGAAGATGCCAACACGGGTGAACAAGTATGGGATAGTTATACACAACAAATGTCGTTTTATTATACATTCGCAAAATCGGGTATCTATAATTGGACGGTGTACGCATGCGATTCTGACAAAAATACCCAAGGCTTCTGCAATGGAACACCGATAGAAGTAACCGATGTGCCTGATTTTGGTATATACGACTTGTCTGCTACGGTTACCGACAAGACCGTAATGGCGACATGGACAGGCAATGCGCCCAGATATTATGTAGCAATCAAACAAGGGGAGGATGTGATTACCGAAGAGTATATCCACACACCGTCCTTTACTTACACTTTGCCGAAAGAAGGCAAATATGATATGTTTGTTGCCTCCGCTAATGTTGCCAATCAGATTATAGGACCTGTTGAAAGTACAGCCATCAATATCTCGAGAGATATTACCCTGCGCGCATATATCACGGAGGATTGCGATATGGATATATCCGGCGGATTGTACTGCTACTATTGGGATGACAACAATGTTAATAGTGTGCCAACCGTATCAGACGGCGGTCGTTGGTGGAGCGCAACTATCAGCACAACAAGTGAACAG
Organism: Bacteroidales bacterium; assembly: GCA_050872525.1. Taxonomy (GTDB): domain Bacteria; phylum Bacteroidota; class Bacteroidia; order Bacteroidales; family Paludibacteraceae; genus Colicola. The sequence continues at coordinate 12,694 of JBNMHB010000043.1, read as the reverse complement.
ATAGGTTGTTTGTTTGTTAATCGTAATACGATAACGGCCGGTTGGGCAGGCGCACAGCAGACAGGAGATGTACAAGATATACATGGTGATACTTGTATGGTAATAGGGGCATCCGTTACTACTGATTTTGGAAGTACTTCATGGAATATAGAAGGCGTATCATGTGATGTCTATACTCCCACATCTCCCTATAAGCCGTATGATTTGCAAGCGAATGTGAGTGTAGCAGGAGTGGATTTTACATGGAAGACCAACGCTACCGATGTCGAGTATGAGATACGATTGCAAAAGGTTGGAGACGAAAATTACAGTACCTATTACATTGATGCCCCCACTATTGGTATCATATTTAGTGGTACCGGTGATTATAATTGGTCTGTACGCACACTGACAAAGCAGTACAATATACCTGTATCCTACTTTGTGTCCGGTACACCATTTGAGGTGAAAGAAAATCCCTACTTGCCTAAGAATATGCAAGTTACAACACAAGATAGTACTACCTACTACTTCACATGGGAGGCAGATGCTATAGCACCTAAGTACTCGTTAGAGATTATAGACTATGCGGGTAATTCTTACTTGCACGAATTAGTAGATGCACAACCTGCAGTATATACTTTTGAATTTGGAAATAATTATGGATGGAGAGTCTTTCCGCGTACGGAAGAAGGCAATGCAATGGGATTCGCATGGGGGCCGAATTTCCGTGTCAAGCAAAAAGAATATCCTATTTTGAACCTGCAAGTTGCTACCAATGGCAATACCGCTACTGCAGTATGGGACGGCACTGCTCCTTTGTACAAGGTTGAACTTCAAGCCCTCAACGGCGATGTTAAAACTGACTTCATTTCTACTACATACCATCAGATGACAAACCTCGCCGATGGCAACTATACAATAGAGATAACACCTATCACTATAGGACGCAACTATTATTATCCTATCGGCACATCTGTATCAACCAACTTTACGATTACTTCCACACCGGTTACTACCCAATATACCTTGTCTATCAGTGCAGGTATGGGCGGTAGTGTAAATACAGAGGTGAATGGTAGATACGATGCGGGCACACCGGTCGAGATAATTGCAACGCCGAATGCAGGATACATATTCAGCATGTGGAGCGATGGAAATACTCTGCCTAAGCGGACCATATTGCTCACCGAGAATATCACGCTCGAAGCATTGTTTGAGGCAGTCGTTATCTACACGGTAACAATAGGTACAGCCGATGGTGGTACTACCAATATCATGGCAGGTACTTATACCTACAACGATGGCACATCGCTCACATTGTACGCTACGCCTGATGAGACTCACGAATTTGACTATTGGTTGGTGAACGGAGTGCAACAGACAGATAACCCACTGTCGCTGACAGTTACCCAAGCCCTGACTATCACGCCGGTATTCAAACTCAAAGAGAATCCTGTCAAGTTCTACACACTCACCCTCAATGCTTCACCGGCAATAGGCGGTACGGTAACGGCTACACCACAATTAGACAAGTATGTGGAGGGAACGGAGGTTGTAATTACGGCAACACCGAATAGTGGGTATCTGTTCACACAGTGGAGCGATGGCAACAAGCAGGCTACACGCACCATCGTAATGGACCAAGATTATGATGACCTCAAGGCCACCTTTACCAAGACATATACGCTCACTATCTCGGCAGGCGTGGGAGGTACGGTAAATGAAGAGGTAAACGGTACATACAAGTCCGGCGAACAAGTGGAAATCATCGCCACCCCAAACAAAGGCTATATTTTCGACAAGTGGAGCGATGGTGAACGCGCTGCCAAACGGATTTTGGATATGTATGAAGACTACGAACTGAAAGCCCTGTTCCAAGTTATCACTCACTCAATCACTATTGAGCAGGCAGAGAACGGAAAGGCATCGTTGGAGGTAGGCAACCATACATACAACTATGGTGAAGAACTGACTCTGACACCTATTGCCGACAAGGATTATATGTTCGACTATTGGATGGTGAATGAGCAGACCGTAACAGACTCTCTGCTGACGCTGACCATAGACAAAGACTACACCATACGTCCGTATTTCAAGCCCAATACTACCACCGGTTTGGACAATGTAACAGGAGGATTCATAGTCCGCACTAACGGACGAACCATAGAGGTTTTTGCTACCTCTAACAGACGGCAGATAGGTTTGGTGGACGCTTTGGGCAAGCAGATAGGAATGGTTTACGACACCGATTATGCTGTATTCTCAGTGCCTGAAGCCGGTCTATATATCATTCGTTCTGCCGACCAAACGATAAAGATTTTCATACCATAATTTGTTTCACAACAAAGTACAAGTATGTAATGCCTTAGTTTAGACGAAAATCCTCCTCTTGACAGAGGGTATGGGAAAAAGGTAGTCTTTTTTCACAATAGACTATTATACGAAAGGGACTGTAACGATTAGCGTTATAGTCCCTTTTTTACGGCATCAGGTCGGTTCTCGTTGCCGTCTCGTTGCCGTCTTTTTAACATCTTTTTGCCATGTTTGACTCCGTTTTCATGACAAATTATAATGTTGTTTCGCTTGGGTGAATAGTATCGCGTTTGGAAAATAAGATGTTTTGTTAAGCGGTTTTGGAAAGGAAAAATAGGAGTAAGATTAATAATCGTATATTTTTTCATAACGCGGGGGCTTGTTGGTTTGTGGCTTTGGTAGTAATTTTGCACTCGATAAAAAAGTGTACGTTTTTGTACCTAAAATATGAATTTATTTAATGAAAATCTTAATATGAGGCAACTTTCTACTACCCGACTACTGAATTGGATACCTTCGCTGACGCATTCGTTGAGCAAGGTTGCACTCGGTTTGGGTGTATGCACCTTATTTATAACGCCCGCGCGCGCGCAACAAGTTCCTAACGCAGGATTTGAGGATTGGAGCGGTGCGCCTTTTAACGGGAATGCTCAACCTGCGAACTGGAATGCCAGCAACGTAACACAGTTCGGCTTTAAGTTCAATTTTGCATACAAAGCAGAGGGACACACAGGTGAGGCTTCGATGATGGTGAAAGATCAGGAAGTGGGTGCTGCCGGTATCACGGAGGTATCTCCCGGATATTTTACGTTGGGGCAACCATGGGTGTATATAAAAAGTTTGACTGACGTGAAACAAGCCACTGCAGGAACCGAAGGGGGTATCAGTTTCACCTATCGTCCCGATAGTATGTCGGTTTGGATTCGTCGCACGGGTCCGAATGTATTGAAAGAAGATTTTTACTTGCTCTATTATGCGTGGTCGGGGACGGCACAGGGTACACGATACAAGGGTAAGAACGGTAGTTGTACTTCGGTGAGCAAGACCAATGAAGAGAGTGATATTCGTCAGGCATTGGACGGCAATGAATGTGGTACCACTCAGAAAGCTAAGCAGATAGCCGAGGGCTTGTGGTTTGAGAAAAAAGAATATAGCGAGTGGACCAATATCCGCGTGCCAATCTATTATTTCAATAGCGATGAGCCGACGATGATGAATATCATTTTCTCGGCAAGCAATTATCCGAACTTCCGTGCTACTTCCGGATTATACGCGGGGAACGCACTTTATGTGGATGATGTGGAGTTGATTTATTCGGCCTCTATCCAAAAATTGTATATTGATGATAAGGAGTGGAGAGGCTTTAATCCGAATAGTTCGGACGAGCAGACCTATTCGTTAGGACGCAATGCCACGACTATGCCTAAGATTGAGGCGCGTCGTGGAGTCGGTTCGCTAACCAATGCGCGAGGTACCACTGCTACCTTTGCAGGGCGTGTGTTGTCGGGGAAAGAAATCACTATTCAAGAGGGAACGATTGACGGTGCGCCAACGGTTATCACTGTGAAAGCAGAGGATGGCAGCAAGACGAAAACCTATAAAATAAAGTTTGTTCGCGAGGCTAGCAAGAACTCGAAACTTGCTGATATTCAAGTGAATGGGAAGAGCCTGCCGAATTTCGATGCCGGTACATACAACTATACGGTGGACCTGCCTTATGGTACGACGGCAGTGCCTGTGGTAACGGTGGACGGACAAGAAGATTCGCAGACGATAGAGATAACGCAACCGAATAGTACAACGGGGCGTGCTACAATCAAAGTAACGGCAGCCGACCAACAGACGGTATCCACCTATACACTGAATTTTCGTGTGGCAGAATTGGCTGATAACACGCTGAAAGACATACTGATAAACGGAAAATCGTTGACGGGGTTTATTCCTGCACAGACGATTTATCGTGTGTCGTTACCCACCACTACTACGACAATGCCGATGGTACAGGCGGTGTCGGCTTACCCTGCCGGAGCGCAGACCATTCAATATACTGCGCCCACTAAGATAGATGGCGGTACATATCAGATTGCAGTTACCACTCCCGGAAACGCGGTGCCGAAGACCTACAAACTGAATTTTCGTTTGGAGGCATCGTCGTATTCGCTCCTGAAAGACTTGCAAGTGGAGGGAGGGTATATCACCGATTTCTCACCTGATAACTACACCTATTATGTTACTTTGCCAATGGGTACAACGGCTCTGCCTAAAATTCAGTATGAATTAGGCGATGAGTTTCAGACAGTTAGCGTTGTTGAAGGCGGGTTAGACGGTACGACGCGTATCACCGTAACGGCAGCAAATGGCGACCAGACGGTGTATAAGATTGTGTTTACAACGTTGAAGTCGGAGATTTCTACGTTGGCAGGTATTCGTATCAATGGGGTCGATTTGCCCGATTTCTCTCCCAACAAGACCGAATATGCCTATTCACTGCCCATCGGAACGACCGAAATGCCTACTATAGAACCTATAAAAGGCGATGAGTATCAGACGGTTAACATCGTAGATGGCGGACTGAACGGTACAACGCGAATCACGGTGGCTGCAGGAAACGGAAACACGACCGTTTATCAAATCACGTTCTCGGTGCAACAAGCCACCAATGCCACGCTGAAGATGATTTATATAGACGGAGTGGAGTTGGAAGGCTTCGACAAGGACCAATTAGAATATACGGTCAATCTGCCACAAGGAACGACCAAACAGCCGGTGGTGACCTATACGCAAAATGATGAGTATCAGACTGTTACGGTGCGTTCGGGAAGCAATGTAGAGGACGATTATAAGATTACGGTGCGCCCGCAGAGTGGGGCAAGCCGAACCTATATCATTCATTTCCGTGTGGCTACTTCGAGCAATACGGCGTTGAAGATGATTTATGTAGCCGGTACACCTTTGGCAGATTTCGATGCCTCGGTGCTGAACTATACCTATACCCTTCCCGCAGGCGTAAGTGCCATACCGTCAGTTAGTTACGATAAAGCGGAGGCTTCGCAGAAAGTGCTGAGTATGTGCGAAAATACGGTACACACCATCACTGTTACTGCCGAGAATGGCGATAAACGCACCTATACGATTACTTTTATCATTCAGAAGTCGGAAAACGCTTTCCTGCGTATGATTTACCTTGACGGACAGCCACTTAGTGGGTTCGACAAGAATAAACTGACCTATACGGTGGCACTGACGAAGGCTACTTGTCCGCGTATCACGGTGGACAAAGAAAACGGGCAACAGGTTACTATCACCGCCCCATACGCGGCAGGCGTTGCACAGATTCGTGTTACGCCCGAAAGCGGTAGTGCCAACACGTATTCTATCACGTTTACAAGTATGGGCGCAACGGCTTCGGTGGCGTTGGAAAATATCTTGCTCGATGGGGTGACATTGACAGGCTTTGTGCCTACTACCCTCGAATATACGGTGCCTTACAGCGATGTGCTTCCTGAGGTAAGTTACACGGCGGAGAGCGGACGCACGGTGGATATTCTGCGCAAGGGCGATGATGTGATGCTCTATGTGCAGGCAGGCGAAGAACATACTACCTATACATTGCATTTCCAAAAACAAGTGTCTGCCGATTGTACGTTGCGTGCGATTCTCATCGACGGTGCGCCATTGGCGGAATATACGCCTGCTACTACCGACTATACGATTGACCTGCCTGCGGGAAGCAAACTGCCGGTGGTGTCATTTGAGAAGAATAGTGAGGCGCAAGTAACCTATTTTGGTCAGTTGGCACCGAACACGATGGCTATCACGGTGGTGGCTCCTTCGGGTGCTGTGGCTATCTACAGGGTATCGTTCCGAATAGCCCAATACGACGATGCCCGCCTGCACGATTTGCAAGTGGAGGGACATACATTGGCTTTCGACCCCGACCAAACGGACTATCAACTGACCTTGGAGGACGGTGCAGCCTTGCCACACCTTATATATAATGTACGCGAAGGACAAAATATCGTGGTGGCGAATACCACTGCTGACCAACAACAGATTCTGGTGCATGCGGAGAGTGGCGCAACGAAAACATATACAATCAATTACACGCGTGTGATGTCGAGCAATGCCTACTTGAGCGATATACGTATCAACGGTGTTTCTTTGGCAGATTTTGAACCGACGCGCTTCGCTTATACCGACACATTAGCATGGCGTACACGTGTTGTGCCGAATGTGTTTGCGGTAGGGCAATTGCCTAATCAGACAATCACTACCTATTTCAGCGCAGTGAATGGTACGACACGTATTCATGTGGTGGCAGCCGATGGCACAACGAGCAACAATTATACGATTGCTTTCCCTGTGCGCAAGTCGGGCAATGTGGCATTGGAAGATGTGTATCTCAATTCGGAGATGGCGGAGATTACTTTCGCTGTCGACCAAACGGACTATGAGGTATGGCTTCCCTATCAGAGCAAGACGGTCCCCGACGTGGTCTATACCAAAGCCGAACCGGAGCAGACGATAGCACTGATTTCGCGTCCGTTGGGGCAGAAAACAGAGATTGTCGTTACTGCCGAGAATGGCAACCAACGCACCTATAGCATTTGGTTTAGGGATAGTATTTCGCAGAAAATCAATGTATTAGACACATTGCGTATTCGCGAGACAGGCGAACTGCTCAACGTGGCAGGCAACGAGTTTAATGTAGCATTGCCATACGGAACACGCACCCTGACGGTGGATTACACCAAGGCATTCGACGAGCAAACCGTTTGGGTGCAGCCGGGGGGTATCTATCACCCTACAATCATCACCGTGCGTTCCAATCATCCCGATGAAGCTGACCATATCTACACTCTGACACCACAGTTGGAAACGCAGAATCCCGCTGTGTTAGAGGGCATTACGATAGACGGCGTTGCGTTGCCTGGATTTAATGCAAACCGCTTTACATATGTTTATAATCGTGCTACTACTACTACACCTCGTATTGTTGCGACAAAAGAGAAGGGTATTGAGGTCATAGTGGATGAAATAGATACACAACATTGGAAAGCCACAGTCTCTGCTGGTAATCAATCCAATACATATACTATTTTCTTTCACTATCCTAACGACATCATTCCTAACGGCGAGTTTACGGCATGGACACAGACTACAACATCAAAATCAGATAAGCCTTCTGAATGGAATGCCCCTGGCGACTATAAAAAGACCATCGGACTCGAAAGTATCCAAGATGGAGTCAAGAAAGAGAATGCATCAACGGTATTCCTACAGACATGGTATGTGTACGCAGCAGGAAGCTCAATACCTGCTGTCATAAACCTCGCAGATATGAGTGTTTCACTCAATACATCTGGTGGGTCAACAGTTACTCCGTCAGGATTCATCGGTTTTCACAACACACCTGACGTAGCCACTATCAACTACAAGTATACCGACAAGGCGGGAGATGGTGCATTATTCCGTTTCAAATTTTTCGATGATGATGGTAACGAACACGTTTTTGACCACCGTCAGACATCTACAAGCAATACTTATGCAGACCACACTCTTGCCATTGGTACTGACGGTGTCAGTGTGTTGGGATTGGACATCATTATTGATCCTAGTGGTAAATACCCAAAATCTGGGTACACAGCCAAATTATATGTAGACTACATCCGCTTCCTCTACAACAGCACTATCAAGAGCCTGCGTGTCAACAATATTTCTGCCGCTTTGGATGCCAATGCTTTCTCTGTTACGCTTTCCGACCCCGAGGCGGTGCAGACACCTGCTCTCTCGTTCACGGGCGAGGTGAGTGACCAAGCACAGAAAATCACGTGGCAAGAAGAAACAACAGACGGTGAATATGCTGTGCGTAACGCCGACATCATCAACTATGCCGAGGACGGAACAAGCAGCAACTACACATTGCAAGTTCGTCGTCCTTTGGACACACGCAATACGCTGACCGACTTGCTTCTTGATGGCAGTACGATACGGGGTTTCAACTCCGAGACTACCGATTATACGGTGCATCTTGCGTCTGACATTCGCCATCTGCCGTCTGTCTATCCGCAACCGGCAAGCAGTCTGCAAACTATCACCATGGAGTATGCCGACTCGGTTCTGACCATCACCGTTTCCCCCGAGAAGGGCGAAAGCAAGGTCTATACCATTCGTTTCGTAACCGATTTGTCGGACGATACCACGTTGGCAGACCTATCCAATGTGTCGGATTTCGCCCCCGATACGCGTGATTACACCATCAACGCCACCACTATGCCCACCATTGCTTTTGCCAAGCAGATGAACGGACAAACGGTGGAAGCCACTTTTGGCGCAACAAAAGCCACGTTGGTTGTTACGGCGGAAAACGGTGCCCAAGGTACCTATACGCTCACTCTGAACACGCCTGTGGTCAGCACTTCGGGGCAACTCTCCGAATTGGCATTCAATGGTAATATACCGAGCAATTTTGCCGAAGACAACTATGCTTACACTCTCGTGCAACCTGCGTTGGCAACTTTTGTACGCAAGGATGAGAAGGACTCGGTCGTCTTTGTGCAGACGCCGCAGGATATGCAATGGCAAGTGTTTGGTACTGAGCAACATACCTATACTCTCACATACCCGACCGACCTCTCGTCGAACACGCGTCTGAGGGCAATCTTGTTGGACGGAAAACCCTATGCAGATTTCGACCCTGCCGTCAATTCCTACACTTTGCATACTGATACGATGATTCACTTGTCTGTCCAAAAAAGCGAGGACGCGCAGAAAGTGAAAATCGCGCTTGATACGGAAGAAAATACATATACGATTCAGGTGGTTGCAGAGAATGGCACCGTGGGGACTCCTTATATAATTAAGGTGAAGCCTGCTCTGTCATCGAATAGCCAACTGGCTTCTATCTTGTTGGATGATAGCGAAATAGCCGGTTTCGACCCCGCTACTATGCAGTACACCATAACGTTGCCCGCCCCTGCTGTGAAACTTGCCGAACCTCGATTGCCTTCGTTGCGCTATGTCGTTGGCGATGAGGCACAGAAGGTGGAGATGACTGCAGGTCGATTGGGAAGCAACACCTATCTGACAGTTACTTCCGAGGACGGAAAAGTGAGCGATTACAGTGTGTTGGTACAATCCGAGCCGAGCCACAATGCCGACCTTACGGGTATCATTGTCAATGGTGTGCCTGTTCCGCATTTCGAGACGGGGCGACACTACTATTCCGTGCGCGCGGCAAGCAATAATGTAGATATAGAGTGGACTGCCGATGATAATTTCCAAACTGTTACGCGGCTCACTACTGCCTCCGACATTGAGCATGTCCTCCATGTGGTGGCACAAGATGGTGTGAATACGCAGGATTATACCGTCGAAGTCTATGTAGAATCGCTTTCCGCAGACGCCACTTTGGCAGATTTATGGCTTGACGGACAGACCTTTAGCGAGTTTGAGCATACTCTGAATCCGCACTTGGCTTTCTCATCTATGCAGAACTCATACCAAATCAATCTCCCTGCAGGCAGTACTGTCCTGCCGGAGGTGTCGGCATCGTTGCGTGTGGACGGGCAGCAGGTCAGCACCACCACTTCGGGGATGAATGTCTATATGGATGTTACTGCTCCCGATGGCGTAACCCGCAATCGCTACACGCTCACTTTTGTCGTGCCTTTGTCTGCCAATGCCGACCTCGAAATGATTTATCTGGACGGCGATTCCTTGCCTGCATTCTCTGCCAATCGCTACTATTATCCCGTTACCTTGCCCGTGGGTGTACATACTTTGCCCGAGGTTGTGGCACAGAAAGCAGAGACCAATCAGCAGATTACCACAAACTTACAGGACAATCATATCACCATCAATGTCATTGCCGAGGATGGTATTACTAAATCTACCTACACCGTAGTCTTTGCCTATACCTTGTCCGATGCCGACACATTGCAGATGATTTATGCCGACGAGGTGCCTGTTGCAGGTTTTGCCCCACGCACGTTCTATTATCTCTTTTCTCTGCCTGTCGGTACTACGGCTTTCCCCGAATTGGCATGGACGAATGGCGATGAATGGCAAAATGTCCGTATCGATACTCTCCAACATACCGACCATACTTTGGCGCGGCAGTTGGTCGTTACTTCCGAAAGCGGACGAAGCAACTACTATACCGTGGCATATACTATTCTTCAATCGTCGGTAGATACGCTCAAGATGATTTACATCGACGAGAAACCCCTTGCCGACTTTGTGGCTGCTACCACCGAGTATTGGTACACTGTCCCCGCTAATGCAACCGAGGTGCCTTCGGTATATCCGTTGCAAGGTGATGATTATCAGACTGTTAAAATCACCCAATCGAAGGAGACTATGGCGGCTAAATCGCTCGACCTGAAGACGGAAATTGAGGTTATTGCTGCCAATGGCACAAGCCGTACATATATTATCCATTATCCTAAGGAACTATCCTCGGAGACCGACTTGGATATGATTTTCGTGGGCGGAAAGAACCTCTCCGACTTCGACTCTGAACGGTACTTCTATAAGGTCCCACTGCCTATCGAAATCGTTGATATTCCGTTAGTTACGGTTGCCAAGAAAGAGGACGCACAGCAGGTGGAGATTGCTACCAATGGTGATACAGTGTTTGTTCACGTTACGGCGGAGAACCGGGATAAAGCAACCTACACTTTGGCATTTGAGCGTATCAAATCCGCCAATGCCAACCTGCAAAACATCAGCCTGAGTGATGGATTTACGCTGGAATTTGAGTCCGCGCACTACGACTATGCTGTTACCATTCCTTATGGGCAAACACAACTGCCGACTATTACGGCGGTGAAAGCAGAGGACGAGCAGTTGGTGGAACTGTCAGAACCTGTGAAGTTGCCTACGGGAGAGCAGATTGTTACCATTTTGGTTACTGCCGCCAATGGGATTGACCAATGTGCATATACTATCACGTTCTCTTTTGCCAAGAATAACGACGCCTCCCTCACTGCTATCTATGTGCGGGGTAAGTTGTTGGAGGGATTCCGAAGCGACTCTACCGAGTATGTTTTGGCATATCCCGTTGGCTCCACTATTGCCAATTTTGCGGGCATAAACGACATTACATATACCCTCTCCGATGACCTGGCGCACGCCGAATTATCTACCGACGACGGAGCCACTATCTTCATCACCGTTACTGCCCAAGACGGGTCGGTACGCACTTATGTCATTCGCCCCACCGTCCTTCAGGATGACGACAATCTCCTCCAGATGATTTATTTGGGCGATGAGGAATTGGAAGGTTTCGATCCCGAGCAGGAGTTCTATACCTACTATGTCATCGAGGGTATGCCTATACCGGTGGTTACGGCTGAAGCATTTTCCGCGTTTGCAGAAGTCAGTATCAAGGAGGCAGCGCTGGGAGATACGTGTATCATCTTGTGTACCTCACAATCAGGCGACACACGCAGGTATTCCCTTTGGTTCGCACAATCATCGCTCAACGACGGACTCACGCCAAGTGCATACGATGTGCTGGTGAAACGTATCCCCGGTTCTACGCAGATTTTAGTGGGAACGGTCCGAAAAGATGTATCGTTTGCACTCTATGATATGTACGGTCATCGCTTATTGCTTGAGAAACTCGATGTCGCAGACCCCAACGATGTGGAAATTGTTACTGAGGCGAACGGAAAGGAACGTCTCTTGAACATCACCAATCCCCGTTCAGGCACTATCCTGACCATCGAACCCAACCACATCTATTTCTATGTCTTCTTCATGAGTGAAAAACGTCATCTTCACTCCGACAAACTCATCATCGTGCAGTAGTAATTAGGTAAAGTATAATATCAAAAGTCTTAAACATACTTGCTAAAAACCGACTAAGTAAGCACAAGAAATAGCAGTTTAAGCAGAGGCTGTCTAACAATGTAGAGTTGTTAGGCAGTTTTTGTTTTGTTGCAGTGTCAGTCAAAAATTATGCAACCGTGAAAAAACAGGTAGCAGTTCGTTGCGTGATATATGTCTCTGAATTTCGTCGTACAAAGGCCTCTAAACGCCTAAAAATGCCTGAAAACGAAAAAAGTACTTATTAATACACCTGTTAGGGAAACAAATAGAACAAATACATGAAAAATTAAATCAAATATAGACAAATATACTATGAGGGAACGTTAATTCGTTTGGAACATGTAATTGACCATATAATTAGACCATTTTTTTCTGCACCCAATATCGAACTGACGTTAAGTAGTAACAATTCGTAATTTATTGTCTTGGTACAGAAAAAGTTGACTCAAAAAAGCATAAAAAATGAGTCAGTCAAGTGAAGAGTTATCGAGAGTCTCTGCGTCAAAATCTCGCAAAACGCGGAGTTACACACCGGAATTCAAGCGTCAAAAAGTGTGTGAGT
>JBNMHB010000042.1:0-18104 GCA_050872525.1 Bacteroidales bacterium | reverse complement strand
TGCAAAACCTTGCAGAAAAGTACAATAAAAAAGCGATATTATGATAGGTAATTTATCCCATCCGTCCGAACAAGAATTGTTTCGTCCCCGTTTGGCGAGTTTCATAGATCCCGACAACGAGTTGGTCTTATTGGCTGATAAAATAGATTGGTCTTACTTTGAAACGGAGTTTGCACCTCTTTATTCGACGAAGGGCAGGAAAGCAGTCCCTATCCGCTCTATGGTGGGGTGTCTGCTATTGAAATACTTGTACAATTTGGGCGATGAGACATTGGCGAAGGCGTGGGAAACGAACCCTTATATGCAGTATTTTTGCGGTGAAGTGTTTTTTCGTTTCTCTTTTCCGTTTGACCCGAGTGAGTTTGTGCATTTTCGCAAACGCATAGACGAGAAAGGTATCAATACGATATTCCAATACAGCATCAGCCTTCATGGCAAAGATGCAAAAGAGGATTTGGTGGTGTCGGATACGACTGTCCAAGGCAACAATACCACGTTCCAGACGGATGCCAAACTGTACAAGAAAGTGATAGACGGTTGCAATCGTATTGCTAAGAAAGAGGGTGTTGAACAGCGTCAGACGTACACGCGCAAGAGCAGGGATCTACTGCGTCAGACCTACAACTCGCAACACCCCAAGCGTGCCAAAGCGGCTAAGTCCGCCATGCGTCATTTGAAGACGATAGCGGGCAGGCAAGTACGTGAATTAGAGGTCAAATTGAGCGATGAAACAAAGAAAGTGTATGAGGAGATTCTGAAAATTTACCATCGTATTTTAGCGCAAACGCGCCAAAGTAAAGATAAGATTTACAGTCCCCATCAGCCCTACACGACTTGCATAGCGAAAGGGAAAGCGGGTATCCCTTATGAGTTTGGCAACAAGGTGGGTATGATAACCACGGCAAAGAGTCGTATTGTGATAGCGATAAAGGCTTTTGATGGTAATCCTCATGATAGTAAGACTATAGAACCGTTGTTGCAACAGATGGAGGATAATCATCAGGCACTGCCCAAACGTTTGGCTTATGACCGTGGCGGGCGAGGTGCCAAGGCGATAAAAGGGGTGGAGATTTTGACACCGGGTAAGCCCAATGCGACAGACAGTGCCCAAGACCGTGCAAAGAAAAAGTATCCGTTTAGACACAGAGCGGGGATAGAACCCCACTTTGGGCACTTGAAGTATGACTATCGTATGCTGAAAAACTATCTCTATGGCAAAGCATCATCAACTATCAATGCGATGATGGCGGCTCCGGCGTGGAACTTAAAGAAGATGATGAGGAAACTCAAATCTTTTTTGGACTTTTTGTGCAGATATTATGCCGCACTTACTACAGACCCCAAGTTGATAATGCTACCTGAAATCTAATTCTTAAGGAACGACTAATTAAACCATTGTATGATGTACACATGGCCATTAACGTCCTCCAAAACCATCAACTTACATTTGTCAGTTTAGGAGAACAGGGTTAGAACCGCTCTGTCGCTCAACCACTCACGCCCAAAAACGAATCCACCTCCTCCCTATACGATATTTGCTGTGAAACAAAAACTTTTGGTCTAATTATATGTTCAAAACGAATTTTCCCCATAGTATATATTTTGATGCGGTTGCCCTATCTCGAGCCACCATTTTTAGGTATATAAATCTCCTTTTTTAGGTATTGTGGTTTTTGGGCAAAAACACTACTTTTGCTGCCGATTTCAGAATTAACGACCAAGTTAGAACAATCATAACAGTATTAAATTCAAAGTTTATGAGAAAAATCATCATTTTAGCAGCGTTGACAATCAGCGCAGGATTATCAGCCCAAATCAACTGGTATGGTACCGTTGAAAATAACGCGGGAGGATTGGGCACTTCCAACGTGGAGTCTATTGAGACCTATACCGATGGCAGCGTATTATTTGCCGGAAAGTTTTCTACAGCATCTTTAACGCCAAGTAATGCCACATTTTTGAACGCTGCATTTATGGGTGCACCATTTACTCCGGATCAATCCAAGACCAATTATAATGCCTATTTTATTAAGGTGCAAAAGAATGGCAATCCTATTTGGGCACTTAGTACAAACCGCGGTAGTGTAAAGGCAGAATTCGCTGTTCCTACAAGTGACGGCGGGGCATTGTTGGCATTCTATGGTACATACTCCGACAAGAACAAACAAGGTGATAACAAGGTCATGCAATTGATGAATGGCAATACCCATCTTGCAAGTGATATACAAGAATACAAAACCTATTTTCCAAGTCCTACTTCCAAAGAGCCAAAGCCACAGAACTATGGTTATATTATTAAGGTTTCTCCCGATGGTCAAAGTGCTTCCATTGTGACGAGAATACGGCAAACGGACACGATTGTAGATGGTTTTGCGATGCTTGACTTGGTAAAAACAAACGGGACATATCTACTGTCATTGTTGGTAACTAACACCATTATGATAGACAACGAGACTATTAGTCCGGTATCCGGAGGTGAACCTTTCGTGCTAGTTCTAAACGAGTCCGGACAAGTAACTAAGACGCTATCCACCCAACATGAGGGATATACGAGTACATTATTAGAGGCTACTGCAGATGCAACAAACATCTACACAGCCACCACTGCGGCTGTAGATGGTCAGCAAAGCATACTGATTACGACTTTTGATCGTTCCACCGGCGAGGTAGTTGCTACAGACTCTGTTCTTGGTGTAACCGAAGGCGGAATAAATCGAATTCAGGTGAAAGCACTGACGATAGACGGCACATATATGTATATAGCAGGAGGTGTAAATGGCGGTCTAAAATTGGAGAACGATACGCTCCATAATGCAAATAAGAAGTTCCATGCTTTTGTCCTGAAATATGATTTGTTGGCACATAAAGCTGTTGAGGGATATATTCGCACCAGCACAGGCATTGGAGCCGCAACCAACTTACTGGTCGTAAATGATACTCTTTACGCATATCTTTATGATTGGGGAAGTGCAAAAGATGAGCCACGCATATTGTTGCAGGGATTAGATAAGAAGTTGCAGCCTACTCGTGAGATAGGCCTCATAAAATCTACAGGAATGCCTACTTGTACAGATGCGGCGTTCAATGGCGAGGATGTGATATTCAGTCTCAATGCCGCAAAAGATGCGGCTATGACTTTCATTGCAGACGAATCCATTACCTTGAAAGAAACAAGCATAAATGGTGTCGTTGCAAGTATAAAAATAGCCGAGAAATCCAATCCGACATCCCTTAACGAGATACCTACTATTGGGGATACAACCCACAAAATAGTTAGGAATGGGCAAGTGGTCATTATCAAGAATGGCGTATGTTATAACCTTTTGGGACAAATTATCGATAAACAATTGTAATCAACACATTATATGAAAAAGGTATTATTATTCCTTGCAGTCGCCGCCTTAACGATGACTGCATGTCAACAACAAACACAAACAGACAAAATTTACACAATAGACGAAGTCTATGCCCAAGCGGATTCACTCGTAGGTGACACTATTTCGTTTGAAGGTATTTGTACTCACCTTTGTAAACATGGTGGTCGTAAGGCGTTCCTGATGGGTAGTAGCGAAGATTATATCCTTCGTGTAGAGGGTGCTAAAGCCGGTAACTTTGCTCTGGAGTGCATAAACAACATCATTCGTGTTCGTGGTGTGATAAATGCCATTGAAATTATTCCTAATGACTGCAAAACAGAGATTGCCAATGATGAGCAACGACATGGCGAAGGTGCTAATGGTTGTGAGACAGAAAAAAAAGCAATTAAAAGATACTTTGCAGAAGCAATAAACTACGAGATCATTACAGAATAGTGATGGCGGACAATCAAAAACACAATATGGGCAATCAAGTCCGCAAGTGGTTTCGAATCATACACCGCGAATTAAGTTACTTGTTCGCGGGTATGCTTTTGGTATATGCAATCAGTGGTATTGCGCTAAACCATAAATCGACATTTAATAGTCAATATACCATAGAACGAACAGAGTTTCAAGTACCTATGGATAGTAACCTCCAAGCCACTCTTGATGTTTGTAATGTTAAAGATAAGGTGATACAATATTATCAACCGGACACTGCTACAACCAAAGTATTCCTCAAGAATAATAGCACTCTAACCATTGACCATACGACTTTTAGAACAAGTTAAGATTCGCCCCATTTTAGGCAATCTATCTAAACTTCACTATAATCCCAACAAGGCATGGACTTGGTTCAGCGATATGTTTGGGGTGTCGATGGTGATCGTTGTCTTGACGGGGCTATTTATGTTGAAAGGGAAAAATAGTCTTTGGGGCATTGGCGGCATAGAATTTTGTATAGGCGTACTGATTCCACTCCTATTCATATTTGTCTGATGCGGAAAATTGCCTTGTATATTGCGTCAATGTTTGTTTGCGTGGTACTTTCTGCGCAAACAACGTTGACGTTACATAAGGATACTGTTGCTCCCCCTGACTCTATTCAACAAGCATTGTTGGATTCAATAAGCCGAATGTTCGAATTGCAAGAAGTGGTGGTTACGGCTCAAGAAAGTCGAGGAAATACATCTGCTTCTGTAGTCAGCAAGGAAGCCATTGAGCATCTTCAGCCATCTTCATTTTCGGATTTAGTAAGTATGTTACCGGGGCAATCAACCAAAGCCCCTAATCTTACTTCTGCCAATACCATTCGTCTGCGTGAAGCCGGAGACGAAACAAATAATGCTTACTCTACCGGTTCGTTAGGTACTTCGTTTGTTATTGATGGAGCCCCTATCTCTACCGATGCCAATATGCAATATATCCAAGCGTCCGCACAAGATGCCAATCGTCAAACTGTCAATTCCGGTGTTGATATGCGTGCTATCTCCACCGATGACATTGAAAAAGTGGAGGTTATTCGCGGGATAGCATCAGCAGAATATGGTGATGTAACATCTGGTGTAGTGAAGATAGAGCGAACGATTAAACCTACTCCGTGGAAAGTTCGTTTCAAGGCCGATGGATTCAGCAAACTCTTCTATTTTGGTAAAGGGTTGGGGTGGAATGACAACCAAACAGTTCTAAACTTCAGCATCGACTATCTTAATGCAAAATCAGAACCTACCAATACGTTGGAGAATTATCAGCGTATTACCGGCTCTGTGCGTTTGCAACAGCGTTGGGCTAATGATGACGTAAATATCCGTTATCAAACCAATTTGGATTATACGGGTTCGATAGACAACGACAAAGTGGATCCGGATATCCACTATAATAAAGAGGATAGTTATAACTCGCAATATCATCGCATATCCTGGACCAATACGCTCAATATAACCCCAAAGAATGTGTCCTTCTGGACATTTGCTATGCAGGCCAATACAGCATACAGTATAGATCGAATACATCAAACTAAATACATCCAACTCACGACCCCCATTCACCCCGTATTAGCAACCACAGAGGAGGGCAATAGTGATGTCCCCCTTTTACCCTATCATTATGTGGCAGATTATTTAGTGGATGGGCAACCCCTGAATATCTTCCTGCGCCCCAAGACAACATTTATCTTTTCAACATGGATATTAGACCACAAAGCGGCAGTAGGAATTGAATATAAACATGATAAGAACTATGGAGCGGGGCAAGTGTATGATAAAAATCGTCCACTCAATTACTCCACTTCCTATCGTCCTCGTGCCTACAACGATATCCCTGCTAATAATCAGTTGTCATGGTACATCAACGATAATATCCATATCCCTATTAAAAAGACATCGTTTGACATAGAGATTGGTTTACGCGGGACATCCCTAATTGGACTCAAAAAGGACCGTGCTATTCACAGAAAAGTGTACATAGACCCGCGTACCAATATTACCTATACCATTCCGGTGAGAAACGGAAGCATCCATATTGCCGGTGCTATCGGCCAACACACAAAGATGCCAACGCTGCTGCAACTCTATCCGAATAAACTGTACGAGGATATGAAAGCACCGGAAGTTCATGTGTCTCCCAAAGATAGCACCATGAATATCTATACACATATTATTGATCCAACCAATAAGAACCTTACACCGGCTCGAAATCTAAAATGGGAAGTTCGTTTAGGCGGTGATATCTACCATCACCATTTCTCTGTAACCTATTTTCAGGAGAAGATGAATGACGGCTTCCGCTCATCCACCATAGCTTATGCTTATACCTATCCGATTATCAACGAAGGTGTCAGCACCAACTACACCAAGGTACTGACATACAGCCAAACAACGAATGGCAGTAAAATCAAAAAGCAGGGGCTGGAGTTTCAGTATGCCAGTCCGCGTATACCTGTTGTTTGCACTCGATTTACGCTCAATGGTGCTTGGTTACGGACAACCTATAGCAATTCTGAGCCCATGTTCTCCACCGAGAAATTGACACAAACGATTGGTAACACTGCTATCAAAGATATCTATATCGGATATTATAATTGGACAGAAGGAACTATTCGTGAGAATTTTAACACCAATGTTATAGCTGATGTGTACATCCAACGTATTGGCCTTACTGTCAGTGCCACGATGGAGATGAACTGGTATTCGTCCACACAAACTTTAGAAAAAAATGGCACTCCGATTGCCTACATGGACCAAACGGGAGAGATGAAGGCATACACTGAAGAATCTGCTAAAGACCCCTATTTACAATGGTTGATCTTTAGTTACAATCCTGATCTTTATCGTCGAAAAGTAGTGCCATTTGCCGGCTATTTCAACCTGCGCATACAAAAGACCGTAACTAAATATGCCAATATCGCGTTCTTTGTCAATAAACTACTGGATATCCTGCCGGACTATAACGTGGATGGCGTAACTATTCACCGTCAGGCAAGTCCATACTTTGGAATGGAATTAAATTTATCAATATAATGAAGAAATTAGTTTATCTTATTCCTCTTTTGACCGTTATGGTTGCCTGTGAGCAGGCACCCGATATGGCATCAACATCGGTTTATCCGGTACATTTGCTAATCAATCTTCCGATTAGTGATAGCGTTGATTTCCAAATATCTGAGGCCTCATTGACCATTACCGATCTCAATATGGCAAATACCACACAATGGAGTTATGATACCCTTCATTTGCCGGTTAGCCTCGATATTGAACTACCGGTCGGTTTCTATAATGCCGATTTTATGGCGTCAATGAAGATAGACACCGCAGTTTACACCATAACGGCCTATTTCCGAAACTGTACTGTAATTGGTGAGGAAACATTTGAAGTGGAAGCTTCTTTGGATGGTAATAGTCAGGATTTCGTGTTAGCAGAAGTATTTTTTGCAGGAACCAAGACTCCGCAAGGTAAGCAGTATTTGGGGGATAAATATTTCATTATTTACAACAATACTTTCGATACACTTTATGCTGACGGAATCGTGTTGTTAGAGTCTAAATTGAAACAAACAACACAGATTGGCCTTAATCCGGATTTTCGAAGCAAATCTTTTACGGTTGATGCCATGTATAGAATTCCCGGCAATGGAACTGAGGTCCCGATAGCACCGGGTAATTGCTTGCTTATTGTTGACAACGCGATGGATCATACTGTTGTCAATTCCAACTCATTTAACCTCCTAAACGCTGATTATGAATGGTATGATGTCTCTACTTCTGCTTCCATCACTGATGTAGATAATCCCGACATTCCCAATCTCGATAAAATATATTGCTATACACTGACCATCTGGACACCGAATAACCAAGGGAATACTACTTTTGCTTTAGGTCGTTTACCTGAAGCATTAACTGCTGAGGATTATTTGGCGCAATATAAATACACATACGACTATACAACAACCACACAAGCAGGTACTTTTGAGATGAGTGCTGATACCTATTTATTTCCCAACGAATGGATCATCGATGCGGTTAATCTTTGTCCCTCCCAAAAATTTCAATGGCTCACTTCTCCGACTTTGGATGCCGGTTATGCCTATGTAGCAGCAACCGGGTCAGATGCCAATCGTTATGGAAAAGCAGTCCGTCGGAAGATTGATTTTATGTATAATAACCATCCGGTCCTGATAGATACCAATAACTCTTCCAATGATTTCGAAATGGTAACCGCAGATCCAACGTATTTTAGATAATGGTTCGATTACTTCTCATATTACTTCCGCTACTCAGCGACACTGCTGCTACATCGGTTTATCTTCAAGGCAACTATGGTGCTGCTACGATGGCTATTGAAGGAACGTCGAATGTCGGTTTTTCTATTCATGCAGAATCGGTGTACGACTTTGCCGTGAAAAAAAGTCCACATCGTCTCTTTGGCGAAGCATACTATTCATGGAATCAGTCGCAGCACAATCGTTTTGTGGAGAATAGTGACTATGAATTGCTTTACCCCTATCTGACCACCGATACTGTTTGTGGCGGGCTACATAAGGAGAGTTATTACTTCCGAGGTGGATATACGCTGCTGCCAAAAGATAACGGACTCACCTTATCTGTGGCACTATCCTATCTGGCCACTCAAGCATATCGGACAGTGGATCCTCGACCCAAAAATAAAGTTGCAGACCTGTCTGTTGCTGCCAAGATAGGATATTCGTATCACCAATATGCCTATTCTGCCCTTGTAGAGGTAGGACGATATAAGCAGAACAACGATATTTCTTTCTTTTCTGAACTGGGCGAATCAATGATCTATCACATGACTTATCCGGGAAAGGACTATGCCCGTTTTTCCGGTAGTAATAAATCCGCGTACTATCACGGGGGGCATACTGCGGTTGGATTACAGGTGGAACCCAATCATAGCGGAGTGATAGGTGCCGCTACCTATCAATGGCTACATATCAGTAAGGAGTTGAATATGGCTACTATGCTGCCTATATCCAATCTACAAGTGCATGATGTAAGTATTTTACTGGGCTACCGGCAAAGTGCATATCAAGTGAGGCTGTCGGCAGATATTCGTTTCAAACGCGGAACACAATATATATATGGGGAAGCCATCAACAATGCCTATACCTTACTATCCCAATCGCAAAACTATGATGAGCAGGTGGTTCATACTACCTTATATGGCTCCTATCGTTTGCCACTTCCGATAGGTCAAATGCTTTTTCAAGGTGCTATATACGGAGATATCAAATCCAACTATGACTATCCTGTTACCGCTTGCTTTGCAGAATTGGCCACCGACCTTACATCGTCCTCATTGGGCGGTATGACGGCTATACGCTATGCGTTTCCGGTGCATAAACGCATAGATTTTTTTCTGCAACCCAAAGCAGAATATACACATTATTTTGCATCTCAACACTTTAGGTATCAACTCAATTTAGCAATAGGAATATTTTTTTAGAATATGGATAATGTAATTACTTTTGAGCATGTGACCCACTACTATGGGAAACGTCTAATCTATGAGGATTTGTCATTTGAAGTACCACAAGGGCGCATTCTGGGGCTGTTGGGCAAAAACGGAACAGGTAAGACCACAACTATTAACATCCTTTCGGGCTTTATTAAGCCCTACAAGGGTACTTGTCGTTTGTTGGGTTATGACACTCGGACTATGCCCGCCGAGGTGCGGAAACGAATAGGACTACTTCTCGAAGGACATGTTCAATATCCTTTTATGACCATTGAACAGATAGAACGTTTTTACGCTCCGTTTTATCCCGATTGGAACAAGGAATCCTATTATGAATTGATGCGACTATTAAAAGTCAAAGATTACCAACACCTCAGCCAAATGAGTAATGGTCAGCGTAGTCAGGTCGCACTTGGACTGCTGATGGCTCAAGACCCCGAATTGCTTATTCTGGATGATTTCTCTTTAGGTCTTGACCCGGGGTATCGAAGACTCTTTGTGGAGTATCTGCGAGATTACTGTAAATCAAAAAACAAGACCGTTTTCCTTACCTCACATATCGTCCAAGATCTGGAACGATTAGTGGATGATTGCATTATAATGGACTATGGACGGATCCTTAAGCAGTGTCCGATTTCCGAACTTATCACGCCATCTTCTACATTAGAGGATACTTTTATTGATTTAACAGGCAAATATTAATGATTAAAATTCACTACTTATGCTACAATCGATTTTTACAAAAGAATGGTTGAAAACCCGTCTTTTTCTCATCATATATAGTATGGCTACGCTCGGATTATTGGCGTATCTGTTGCTTAGTATCCATTCAACATTGGTTGAATCCGGCAGAATAGAAGTGTGGGCGACTATGATTGGCCGTGATATGATCTTTGTGGATTTACTTAAATATGTTCCATTGGTTTTTGGCGTTGCGCTGGCACTGACCCAATGGTTGCCGGAGATGATTAACAAACGGCTTAAACTGACTCTGCATTTACCTGTTTCGGCTGCTCAATCCATCGGCTGCATGCTATGCTTTGGCGTTGTCGCTACGATCATATTAACCATCATCTGCCTTGTTGTGCTTAGCATTGTCGAGGCATTCTGGTTCCCCGGTGAAATTATTCTGCACACACTCCGCAAACTGATTCCCGCCTTCTGTTGGGGAACTGTTATCTATCTCGTTTCTTCATGGATTATGCTGGAGGTAATGGCGGCTGCAATCCGTACAACTATCATGCCCCATACCAAATATGTGGTAATTGGATTAATTGTAGTCTTGTGCTGTTTTTTCCATACTCAAATTGAGCGTCTTATTATGCCTCAACCATTGAAAACACCATTTGTACTCTATTCCAACTTAGACTCTACTTTCATTCGTTTCGAAACACAGGATCGTGTTACTCGATACATTGATTTCCGTGGTAAAGAATGGACCAAGCATCAAACGGATTCGTTGCTACCACTTTTCAGTTATCGTCAATTGGTCGCAGAAGAACGGCTCCCGGATACTATCTGTGGGCATTATGTGACGCCAAAGATTATCCAGCGCAATAATTTCCACTTCAAGACTTCTCCGAAACAACTCAACTACTCTCGTATTCCGCTCTATACCATGTTAGAATCTCGCTCTGGACTCGTTAATTTGGTATTACCACCCGATGTCTTCCGACTGACAAATACCGGATTGGAATTCATTGATTGTGAATCGAATAAAGTGCTAAAGGCAAAGTCTATCTCCTTCACTCGTGAGTTGGAGAAACATGGATTTATTTTTCCGGTTAAACTTATCTGGGGTAATGCATCTACTCGTAAAAATTATGACAATGGTTTTCTGCTAACCGATCAGAATGACCGACTCTTCCAACTCACCATGCAACGAGGGATACCCACGGTAAGAGAGGTGATTACGGATGGTCAGCGTTGGCGACAACTCTTCACTATTGAACCGGCTAATATGGAGTTGATTGGTTTGGTGGTAAGTTCGGATAATCAACTGTATGCTGTCCGACAAGATGCCACTTTGGCACATATTGACATAGACGAATATGACCCGCAAACCATGCAGATAACCATCGTTGGAGATATGCTGCAATGGACTATTACGCTCTATACGGAGCATGATACTCGCTATTATGCGGTAAATCCTTTATCCTTTGAGTTGCTTTGTGATAGTATTTTACAAGATCCGTAAAATCATAGAACGTGTTGTCGTCTCCATTGTATATTTGTCTATATTTGATTTAATTTTTCGCGTATTTGTCCATCCCCCCAAAAAAAATGCGGTGTGTGTTCCCCAAAAATGCGGTGTGTTTTTGGGTTTTATGGGGGCATTGTTTTGAACTTATATTGCTCATATTCAACGTGATAGGCGTTGTGCATTGACAGCAGTCAATGACTTTCTGAAATTTTATGGATTTGAATCGTTGCAAAACGACGGTTCTTGTATTATCTTTGTATCGGCTTTCGAGAGAACAAATGTCTTACACTGCAAAACGATTGAAACGGCTTTATCCTACGTATATCCTACGTGTATCCTACGTATGTATCAGGTTGAAGACTACTATGAATTACGAATAGACAACTTAACGTCAGTTCGATATTGGGTGCAGAAAAAATTAACGAACTATTTCAGAGGAAGCAATAAAAATTTGCATAATTCGACAATAATCTGTAATTTTGCGTTGAATATGGCAATAGCAATCACATCCCCGCTTCATCGTGCGCTATACCGTTGGTATGAGCAACACCACCGCGTTTTGCCGTGGCGTGAGACGGATGACGCATACAAGATTTGGATTTCGGAGATTATCCTGCAACAGACCCGTGTGGTGCAGGGAATGGAATACTATCTCCGTTTCGTGGATAGATTTCCCGACGCCGAGACTCTCGCCTCCGCCCACGAAGATGAGGTGCTGCGCTATTGGCAGGGATTAGGCTACTACTCGCGCGCACGCAACCTGCACAAGGCGGCACAGATGATTGTCAGTCGTGGTTGGCTGCCCTTTCCTCGCCAATTTGAGCAGATACGCCAACTGCCCGGCATCGGGGACTATACCGCCGGTGCGATTGCCTCGTTTGCCTACAACCAACCCTACCCCGCCATGGACGGCAATGTCTATCGCGTTGTGGCACGATTATACGATTGCGACATTGCATTTGACACCACTTCGGGCAAGAAACACTTTCACACCCTGATTGACGACCTGCTCGACCGCGATAATGCACGGCTGTTCAATTCGGCGATTATGGAGTTTGGCGCGCTCTATTGCACGCCATCGCTTACCCTGCCCGGCAGCGGGGAGGAGTCGTGCCCGCACTGCCCGTTGGCGATGTTCTGCCAAGCCCATACGCATGGTACCGCTGCGCTTCTGCCTGTGCGCAAACCACGACCAGAACTGCGGGACCGGTACCTGAATTATTGTCTGTACCTGTGTGCCGACACTACCCTGCTCCACCAACGCACGGATAAAGACATCTGGCAGCACCTATACGAGTTTCCACTCGTGGAATCCGACCACTTGTTTACCCGCGACGAAGCCACCGACCTGCTCCACACTACCGACTTCCTGACGATAGATTTTACGCACGTCCTCAGCCATCAGCGTTTGCACGCACGTTTTTTCTGCGCACGTGTGCCATCGCTGCCGTCTCTGCCCGAGACACAAGCGGTGCCACTTTCTGCTATTGACCAATACGCCCTATCACGTCTCACCTTGCGGGCTTTGGAGAAACTGCACATATAAAAATACGGGCGACCCTGCAAACACAGAATCGCCCGCAAACAGATACTTTTCCGCTTATTCCAAGCAAGCGTCGAGTGCGTCGGTGATGGCTTTTTTGTCCAAATGCTGACCGATGAAGACCAATTTCTGCATACGGTCGCCGTATTGTTCGTCCCAATCGTGGCGCAGTTGTGCGTCCTGAGCCATCAGGGCTTCCAACTCGTCTTTGGGCATAGTGGCAAACCACTCGCCTGCTTTTTTGAGGTTGAACTGACGCCCCGCCTGCTCAAACAGATAGCACATATCGTATTCGTCAGCAAAGTAGCACATTCCCTTTGCGCGAATGACGTTCTTCGGCCATTTGGTTGCCACAAACTCATCGAACAACCCGAGGTTGAACGGACGGCGGGCATAGTAAACAAAAGTAGATATACCATACTCCTCCGCTTCGCCCTCATCATCGTGGTCGTGATGATGTTCATGGTGGTGCTCGTGCTCATGATGGTGCTCGTGGTGATGTTCTTCCTCTTCCTCCTCATCATCGTCGTCATCACGGTGTGCGTCCTCCACCTCCTGAATCCACGTGGCGGAAGTGGCAACGGCGTCGAAGTTGAACATCTTTGTATTGAGTATTTTGTCGAAATCCACGTCGCAATAGTTGCAGTCGATAATCTCCGCCTTGGGTTGGATAGCGCGAATAATGGCGCGGATATGCTCCAAATCCTCTTTCGACACCTCGCTCGACTTGTTGAGCAAAATGATGTTGCAGAACTCAATCTGCTGGATAACCAACGACGCCAAGTCCTCTTCACCGATGTCTTTGCGGTTGAGGTCTTCGCCCAAAGCAAACTCGTCTCGCATACGCAGTGCGTCCACCACTGTAACGATACAATCGAGAACAGGCACACCGTCTTTGGCAAACATCGGCACCATCTGCGGATACGAACAGAGTGTCTGTGCGATAGGCGCAGGTTCGCAGATACCCGATGCCTCAATCACGATATAGTCAAACTGATTTTGCGAAACTATGTCGTGGAGTTGCTGCACCAAATCCATCTTGAGCGTACAGCAGATACAGCCGTTCTGCAACGCCACCAAACTATCATCTTTTGCGCTGACCACGCCGCCTTTCTGAATCAGGTCGGCATCGATGTTCACCTCGCCAATGTCGTTCACAATCACCGCAAAACGAATCCCTTTGCGATTGGTAAGAATACGATTGAGAAGCGTTGTCTTACCGCTACCCAGATACCCCGTGAGTAGCAAGACAGGAATATGATTCACTATTTTCATACCTATATATATTAAGGAGTTATTTTCAAAAAATCAAACTCTGCCACTCTCCGAATCGAAAGCAGCAGAGTCTTGTATTATTCCATATCTATCAGTGTCCTACATACTGCGCGTAGAGCGGATAGTAATGTTCAAAGAGTTCCGTTTGCTGATAGCGTTCCAGCGTCTGCAGCACATAGCCCAGCACTGCGGCATGGTGCCCGATGGTCTGTTGTGCAGCGGAGCGACGTTGTTTGTTCAGTTGCGCACCCCATTGCAGGTACTCCACACAGTTGTTAGCCACATTGTCGAGGATAGCATTGGCTTTCTCCGTCTCGCCGAGCATCAGATACATCGATGCCATCGAAGCCGACGTGTAGTCGTATGGGATATTGTATCCGGGCAACATTTCCTCGGCATAGTCGAGCACTTCAATCGCTTTTTCGCGTTGTCCTTCGCGAACAAGGGCTTCTGCCAACTGCGCAAACATCATTCGGTGAGTACGGCACATACGCATCAGGTTCTCGTCGATATAAATACCGGGGATATTCATATTGCCATACGCAAACTTGTGCATCATATTGTCGTACATCTTCTCCGTATTCACACGCGGTTGCCCGTCCTTGCTGCGCACGGGAGTAATTTGGTATGCCATACCCGTCAGTTCGAAATAGGGTTCCAGACCGAGGTAATAGTCATTGCCCACAGTGGCGGCGAAATACATCGGACGCTTCCATTGGTTCTGACTGAGCATTTCCATAATCATCATCTCCGAGCGGGTATAACGGCGCGCCGACTTGAAGATAATCTTCTGTGAATCAGGCGTCAGCACATAGAGTTGGTTAGACGGCAGATAGTCATCGCCCTCCTTGTTTTTGGTGCTTTTGGCATCGCTGAGCAGGAACTTGAATGCCTTGTCCACCGAGATAGGACCTAACTTATTATCCACCCATGCTATCTCATGTTTTCCGGGCATAAAGTCCTTGTACTCCCACGATATAGGCAGTGCGGGCGACTCATAGTATGGGCGTTTCATCTGCGAGATATACCAGTCGGTTTGCAGATAGGACAGGTTGCAGACACGCAGGTCGGTTCCCACTTCCTCCACCTCTTGGTTGTACCAGAGCGGGAAAGTATCGTTGTCGCCATTGGAGAAGATAATACCCTCTTTCTCACACGATTTCAGGTAGTTTGCCCCAAAGTCGCGACACGAATAGCGGTTCGAGCGGTCGTGGTCGTCCCAGTTTTGCGATGCCATCTGCGCCGGTACGAGCAAGCAAACGATAGTTACCACCGACGCCATTGCCACCTGTGCTTTCGGGTTCTTGATAGCCTCCGACAGCCAGTCTATCAACGCCAATGCACCCAAACCAATCCAGATACAGAACGCATAGAACGACCCCGCATACGCATAGTCTCGCTCACGCGTTTGGTAAGGCGTTTGGTTGAGGTAAACAACGATAGCCAAGCCTGTCAGGAAGAAGAGCAGGAAAGTCAGCGTAAACGATTTCCAACCTTCTTTCACCTCCACTCCATTCTCTTTCACGCGCTTGCCACACTGCCAAACGATACCGATGATACCGAGCAAAAGCGGCAACATATAATATACATTGTGTCCCTTGTTCTCTTTCAGTTCGGTAGGCAGAGCCGACTGGTCGCCAAGCATGGCATTGTCGATAAACGGAATACCGCTAATCCAGTTACCTTTCGAGAGGTCGCCATACGACTGCAAATCGTTCTGACGACCGGCAAAGTTCCACATAAAATATCGCCAGTACATGAAGTTGACCTGATAGCGGAAGAAGAAACGCATATTCTCCACAAAAGTGGGTGCATAATCGGTCTTCTGCTGTCCGCAATAGTCGTAGCGCACACGGTTACCCTTCACTTCCGCCCATTCTTTGTATGCCTCCACATGACTCGGTTGCGACGAATACATACGCGGGAAGAGCATACAGAACTCCTTCATAAACACGTAGTTGGTCTTGTAGCCGGTGATAGCGTAGTGGTCTTTCTCGCCTTCCACTTTGGGTGCAGGCGCATATTGTGCATGCCCTTTTTTCTCAACGGGAATACACATATTTCCGCGCACTTCCAACTGTACCGGCGCGTTGTACGACTGTCCATAGAACAACGGACGGTCGCCATACTGCTCACGGTTGAGATAGTATTTGAGCGAGAACACATTGTCCGGCGAGTTCTGGTCCATCGGCGTATCTGCGCTGGAGCGAATCACCAACACGGCATAACTGCTATAGCCAATCAGGATGACCGCAATCATCAGCGTGGCGGTATTCAGGAAACGTGTAGAAACGATATTGCGTTTCCGGAAAAGCAGACCGAGAACCACCGCACTGAGCAACAGACCAATCCACCAACTCTCGAACAGGAATGCCGCACCCGACAAGGCAAATGCCAACACAAACGAGATGATTTGACGCACGGTCAAGCGGTCGCCATCGTGGTGCATAGTCTCTATGGTAGCCCAAACGATGGCAGCAATCGTCAGCACGATATATATCGCCAAACCGGTGTTGAACGGACAGCCCAACGCATTGACAAACAGCAACTCAAACCAACCGGCGATAGTCGGGAAACCGGGAATGATACCGTACAGCACCACTGCCAAGATACCCACCGATGCCAAGAATGCACCTATCACGCCCTTCCACGAGAATGGGTAACGACGGAAATAGTACACCAACACAATGGGAGGAATCGTCAGCAAGTTCAGCAAGTGTACACCTATCGACAATCCCATGAGGTAGGCGATGAGAATCAGCCAACGGTCCGCGCCTTCTTCATCGGCGTGTTCGTCCCATTTGAGTATCAACCAGAAGACAATGGCTGTGAATAGCGATGACGAAGCATACACCTCACCTTCCACTGCGGAGAACCAGAATGTATCGGAGAACGTGTATGCCAACGCACCCACTGCCCCTGCTGCCAACAAACCGATACCTTTGGCAAGCGTGTCCGGCTTTACCAACTTACGCGCCAAAGCAGTGATGGTCCAGAAGAGGAACAGGATAGTAAACGCCGACGCCAACGCCGACATAGCATTCACACACATTGCCACATGCGCATTATCGCTCGCAAACAACTGGGCAAAGTGTCCCATCAACATAAAGAAAGGTGCTCCGGGCGGGTGTCCCACGTCCAACTTGTGAGCACTTGAGATAAACTCACCGCAGTCCCAAAACGACGCAGTGGGTTCAATGGTCAAGAGATACGTTGCGGCAGCAATGGCGAACACCACCCAACCGCAAATCGCATTCCACAGATTGAATTTTTTCATTACTTGTTTTGTATTGTTTTATTTTGCCAATGATTTATATGGTCTGATTTACGGAATGATTAAACATTCCTACCCAAAATTACGTACAAAATTACACAACACAACCCATATAACAAAATCCATACCACAAATTGGACGCATTTTATAACGATTTGCGCATTTTTTATATATAATGTACGCGCGCGCTTGCGCGTTCCAAAAAAAAACTGTACTTTTGCAGGCTTTTTGATTAGTTTAACCAATTATGTTATGTTAGAAAATCGCACTATCGCCGTGGTGGGTCTCGGATATGTGGGTCTGCCTTTGGCTATTGAGTATGGTAAGAAATACTGCGTCATTGGTTTCGATGTATTCCAACCCCGTGTAGAAGAATTGCAGCGTGGCGAAGACCACACCCTCGAAGCCGACCTCATCGGCATGAAACAGGCGTGCGACGCCTACACCGCCACCCGCAAAATCGGGCTGACTTTCACC
>JBNMHB010000041.1:0-18222 GCA_050872525.1 Bacteroidales bacterium | reverse complement strand
CGCATCGTTGATGAGGATATCCACCACGAGGTTGTTGGCATGGCAATAGTCGTACAAATCTTCGGCAGCGTCCTGTTTGCTGAGGTCGGCATAGTGGGGGATAGCCCTCACTTTATACTGCGCCTCAAGGTCCTCTGCCACTTTACGCAGTTCATCCTCTTGGTTGGAAACCAAAAGGAGGTCGGTATGATAATCGCGGGCTAACTGAGTGGCATATTGCAGACCGATACCACTGCTCGCGCCTGTTACAAGACTTAACACCTTATTTTTAATTATGAATTATGAATTACGAATTATGAATTATGAATTACGAGGGGGGTGTTGGTTTATTTCTCTGCCATCGACTTCTTGGCGTTGGCTTCGAGGCGGGCAATCTCTTTTTTGAGGCACGCAGGAATTTGTTCGCCATCGCGTTCCACACACTCGTGGCATTTCATATCGAGGGTGTACATACGCCCGACACAATAGTTGGAGCGTCCGCAACCGGCGTGGTAATGTTGGTTTTCCTGCACGTGTTTCACAAAATCGGGGTCCTTAATCAGCACGTGCGCAATCTGGAATAGTTCGAAGCCCTCGTCCATTATCGTCTGGCAGTTGTCGCCCGATTGCACACCGCCCACATAGATGAGTTTTGTATCACCCAACTCGTCTTTCAACTCCTGTTGGAAACGTTTGGCGGGGTCCATAAAATAGAGTTCCTTGAAAGGTACGGTGGGTATCATCATGGCTCCGCCTCCACAGAGCAGTGCGGCTTTGAGCCACCAGAAACTCTTCATCGGCATATAGTGCGCCAGCGTCTTGATAGGCATTGCGCCGCCCAAAATACGCATGGGCGAAGCACTGACCGTACCGCCCGAAAGGACGATACCATGCACCTTGTGCTTGAGAATCTCGCGTGCCACGCGCAAACCTTCTTCCATATCCGTTCCGCGCCAGCAAGCGTCCCACATATTGGTTTTTACGACCACTGCCATATCATCTTTGGCGTGCAACATCACCTCGTCAAGCACCTCGTTCATAAAACGCACGCGGTTCTCGAAACTGCCACCATACTCATCGTGCCGGCGGTTGGTGCGGCGACTGATAAACTGCGAGATGAGATACGCATGCCCGGCGTGAATCTCCACGCAATCGAAACCCGCTTCGCGGCAGAAATCAACCGCTTCGCCGAACTTCTTCACAAGTTGCTTTATCTCACTCACTTTCAGACGACGGTGGATAGTCGGCGAATAAAGGTTGAAACCGTTGCTTGCACTCACGGGCATACAATGGCAGGTGTAGAAATGGGTCATGTTTCCGCAATGCCCCAGTTGGATACTTGCTTTTGCGCCCTCGGCATGAATGGCATCGGTGAGTTTGCGCAAGCCAGGTAGTGCTTCTTCACGCACATAGAGTTGTCCGTCGAAACTGACACCGCTCAAATCTACCGCACAATATGCCACTGTGGTCATACCCACACCACCGCGCGCCACACTTACGTGATAATCGTGCAGTTCTTGCGACGGCGTATTGTTGTGGCACATATTCTCAAACGCTGCCGAGCGAATAAAACGGTTGCGGAGCGTGATAGGCCCCAATTGATAGGGTGTAAAGAGTTTGGATTCTTCCATACTAAAAAAGAAAAAATAGTATCTATAGAGGCATGGCGACTATAGATACTATGCGGATTATCAATAAATAAACGGAATAATTCGTTTCAGTTTCTTGCGATTGAACTCTTCGGGGAACTCTTCCTCGTATTTGTGATAGATAGAGTTGGCACGCGGAATGAGGTTGCAGCAACTGAACCAGAAGAACAAGAGACCGGCTGTGGACCAAGTGAGGATTGCAAAACCGAGCCATTCGGTGATTTCACCAAAATAGTTGGCACTCGTTACATATTTGTACAAACCTTTCTTAGGCAGATAGTGGTTGGTATCTCCGGGTTTGCGCAAGTGGCGAATGACATAGTCGGAATGGAGATTGATAATCATTCCTGCAATGAAGATGCACGTACCGATGATAAAACGCGGATCACGCACCCATTCAGAAGTGTAAAATTCCGGTCTGTATTGTGGTGCGATATGGAAGAGCCAATAGCCTTGTACATAACCGTTTATCAGGTTCCAAAGTACCGACAAACCCATGATAACCAACGGCATCTTGCTTTTGCCTTTCAGCATAAACGGGAAGATGAACGAACGTTGGAAATAGTGCAATTCAAAAATCAGAAGGAAGACCCAATAGGGTGCATAGCGCGTAACGCCGTTGTAGAGATGGATAGAACGCAGGTAAAGAAACAAAACTACAATAAACACAGGTGCTTCCATCAAACACCAGCCTACTTTGTTGTTAATAGCGGGACCCCATTTCTCTGTACGCATCTTGCCATAACCGGCATCCACAAAATAGAGTGCGATAAATACGACCAGCCCCACCAGAGCCATAATGAATAGGAGGTTGTTAAAAAACTCGAGGGTGTAAATATGTTCCATTCAGTTTTATTTTATGAGCGCGCACGCACATATTATGTACACAACTGCGCAAATTAGGTTGCAAAGATACAAAGAAAATATGAAATGAGCAAACCGGACTTGTTTTTTGCTAATCTTTTTCTTCTTTTGGCAAATCCTTTGGCACATAATAGTATCTTATATCGAACCGACGTTATCTGCCTATCTTCCAAGTAGTTGGCGGGCGTTTTCGAGGGCTGCGGGAGTGGGATGTTTGCCGGAAAGCATAGTGGCTATCTGTTCCACGCGTTCATCAGAGGTGAGGTGTTTGATATGTGTCTCGGTGCGCGTGTCGGTATCGGCTTTATATACCAGATATTGTGTCTCTCCTTTGGCGGCAATCTGTGGCAGGTGAGTGATGGCAATGATTTGTCGCGACTCTGCCATTTGTTGCAATATGTCTCCCATTTGCGATGCAATCTCACCGCTGACACCTGTGTCTATCTCATCAAAAATAATAGTCGGAAGTCCGTTCTTGGACGCAATCAGTGCCTTGATACACAGCATGATACGGCTTATCTCGCCCCCCGACGCCACATCGCTTACACGGCGCAGCGACTGATTCAAGTTGGCAGCGAACATAAACTGCACATCATCTTTTCCTTGAGGAGTATAATCCTCGGTGTCGGTAATAGCAATGTCCATTTTGGCATGTGCGATACCCAATCGCGTCAAGTCTTTTACCAACTGTTCGCAGACAGGTTTGCGCACGTTTTCGCGGGTCTTTCGAAGGTCTGTCGCGGCTTGGTCGAGGTCTTTGGTCTTGGTTGCCAATTCCTTTTGCAGACGGGCAATGTCGATGTCGAAAGAGCCTATTTGGTCGTTTTGTCGTTCCAGTTCATCACGCATTTGTATCAGTTCGGCTTCGTCTGAGGCGTTGTATTTGCGGAGCAGGGTATTGAGCAGGCTCAAACGTTCCTCCACTTGTGCCAATCGTTCAGAGTCGAACTCGCTGCGTTCTGCCAACCGATTTGCTTCCTCGGCAATGTCTTTCAGTTCTATTTCCACACTCTGCAAACGCTCGTGCAATTCGGGCGATGCAGTAGATAAATCGCACATCCTCAGCAGATTAAGCGCAGACATCTCCTCGCCGTCAAGGGCATGGGTGGTGGTTTCCAACGCGCCGCGAATCTCTTCTGCGTGGCTCAGTCGGAACTGTTCTTCCTCCAAGTCTGCCATCTCGCCGTTTTCCAAATGCGCTTCATCAAGAGTCTTGTAGCGATACGCGATATAGTCGGCATCGGCTTGTGCTTTTTTTGCCAGTTCTTGCAAGTCGTGCAACGCTTTTTGTGCCTCCCGATAGGCCTCGTAGCGGGCAGAATATTCCTCTTTCTCGGCATTGTTGCCCGCGATGGCATCTACGATAGATAGTTGAAAATCATCGTTTTCCAAGAGTAGGTTTGCGTGCTGCGAATGTATGTCTATCAGGCGTGCCGCCAAGGTCTTCAATTCTCCCAACGTAACCACCGAGTCATCTACAAACGAGCGTGATTTGCCATTGCTATATAGTTCGCGACGCACAATACACTCGTCAAACTCCGCCTCGATGATACATTTGTCCTCCCCATCGGTGATGGCTTTGGTGTCAGCCCGACCGCCCATAACAAGATTGAGCGCACCGAGAATAATGCTCTTTCCGGCACCGGTCTCACCGGTCAGCACAGAAAAACCGCCCGTGAGGTCGAGGTCGAGATGAGAGATAAGTGCATAGTTTTGTATGTGTAGATGTCGCAGCATAGCCTAAATGTAGGTCTTACTATTTTTTTATAGGTGTCAGAATAATCTTTTGCCGAAGTTGGATTGCATTTTTGTATGGTGAACTTTGTTATTTCTTGGCGGCGAAGGCAAGGGCGTACAGACGCATCTGCTTGAGCATGGCTACAAGACCATTGCTACGGGTGGGGGAGAGGTGCTCGCGGAGATTGATACGGTCGATGAAATACAAATCGGCATCTACAATCTCCTGCGGGGTGTGGTCGCTCAACACATGAATGAGCAATGCCACGATACCTTTTACCAAGATAGCGTCTGAGTCGCCGTGGTAGATGATTTTTCCATCTTTCATCTCGGCAGTAAACCACACTTTCGATTGGCAACCGTCAATCAGATTCTGCTCTGTACGGTCTGACTCAGGAAACGGGTCAAGACCATTTCCATATTCAATGAGAAGCGAATAACGGTCCATCCAATCATCAAAAGCGGAGAACTCGTCGATAATCTCGTCTTGTATATCGTTGATAGTCATAATAGGAATGTTTGTATATAATTTGTTAAAAAATAATCGTATTTAGGGGAACGCAACCTCCTACTATCCTATAACCATCCACCTAACATCCACCTGACAAAACCATGTGCAGGGTAGAGAATTGTTTTTGTGCTTATTTTAACATTTACTCTTTGCCACGAAGAGACTGAATAAGGTGGTACAGGTGTTCGGCAATGCGTTCGTCTGCCTCCTCATCGCACTCGCCTAATGGTGCATCGATGATATAATCGGCTTGCGAATAGTATGGTTCGCGCGATTCGAGGTGAGGTGTGATGAATTGCAGCAACTCTTCCTCGGTGTGTCCCTGCAGCACGGGACGTTCACTTAAGTCGGTGAGTGCCAGGCGTTTAGCCAAGTGTTCGGGTTGCCAACGGATATAAATACTGGTGCCGAGTTCGTGCAGACAATCCATATTGTCTTCCCAGCACGGATAGCCTCCTCCAGTGGCGTAAATAACTCTGTCCATAGGCAGTTCGGCGAGTTCTTCCACTACATCTTTTTCCTTGCGGCGGAAATCTTCTACACCGTATGTGCGAATATAATCAGCGGTGCCGAGACCATAAATCTCTTTGAAAGCATCGTCCAAATTGACAAAATGCCAACCTAATTTATCAGCAAGCAAACGACCGGCAGTAGTCTTGCCCGCACCCATGTAACCTATCAGATAAACAGGAAGTTCCATTTGTGTTAGAAACGTTAATTATCGTATAATTAGACGTTAATTTTTTGAACATGTAATTGACCATATAATTGCCCCATTTTCCTTGCGGGAAGGGAAAAACGTTAATTATCGTATAATTAGACGTTAAAATCTGTCCTATTATAGTCGTTTCTTTTCCTCCTCGTCCAGAATTTCGCCGGTGTTATCTTTCCACATAATGCGTCCGTCTTGGATTGTGGCGAAGGGGAAAATACACTCTTGCGGGGGATACACTTCACGAATGATTTGCCACTCCTTATTATATACGCGTGCGAGAGAGGAGCAAACCGGCGCACAAACGGTCTGAACGAGAAGAATACTGTCGCTATAATTAAGTACCTCGATATAGCAACTATCTGCCATGCGAATACGGCTGTAACTGCCTGATTCTGTTTCCACTACGGGTGTACCACCCAAGGCGGAGACATTGGCAATCAGTTGTTGGACAAAATTATTCTGCGCCTGTAGCGACCAGGCGAAAGAGCATAGCAATATGGCAAAAAGTGTCTTTTTCATCTATTGAAGCAATACTACGGCATAGGCAGCGATACCTTCTTCGCGTCCCACAAAACCTAAATGTTCGGTGGTGGTGGCTTTGATGGAAACAGCATCCACGTCCACCCCCATCACTTCTGCCAAGCATTGTTGCATGGCAGGAATATGCGGGTTGAGTTTCGGAGCCTGCGCACAGATAGTGCAATCACAATTGCCTAATTCATAGCCTTTTGCGCGTATCATCTCCATCACTTTTCGGAGAAGAATCTTCGAGTCAATCCCTTCATATTCATTGCCTTTGGTATCGGGAAAATGGTATCCGATATCGCGCATATTAGCAGCACCGAGGAGGGCGTCGCATAGGGCATGAATCAACACATCGGCGTCTGAATGTCCGAGCAAACCACGTTCTGAGGGTATATCAATTCCCCCCAACCACAATTTGCGATTGGGGGTAAACTGATGTACGTCATATCCAAAACCGATTCTCATTTTGGGAGTCGAGTGTTGAGAGTTAAGTGTTTAGAGCAGTTTGTGGGTAAAAAGTTTATCGTTTAGCACGTTCTACTCTTTATTAAATACACTCAAATCTCAACTTACTTGCGGTTGTTAACCAGGTCTTTGATACCGGCAAGGTCGAAACCGAGTGTGAAACGCATGGTTTGGTCAAGCGGGTTGGTTGAAGACAAACCAATGCAGTATGCCACATCAAGCGAGAAGATACTCAAGTGGAAACCGGCACCTGCAGTCAGGTAGTTTCGGTTACCTTTGTAGAAATTTTCGTAACTATAACCGAAACGTGCGAAGAACTGTTTGTTGTAGGAATACTCCAAACCTACGCCCCAACGAACCTCTTTGAACTCTTCTTTAGCACCGCCCGGAGCATCGGCAAATGATTGGAAGAAACCTTTTACGGGAGAGAGTGCCGAGTAACCCTCGGTACTCCATTTGCCGCTCTCCTCATCTGCATATTTGGACAGACGCGAGGGAACCAATAGTTTGTCGGCTTCCACACCAAAAGTAAGGCTGTTGTATTTGTCGAAAGGCAACTCATAGTTGACACCAATACGCATGGTGGTGGGGATAAAGTTTTTGGTAATCTTGTCGTAAGTCATCTTGCCACCCATGTTCTGGAGTGCAAAACCGAGCGAGAAATAACTTGGTCCCATAGGCAACTCAAAAGGTTGACGGTAGTAGAGCGAAACGTCTGCTGCCATCGTCCATGCGGGAAACATCTCGCCTGCCGTGGAGGTGGAAGAGTTGTAACCGTTGTTGAGGTCAGAGTACATAAAACGCAGTGCTACAGCCATGCTGACATACTCGTGCAACTTGCGATAGTACGACAAATCGAGTGCCCACTCGTTGGGTTTCACATTTTGCAGTACTTGACCATTGACATCGGTCAGCGATACTTCTCCTAAAGAGAAATATCTGAACGAAGCCGCGATACCGCCGGCTATATCGCCGAAATTATAATAGCCGGCAATATATGCCAAGTCGATGTCTGAAACGAGTTTGCGCAACCAAGGAGTGTAGTTGGCTGTGATACCACCGGCACTCTGCATATAGGAGTATTTAGCGGGGTTCCAGTGGAGAGAGTTGAGGTCAGCATCCGTAGCAACACCAATGTCGCCCATACCTGCAGAACGAGCATCAGGAGCGATGCTCAGCGAGGGCATTGAAGTAATCAAAGGGTTCATTGTGTCGTCAACAGCCTGCGCACTGAAGGCAAACAGAGTAACGGCTGCGAGGGATAAAAGAACTTTTTTCATTGTTGATTATGATTTTATTTATTATTTACTTAATTGATAATCTGATAGTTATGAGATGTGTTTCATAGGCTGTCCGATTCTTTTTATTTGACAACTACTATCTTGCCCGATTTGGACGAGTAGCCACTGTCTGCTGTTTTTATGCGTATGTTATACATATATATACCCGGGTAGAGTCCCATCTCCGACAAGTTGAGTTGCACTTGGTCGGGGTTCTTCTGTGTCTGTCTCCATACCAATCGTCCCGACATATCGTACATACCAATTTCTGTTTCTATCACCATATCGGGTTGGTCGTAATTGACAATCATATTGAGAATACCGGTTGCTTGCACAGGGTTGGGGTAGGTTACCACTGAATAGATAGTGGGGTCTGCCCCTTTCTCCACCACAAAATTGAGCGAGGCGGTACTGCTATTATTCAGCAAGTCCCACGCGCGGAATGTAAGGCTATGCGCACCCTCGGATAGTTCTTGCATCAGGTAACTGACTTGTCCTTTTTGGTAACTGCCATCTGCCGAAGTGAAGTATTCGTTCAGCACATAGGTCTGAGTGGCTTTGTTGTCCACTACCAACATCAAGTCGTGTCCGATACCGGTTCCAACAGTGTTGATACCGTTCTCGTCCTCAATATCAGCAAAGAAACGCGGCGTCTCGTAGGTGGTACCTCCGTCAACAAACGCAGGCGTATTCAGGTAGAGTGAAATCTTCGGTCCGATAGTATCTTTCTTCAGGAGAGAACCGGTACCGCCCACTGCAAAATTCTCGAAGTGTCCGACCGCCTCTGTACCTTCGGTCGGGTCGTATGCATAATAGACAATGCGTCCGTTTCCGTAGTTGTATCGAATATCTTTCGGCGTCATAAACGAATAAGTGAACCGTCCGTCACGTACATCTGCCGAGCCGCTGAAGAGGGTATTTGGATAGTCGTTATAGGTAACGGTTTGTTTCCTGCTTGGGTCTTTTTCGTCGTTGTCGCGAGTGGTGATGCGTTGCATCTTGTCGTAGATGGTGATGTTCACTTTTCCGTTGAACCATTCTGCCA
Organism: Bacteroidales bacterium; assembly: GCA_050872525.1. GTDB lineage: Bacteria > Bacteroidota > Bacteroidia > Bacteroidales > Paludibacteraceae > Colicola. Next base: position 9,452 of record JBNMHB010000041.1, on the reverse strand, counting down.
CTTGCGCGTCAGAGTTCTCGATATGTCCCTCCACCTGCTGCACGTCCAACGCACGAAGTGTATCCATTTGGGTGGTGGTCATCACCTGATAATCAGTAGGATATGCCAAACGCAGGGCGGGGTCGCCGAGCAACACATACGACATCTTGTTTTCGTCCGTACCGGTCATATTTTTTGCTATTGCCAATGCTTTGCCGATGGTCATATCATACGAATAGGGGTCTTTGTGTCCGAACAGGGTATCGCAGAAATAGCGATTGATATAGGTATTTTGTGTGGCATAGACGGTCCGCCCTGCCGATACGACGCCGATAGCACCTCCATGCGGATTTAGCACTGCCTCTTCCGCAGAGGAGCGTTTGCCGGAATCGAAATGGGCAAAACTACACGTGGCAAACATCCAAAGTGCTTGGTTTTGGTTGGTCATCCTCTGTATGCTCTTTAGGTTCATCATACCCTCGTTGGTGATGGCGTTGTAACCTCCGTGCCCCGAATAGTTGAGGAACAATGCACCGCTCTTGAGCAGGTTATCCAATTTGTTTTTTGCCAACGGATAACTCTCTCCCGAGGCATCCACCTCTTGCGGGTAGGCGTCCATATAAATTTTATTGACCACAAAGTTCGGGTTTTTACGGCGCACACGTTCCGCACCTTCTTCCGCCACACGTGTGTGCAGGTTGTTGTCTCCGTCGTCTGCCAAGAAAATCAACTGATTCTTCCATTTGCCGAGACTATTGTTTTCCATATAGGCAACGAGTTTGTCCACTACCTGCTGTGCCTCGCTGATGGTATTGACGGGCAGGCGTCCCACACCTATATCCATACGTCCTTGTGTATCCACTTCGCCTTCGTTATCGTCCAAGAAACCGAAATAGTCATCGCTTGCGTAGGCTTTGGTCTCCACGGTGGAGTTCTTGGCTTGGTAGGTGAGCAAGGTGTTTTGCCCCGATGTGACAAGCAGTTTGCGGTTGTCGAAGGTCCCGTCGCCCATCAGCAACAGCCAACTCGGTTTCTGATTACTGCCCGTTCCGCGGTCGTAGAGCATTTTCATCAGCCAACGATAAGCGGTGGCGTCCGGTGTGCCGCTAGAGAACTCATTATACACCTGTTGGTCGGTAACCACTGCCCATGTGATACTCTGTTTGCGCTCGTGGGCTTGTGCCAAACGGGTCGCCTCACCTACAAATTCGGCAGGGCAGATGATAACGTAGTCGATGTTTTTGAGACGGTGCAAGTTCTGGTTATTAACCGTTCCCACCACTGTCGGCGTGAGCCAATTGCCATCTTTCGGATTGACGGCTATATACTCTTGTACGGTTTCGGTATTGCTGCCTACAAAGGTCATAACCGTCCCCGTCAATGTAGTAGGTACGCGCGTGATGCGCGCGCGATTGGTGATGTTCCATACCTGTGTCTGTGGCGTGATATTGCTGAGCGAATATACTACCGGCGCGTCCGATTTATAGTTCGTCGGTGTGCGAAAAGCCATCTGGCTGCCTACCATCGACAATCGGCATGTCGCAGATAGTTCGATATAGTTGAGATAGCCCACCGCACCTGCCATGGGGTTGGCAAAACGGAGCGTTACGGTGTTGGTGGTCCCGTTGGCAGGATAGTTTTTGTTGATGACGCCTAATGTGGCTTTGGTGTAGAAATCGCTGACAAGGACAGAGTCTAAGCGAACTGTATTGTTGCTACCATTTAGGCTCAGCGTGAAGTGGGAGGCGCGCACAGAGTAAGCGGCTACCTCGCTGCGAACACGTATCGGCTCATCGGCAACCACATTGGGAGTGGAGAATGTGAACTCGCGACTCGGAGTAGTGGCGGCGAACGACTCTCCGTAGAACTCCCTACCGCCACCGTCCACACCGCTCTCGCGGTCCAACAGGTTAATCAAATCCTGTTCGTGAATCTGATAGTTGATGTAGGTATCGACCAATGCGCCGTCTGTTGCATCAATCGCCTCGTCCATTGGGAGCAGGTTCTGCACGCCGGCATTGTCGCTCAAAAAATAGTAACCATAGTCGGAATACGGGTTACGGGTATGGACAAACTGGCTCCCGTTATACTCCCACGAGGTCGTTCCTTGTGCGTAGAACAGAATATAATCTCCTGCGCCAAAGACGCCGTCTTCACCTTTATCCATATAGAAACCTACGGCAGGCAAGTCGTCAATTTTTGTCTTTTTGAAGTTCTGTGTCAGCATGGCTCCGCCATATCCGTATATGCGCACTTCGGCAGGATTGCTCAAGCCGGCGACTTTCAAGTCCTCATAGGTCATGCGATATACACCTGTCTCATTAATGCGTATCTTCACCCACGAACCACTGCTCAAAACAGAGTTGTCGGTGTATGTATGTGCCATAAGCGGAGTATAGAATGCCGCTATCAATAGGCAAAAAAGTACTATATATCGTTTCATTTTATCTTACAATAGAGTTTCTCTTCTTGGTCAATCGTTGCGTGTAATATCTCGTTAGGTATCAAGTGCCGACTCTCGGTCTGTTGTTGTATGTATATTAGGTCGCCTTGTCGTATAGTCATCACTTGGCTGGCGCGATGAATCGCCTCATCTGCGCTGATTATCAGTTCATTATCGGGTATCGGTTCTGTTGTCCCATCGGTATGCTCTACACTCCATTGGTATCTGCCATCGGTGTCAAACTCGCCCACTGCCAACGAGAAATCAAATGTTGTGGCGGTTGCCCAACTATGCCCCGTTTGGCGTGCTTTGTTCAGTATGTCTTGTGCTACAAAATCTGCCGCAGGAGCCATCGCGTCGTAATATCGGTTGGCGAAGCGGGGAGATATATTTTTACCTAATCGACTGACACGCAGCACGATACTGGGGGTAAAGCGCAGATCGTCGGTCCAATCCGGCACAAACAATGGCTTACGATTATTGAGCAGCGAAGAGTCTCCCTTGAGTATCATCTCCGTGTGTCCGTCAATATATGCAAAACCAATTATTTTCATACTCTCGTTTCGTCTGTCTATAGATGTCTGCAACTAATTATTTTCATACTCTCGTTTCGTCTGTCTATAGATGTCTGCAACCAATTATTTTCATACTCTCGTTTCATCTGTCTATAGATGTCTATAACCAATTATTTCAAGCAGAAAAATCCCTACAAACCGAATTGCCGACAAAGTTACGATTTTTTTTTCACGCGCACAAGTAGTTGCAACCATTTGTACCATTTTTCTTAAAAAAACACTATTTTCTATTGAATAGATGATACTCTCAAAATAAGAAAATAAAATCCGATAGGTGAAATACCGAGTCAACTTTTTCTCGTTCCAAACTCACGCCAAAAAAAGTTAAAAAGACGGCTACGAGACGTCAACGACACGCCGAAAAGAACCATCTGAAAGACTTTTGTCACGATATGCTGTCAACTCGAATGCAGTCTTTATGCAGCCTGCCGGTTGTATATTTTGTATGTTTTTTTTGCCGTTAAATGGAAATTATTTGTTTTCGATGTGATTCTGTTGCCTAGTGTTTCTGCTTTTGTTATGTATTGTATTATTGGTACATACAATATGTGGAAACATTTTGAGAAGTATTTGCCGGAGTATAGACTTGAAAATACTTTCGTTTTTTGCTTGTGTATATTGGATTTTTTTTGTAACTTTGCACGATGTTTGGAGTAGTCTGTTTGGAGTTATGGCAGACTGAATATCTTGCTAAACAAGACAATGGATTAGTCCAATGATACGATTAAAATCACTAACCAACATGATGAATAGTAATAATTATTGCGTGATTATGGCTGGCGGCATAGGTAGTCGCTTTTGGCCGTTCAGTAGAAACAATCAGCCCAAACAGTTTCTGGATTTTTTTGGTACGGGGCGGAGTCTTATACAGATGACGGTGGACCGTTTTCGTTCTATCGTGCCTGTCGAAAATGTGCTGATAGTAACTAATGTGCAGTATAAGGACTTGGTATTGAAGCAGATACCTGATTTGCATCCTTCGCAAATCCTCTGCGAACCTGCACGACGCAATACTGCGCCCTGTATAGCCTATGCTACCGCACATATCAAAGGCGTGCTTTTGCAGCGGGCGATTGCCGAAGGCAGGGTGGACAAGGACCATTTGCCCGATATAAGCAGTCCGATATACGATGCCAACATTGTTGTTGCGCCCAGCGACCATCTTATCTTGCAAGAATCGGTGTTCCGGCAGACCATAGAGAAAGGTTTGGCTTTTGTAGAGAAACATAATGCCATTCTCACTCTCGGTATGAAACCCACACGCCCCGAGACCGGATACGGATATATCCAGATGGACCATGGACAGACCATCGCGGAATGTGGGCACGGGGTATGCAAGGTAAAGACTTTCACTGAAAAACCCAACCTCGAATTGGCGAAAGTGTTTATGGATAGCGGCGAGTTTTTGTGGAATTCGGGTATCTTCTTGTGGAACCTGCGCACTATCTATTCGGCGTTCCATTCGTTCCTGCCGGAGATTGTGGGGAAATTTATGGAGGGACACATGTATATGGGTACCGAGAAAGAGGACGAGTTTATTCAGCGTATCTTTCCTACCTGCCCCAATATCAGTATTGACTATGGTGTGATGGAGAAGGCGCAAAACGTATTTGTTATGCCGTCCGATTTCGGTTGGTCAGACCTCGGTACATGGGGTTCGCTCTACGAACTGAGCGACAAAGACGACGACGGCAATGTAACCCTGCATAGCGAGGCAAGTTTTTACGACAGCCATCGCAATATCGTTACCTTAGAGAGCGGTAAACTGGCTGTTATTCAGGGGCTTGACGATATGATAGTAGCCGAACAGGGTAATGTGTTGCTCGTGTGCCGGAAAGAGCAGGAACAACAGATTCGCCAATTCGTGAACGACGCAAACGACAAGTACGACGGCAAATATAATTAGACCACTATATATTATATATGAGTTATCTTAATTTTGACAAGACGGTGATGATTAACCTGGAGCGGTCGCTTCAGTTGGAAATGATACGCACTAATCGTGCCGGAGCCTACAACTCAACCACCCTCGTCGATTGTAATACACGCAAATATCATGGGCAGTTGGTAGTTCCCTTACCCGAACTGGGACAGGATAACTATGTGTTGCTCAGTTCGTTTGATGAGACTGTCATTCAGCACGGTGCGGAATTCAACCTTGGTCTGCACAAGTATGGCGAGAATACCTATTCGCCCAACGGACACAAGTATATCCGCGAATTTAATTGTGAGGTCATCTCAAAAACTACCTACCGCGTGGGTGGCGTCATCTTGACCAAAGAGCGTATGTTGGTCAGTTTTGAGCCGCGTGTGCTGATACGTTATACGCTTTTGGAATCCGGTTCGCCGACGGTGTTGCGCTTCCGCCCGTTCCTGGCATTCCGCTCGGTGAACGAACTGACGCACGAGAATCCGAATGCCTGCACCAATATGGAGGAATGTGAAAACGGTCGCTATATTCGTATGTATGCCGAGTTCCCCAACCTGTACATGCAGTTCTCGAAGGCGGTGAAATATCACCATAATCCCACTTGGTACAAGGGTATTGAATACCTCAAGGAACAGGAGCGAGGCTACGACTACAAAGAGGACCTGATGGTGCCGGGCTATTTCGAACTGCCCATGCGCAAGGGCGAAAGCGTCATCTTCTCTGCCGGTATCACCGAGATCGATACCGCCAAACTGAAAACCGTTTGGGCGAAAGAGTTGAAACGTCGTATTGCACGCACGGATATGTTTGCCTGCCTGAAAAACTCCGCTGCGCAGTTCTACAAACGCGAGGGAGACAAATGTTATATGCTCACAGGCTACCCATGGTACCACACGGCAGCACGCACAGCGTTCTTTGCCACGCCGAGTTGCACGCTCGATATCGACCGCCCCGAGTATTGGGACGCTATCATCGACCGGACGGCAGTGGGGGAAGTGCGCGCGTTTATGGAAGGACGCACCGACGAAGTACGTATGGAGGGTATGGACGAACCGGATGCCCTGTTGTGGTTTATTCGCGCTTGTCAGAAGTATGCACACAAATACACGGTGCGTCAGGCTGCCGAGAAATATGGTGAATTGTGTCGCGAGATTGTGGGATACTATCGTCGTCAAAACCACCCGAGGGCTATTCTACACCAAAACGGATTGATTTGGGTGGATGGCACTGAACGCCCTGCCACATGGATGAACGCAGTGGAGAACGGCCGCCCCGTTACTCCGCGAACAGGTTATGTGGTCGAAATCAACGCCCTATGGTATAACGCCCTGAAATTCACCGAAGAGATGCAACGCGCGTTGGGCAAAGAGCCTGTGGCAGACCTGATTGAGTATCAGGCAGAGATTACGCGCGACTCGTTTGTGCGGACATTCTGGAACGGACTCTATTTAGACGATTATGTGGTGGGCGACTATCACGACAAAGAGGTGAGACCCAATCAGATATGGAGTGCCGGATTGCCCTATTCCCCCTTGGACAAGAAACAGATGAAAGCCGTGGTGGATATTTGCACCAAGGAATTGCTTGCTCCGCGCGGACTGCGTACACTCTCGCCCAAGAGCGGAAACTATCGCCCGTTCTATGTGGGAGGGCAGTTGGAACGCGACCGCAACTACCACAATGGACCTATATGGCCAGCAACCATCGCTGCTTACGCGCGCGCGTACATGAGTATATATAAGCGTAGCGGACTGAGTTTTATGGAACGTATGCTTGTGGGATATGAGCGCGAGATGAGCGAACTCTGTATTGGTACGCTCAACGAATTATACGACGGAAACCCGCCCTACAGAGGACACGGAGGAGTGAGTTTCGCACCCAGTGTGGCTGCCGTAATATCCGTGATGGATACAATGAAACGATATAAAACGACTTCCGAAGAGTCGCAAAACACAACATTGCAATAGACATGAATGCACTAATGTTCGGGTGGGAGTTCCCGCCTCATATCTTAGGAGGATTAGGTACGGCAAGTTACGGACTGACACGCGGTATGGCACAGCAACCCGATATGCACATCACTTTTGTGATACCCAAACCCTGGGGCGACGAAGACCAATCGTTCCTGCGCATCATCGGAGCGAACAGTGTGCCTATTGTGTGGAAAGAAAATGGTTACGACTATGTGCGGGAGCGTATGGCAGGCAGAATGTCCCCTGAAGAGTATTTCCATTTCCGCAATGGCATACGATACGACTATCGCCGAATAGGTACCGACGACCTCGGTTGTGTGGGCTTCTCCGGTCGCTATCCCGACAACCTCATCGAAGAGATTGGCAACTACGAGGCAGTGGCGTCGGTGCTTGCTAATAGCCTTGATTTCGATATTATCCACTCCCACGACTGGCTGACGTATCCTGCGGGAGTGTTTGCCAAGCATATATCCGGCAAGCCATTGGTCATCCATGTGCATGCCACCGACTTCGACCGCAGTCGCGGAAACGTGAATCCCACCGTCTATGCCATCGAAAAAAGAGGTATGGATGAGGCAGACCATATTATGTGCGTGAGCAACCTGACCCGTCAAACCGTCATCGACAAGTATGGTATCGACCCGCGCAAAGTGTCCACTGTGCATAATGCCGTGGAGCCATTGGCAAACCCCGATGAGTTTCAAAAGAAACCACGCAAAGACAAACTGGTAACTTTCTTGGGGCGTATCACCATGCAGAAAGGACCGGAGTACTTTGTGGAAGCGGCTGCGCGGGTATTGGAGAAGACCGACGGAGTGCGTTTTGTGATGGCTGGTAGTGGCGACAAGATGAACGAGATGATTGACCTTGTGGCTAAGCGTGGTATCGCCGACAAGTTCCATTTTCCGGGATTCATGCGTGGCAAACAGGTACAGGAGATGTTGGCGGCATCGGATGTGTACATCATGCCCAGTGTGAGTGAGCCGTTTGGTATCTCGCCTTTGGAGGCAATGCAGGTAGGCTGTCCGGCAATCATCTCGAAGCAATCGGGGTGCGCCGAGATTCTGACTCACGCCATCAAGACCGACTACTGGGACATCGACGCTATGGCAGACGCCATCTATGCGATTGTCAAATACCCCGCAATGTACCAATCGCTCCATATCGAAGGACAACGCGAAGTCAACAACATCCGCTGGTACGATGCCGGACTGAAAGTCCGCCGCATCTACGACGCCGTCATCAATCATACGGTATAGATAACGACTTGAAAGTATAAACGACTTGGAAATATATATGTAGGGTATCACCTGTCTATATCACCTGTCTATTGAGCAAAGTATTTCTCAATCACTTATAAGTGCTATCTATATGAAACCAAAACAACTTCTTGGTATCTTGCTCTTGCTCGCAGGAGCAATTTTGTCAGGGTGTACTCCCGATTATCCTCGTGGTTTTACGTACGAACATCACATCTACATAGATTCTACTGCATCCGCCTGTGGTATAGATAGTTGCACAATCAATATACCTTGGATGCATAGTGAAATAAATGCCTTCTTGGCAGATAGTGCAGAGAGAAAACAGAACTTAACATCATCACTTCAAATAATGCAATATCTGTGTATTGTTGATACAATAACAAACGAAGATGTAACATACTTTGAATGTACGATTGAAGATCACAAACGAGCGGGAACACTTTGGTTTAATTGTAATGGAGACACTGTTTGGATAGATCCGGAGTATCATGACAATAATACATTTCCAGCTAAAACAGAGACCTATTTTGGCGATAGTTTATGGTATAGTGGGGCGGTAAAAGACCAAAGAAATATAGTCCAAATCTCATTGGGATTTATTCCCAGAATATAACAATTAAACAATGATTCTTATGAAAAATATCTTATTTTTAATACTCGGATTAGGGTGTTCGTTATCAATGTTAGCGATGCCTGCATGCCCGGATTCTGTTCAAGTTACACAACCCGATGGCACAAAGTTATGGACTATAGTACATGGTGATGAATTCTATAAATGGCGTTCCACTACGGATGGAATTATCCAAAACTAAACAACCCAATAATAATTCAAAAATCTATTACGATTATGAAATCAAAACAATTTTTCGGTATCTTGCTCTTGCTCGTAGGAGCAATTTTATCGGGGTGTAGAAATGTTCCCGATTATCCCTATGGCTTTATGCACGAACATCACATTTGTATAGATTCTGCTGCATCCGCCTGTGGTATAGATAGTTGTGTTATAAACCTTCCGTGGCTGAACGAGAAAATAAATGCTTTCCTTGCTGATAGCATCCAACGGAAAAATAATTTAGTTTCGTCTTTAGACATTGATAAGATAATTTATACATATCCAGATTCTCCAGAGGAATATACATGTTTCAAATATACTACTGTTGCGATAAATTGTTGCGATACTGTTGTAACTAACTGATATTTATGTAGTTACAAGCGTTCTTTGATTTTTTGATTTGAAAGTGTTTGAGTAATTTTGCCGTCAAAAACGACAAAATATGCATATCGGACGAT
>JBNMHB010000040.1:0-18630 GCA_050872525.1 Bacteroidales bacterium | reverse complement strand
ATTATGTTAAATCATTACGAAGCCGCTTTCGTCTTGACTCCCGTTTTGTCTGAACCACAGATGAAGGAAGCGGTAGACAAATTCGAGAACCTTCTCCAGCAGAACGGTGGTACCGTGCTGAACCGTGAGGAGTGGGGTTTGCGCCAACTCGCTTACCCTATCCAAGGTAAAACAACGGGATTCTATGCAGTATTGCAATTTGATGTAGAACCCGCAGTTATCGCTACTCTCGAGACTGAATTCCGTCGTGACGAGCGTGTTATCCGCTTCCTCACTACGCGTCTTGACAAGTACGCATTTGAGTATGCTGAGAAACGTCGTGGTAATCTTAAAAAAGAGGAGGCTTAATTATGGCACAGAATGATGAAATTCGCTATCTGACCCCGCAAACCAACGATCAGAAGAAGAAAAAGTATTGCCGTTTCAAGAAGAGCGGTATCAAGTACATCGACTACAAAGATCCTGAGTTCTTGAAGAAATTTCTGAACGAGCAAGGCAAGATTCTGCCCCGCCGTATCACGGGAACCAGCCTCAAGTATCAACGCAAAGTTTCGCAAGCCGTTAAGAAAGCACGCCACTTGGCATTGCTGCCTTACGTAACCGATATGATGAAGTAATTGTAAGTATTAACCCTTTAACAAACGAAACATCATGGAAGTAATTTTGATTCAAGACCTTGCAAACTTAGGTTTCAAGAACGATATAGTACGTGTACGCGACGGCTATGGCCGCAACTACCTGTTGCCTAACAAAATCGCCGTTATCGCAAACGAGAGCAACCGCAAACAGTTGGCAGAGAACCTGAAACAACAGGCTCACAAACAAGCAAAATTGCTGGCAGATGCACAAGCATTGGCAGAGCAGTTGGCAAATATGACCATCGATATGACGGTTAAGGCTAACGAGGATGGTAAAATCTTCGGTACGGTTACTACCACCCAGATTTCTGCCGCTTTGGCTGCAAAAGACATCAACATCGACAAGAAAGTGATCACCATTGTTGAGCCTATCAAGGTTACCGGTGAGCATATCGCTGTTGCACGTCTTCACCGTGAGGTTAAAGCCGATATCAAACTGAATGTTGTTGCTGAGTAATCAGAACGGCACATTGTAAAACTGTTAAAAACGTAAGACAATGAAAAAAGGAATTCACCCTGAGAACTACCGCGTGGTAGTCTTCAAAGATATGTCTGATGGTACTCAGTTCTTCAGCCGCTCCACCGCTGCTACGAAGGACAGCATTGAGATTGACGGCGTTCAGTACCCGCTGATTAAGTTGGAAATCTCGAATACCAGCCACCCGTTCTACACCGGTAAATCGAAACTCGTCGATACCGCAGGACGTGTTGATAAGTTTATGTCTCGCTACGGCGACCGCAAACGTAAGTAATTTTTGCGTCATATCTAAGGGCGGGCTTCGGCTCGCCCTTATTATTTCTCTACTCATTACCAACTATGCAAAAACAATTATTTCTCGAACTATTTTACAAGACGCTTTTCTCCTGCGGGTTGTTTCTGCTGCTTTTTGTAGTATTGTATCTCATCGAGTGGCTTTTGCCGTCGATGAAAGGGCAACTTTTGCAATGGGATAGCAAGGCGTTCATTGTGGGCATTCCTGCCAGCGTGGTGGGGGTGGCGTATGTACTGACCATCAAAAACCCACAAAACTACACCGGTTTCTACGGCGGTATTCTGATGGCGTTTCTGCTCTCGTGGCAATTCTTTTTGCAAGGCAACTACGATTTGGTGTTTTTACAACTTGGTGTTTTTGTGCCTTTTATGGCAAAATCTATCGTCGAATGGAAGCGCGGACTCAAGGCACAGAACAGCCAAACGACTGACAATGAGCCATTTATACCGCAATACCTGCACGGGCGGGCGTTGGCATGGACGCTCGTTGCCGCTTTGCTGATTGTGGTGGCGGATTATGTGCTTGCCACGTTGTTTATCCAACGCGACGCATGGGACGCCAATGTGTTGCTCAAACTATGCAGCGGACTGATGATTGCATCGTCCACTCTGGCTAATTTCTGGCTTATTTACCAGAAAGTGGACGCATGGATATGGTGGGTAATTTACAGCGCGGGCGGTATGGTGCTTTATATCCTGATTAACAACATCTTCTCGCTGCTTTTGTTCACGGTTTTCCTGATTGTCAATGGCTCTGCCATGGTGGCATGGATGCGTATGAATCGACAAGGGAAATAGTTTTTGCCACAGACCTTCGATAATTATCAATTATGTACAAACTTAAACAAGATACTTCTTTTCATGTAGAAGCCGACACGCAACTGCTTGATTTTCTGCAATCTAAGATGGGCGGAATGGCTAAGACCAGCGTCAAACAGATGTTGGGGCAACGCCGTGTGTCGGTCAACGGTTCTATCCAAACGCGCCATGACACACCTCTGCACAGAGGGGACAAAATCATCATCGTGAGCGGGCGCGGAAACATCGAACTCACCCACCCCAAACTGCGTGTGGTCTATGAGGACGATTCGCTCATCGTAGTGGAGAAAAAGCAGGGTTTGCTCACCGTATCGGCTATTCCGGGTTCGTCAGAGACAACCGCGTTGTCGATTCTGAGGGACTATGTCCGCCGTCGCAGTCGGCGTGCCAACGTCTATGTGGTACATCGTCTTGACCGCGAGACAAGCGGTCTGTTGGTGTTTGCCAAGTCGCCGGAGTTGCAACACTATATGCGCACCTATTGGCGTCAGTTGGTTACCCAACGCACTTATATCGCCGTGGCGGAGGGTCTGTTCGACCAATCGGAAGGGAAAATAACTACCTGGCTCACAGAGGACAACCACAATGCGGTGGTCTATTCTTCGCCCACCGACGACGGCGGTCAGATAGCCATCACAAACTATAAAGTGTTGAAAACCAATCAGTCATCGCTTGTCGATGACGGGGACAAACTGCCTCTTTCGTTGGTAGAACTCGATCTGGAAACCGGTCGTACCAATCAGATTCGCGTACACTTGGCATCTATCGGACACCCCGTAGCAGGCGACCGCAAGTATGGACACGGCAACGAATTTTCGCCTATCGACCGCCTGTGTTTGCATGCGCAGGTCTTGGAGTTTATCCACCCCGCCACTGAAAAAGTGGTGCATTTCGATACCCCCACCCCACGCGATTTCAACCGCCTGTTTGCGGCAAAATCCAAGTAACGTTATTTTTTTCTTGGAACATATTTGACCATGTAATTAACGTGAGTTCTAAATGACGAAAACCTATAAAGCAAAACGAACAAAATCTTACTTATGGCGCAAGATGCGCCACAATTTGGGAAACAAATACACGAAAAATTAAGCCAAATATAGACAAATATATATAAGGGAAACGTTAATTAGCGTGTAATTGGACGTTAATTCGTTTTGAACATATAATTTGCCACATAATTGAACCATTTTTTTCTTCGCTAAATATGGTCAAATATGGTCAAATATATATAGTGGAACAACAACTCAAATATCTATTATCAACCCAAAAACTGCGTTATGTCTTATATCGAACTGACGTTAATTAACCCTTTTTCTTGGAAAAGAACATATCAAACTATCATAAAAAAAGCGTCTTGTGTACGAGAATACACAAGACGCTTTTTATAACATACACACATTCCTATCTGATATTCAGATACTTATGTGTTTGCAAAGAGAGGTGCCAACGGGGATGGCGCAGGATATACTCTACCACCTCCGCAGTGTTTCGGCACGAGCAGGGTTGCAGATACAGGCGGTCGGCACTCACCTCCCTCGCCCATTGCTCCACGTCTTGATTCTGATAGACGATTTTCAGTTCGTCCACACGCGGCAGAACGACCTGCGTACCCTCCTTAGGCGAACAGGTTATCCAATCTACCCCCGCGGGCAAAGGGTGCGTACCATTGGTCTCCACGCAGATTTGTTTGCCCGTAGTGTGCAACGTATCTATCAGATAATCATCGGTTTGCAAAGAGGGTTCTCCGCCGGTCAACACAATCAGCACCTGCGGGTCAGCACTGAGGCGTTGCACCTCACCACATATCTCTTCGGCACTCATCTCAGTGAACAGGCTGAAGTCGGTATCGCAAAACGGACACCGGAGGTTGCACCCGCTAAAGCGCACAAACACAGCAGGATAGCCTGTGTGATACCCTTCGCCTTGCAAACTATAGAAAATCTCGTTTACGCGATACGTCTTACTCATCTTTTTCGTAGATGGCGCAGTTGTTCTCCGACTCGTGCACACTGACCTTGTAACAGTTGTCGATATGGTCGCAAATCCAACGTGCGATATTCTCCGCCGAGGGATTCACATCCAACACATCGTTGATGTACTTATGGTCGAAGGTGTCCTTTACCACGCGGTTGATCAGGGTAAAGTCGGTTACCATGCCATCCGCACTCAATTCGCGGGCTTTGCAATAGACCACGATTATCCAGTTATGCCCATGGAGAGCCTCACATTTGCTGTCGTAACTGAGGTGGAGATTATGTGCAGCGGAAATCTCCAAACGCTTTTCTACGTAATACACTTTATTTAATTATGAATTATGAATTAAGAATTATGAGAGCAAAGCGGGATGATAATTCAGAATGATGAATGATATTTACATTGTATCCACCTGACATCCACCTGACATCCTCCTGACATCCTCCTGACTTTTTAATTATGAATTAGGCATTTTCGTATTCGGTGGTGTCTTCTATTCCGGCTTCGCGGAGGGCTTCGATACGCTCGGTGCAAGTGCCACATTTGCCACAATGTTTCTCGCCTCCTTTGTAGCAACTCCATGTCTCGGCATAGTCTATCCCAAGGGCTTTGCCACGGCGTGCGATGTCGGCTTTGGTGATACCCGTGTAGGGCGTAAACAGTTCTATTCCGTCATACGTCCCCGCCTTAATCGCCTGATTCATAGCGTCCACAAACGTCTGTCGGCAGTCGGGATAGATAGCATGGTCGCCCGAGTGGTTTGCCATCATGATACGTTTCATTCCACGGCTCTCCGCCATACCTGCCGCAACAGCCAGCATGATACCATTACGGAACGGAACGACGGTCGAGCGCATATTCTCCTCGTCGTAATTACCCTCTGGAATAGCGTCCGCCCCTTCGAGCAGCGAACTATGGAAATAGTCGTGGATAAACTCTAACGGAATGATAATGTGCGGAATATCCAAACGGTCGCAATGCAAACGCGCGAAATACAATTCCTTCTCGTTATGATTGCTGCCATAGTTGAAACTCAGAGCCAGGGCTATCTCGTCCTTATACTCATAGAGCATCGTAGTGGAGTCCATTCCGCCGGACAAAATGATGATACTGTCTTTCATTGGAATTTAGTATTTAGGATTAGTAAGTACTTCCGCAAAGCGCGCCAAGAGGCGTTGTTGCTTCAGGCACTGATGGTCGGCGTCGGCGTAGTTGGCAAACGGATAAATACTGATACCGCCGCGGGGAGTAAAGATACCGGTTACTTCTATATATTTCGGGTCCATCAGTTTGACCAAATCGTTCATGATGATATTCACACAATCCTCGTGAAAATCGCCGTGGTTACGAAACGAGAACAGATAGAGTTTCAGCGACTTAGACTCCACCATACGTTCACGCGGAATGTACGAGATAACGATTGTGGCAAAATCGGGCTGCCCTGTTTTGGGGCAGAGCGATGTAAATTCGGGGCAGTTAAACGTAACGAGGTACTCGTTCTCGGGGTGCTTATTGACAAATGTTTCTAACATTTCGGGAGCATAATCCGTAGGATACTTCGTCCGGTTTTCGCCCAACAGGCTGACGCCTTGTAATTCTTCAGTTGTACGCATTGTTTTCAGTGTTTGGTAAATACAAGTGCGGGGAAAAACAATAGCCCCGCTTTGAGAATGCAAAGATACTGCTTTTTAATGAGATATGCAAATCGCCCCATAGTTTCACTTGCCGAGCGAGTAAGGAATAAGGAGTAAGGCGTAAGGAATTATTGTATCCATCTGACTTCTAAATTCTATGTATTCTCCAAAGAAAAATAATTAACAATGGTCAAAATTACATGGTTAATTACATGTTCCCCCCAAAAAAATTAACGTCCAATTACACGATAATTAACGTTTCCCCTGTATATATTTGATGTATTTTTCGTGTATTTGTTCCAAACGCAACATACAATCCTTATCGTGGGGATGTCGTGGGTCTTTCGGGTGATTCCACAATGTAGAAGTACCCCATACAATATGATGAATGACGAGTTGGTGATTTATGCAAATGTGTGCGTGCAAGTACTCAATTTTTAACAAAAAAAAAAAAAAACAACTATCATTTGTGTATTTCAGAAAAATATAGTACTTTTGCAACGTTTTTTCCTGAATAAGCATAACAGATATGTAAAAAAAACATAGCAAGTAAGAAATTATCAATATTATAAAATCATTGACGCTAATGAAAAAGAAATCCAAATTCCTATTGACATTGATATGTGCAATAGCGAGTGCAGGCAGTATGTTTGCACAGGCGCAGTGGGGTATCAACCTGCTGCAGAACCCGTCTCCCGACACGGAGACACAATTCACAGGCTGGACAAAATCCGGCGATGGCAGTTGGGCGATTAAGGAAGGCTATGTGCAGTCATCGTACAAAGAGTCCGTGCTCACGCAGACGGTGGACCTTGCGGAGAAAGGCTTTTCCGCAGACGATTTGGCACAAGCCAAGTTGCTGGTCTCCGTGCGCTATGAGATAATAAAACACGGCATAGAGGGGAATGGTATCTGCCAGGCGATGGTAGTCTGCCTGAATGACGAGGATACGCCTATAGACACAATTTATGCGGTGAACAAAAAGGAGAGGTTCGACGCAATAGATGTGCCGCCCACAACAGCCATTGCAATATCCTCTTTGCCGGCAGGTGTCTCTAAGTTGCGCTATGAACTACATGGTAAAGACCACATGTTTTGGAACGGGAATTATGGACCCCGTTTCACGGATATGGGTATGGAACTTCGCCTCACCGGTAGTGGTACGTATAGTGCTTCTGTAGATCCGGCATTGGGAGACAGCATCGCTCTGAGCAAGACTACAAACATCGCTTTCGGCGACACCATCACCGTTACTGCCAAATATGCGAGACACCCGATTCTTAGCCTCTCTACCAATACCCTCCAGCAGATTGAGGGAAACAAGATTATATGTTGTGGTAGCGATATGGTGGTTAGTGCGTATTTGGCACAGCCTCACGCGATTATAACAAATGTGGATCACGGTACTCTGACCGCCGCTCCCGCATCGGCTATCGTAGGAGACACCATCACGCTCAGCCGCACACTGGACGATGGGTACGCTTTTGACCGATACTTTACCACTCCCGACGTGCAATGGATAGACGGCAACCGCTTTATTATGCCCGATAAGGATGTTACTATCCGCTGGGCTTTGATTTATGCGCACACCGTACCGTTCTTCGAAGGCTTTGAGGAGGATAACATCCAGTCCACAGATGTTGTCGGTTGGTGGCAAGAGAGCGAATTCGGAAATAAAAATTGGCAAGCCAATTCTACTGAGACCGATAAAAACCGCCAACCCTATGCCGGTCAATGGAATGCTACCCTCGTATATAACAACACCGATTGGTTGTTCACCAAGATTACCTTGGAGGCAGGCAAACAGTATATATTCTCTATGTACGCACGGCAAGATGGTGCCACAGCAAACAATGCAAACATAAGTGTGTACTTGGGCAATGCCCCAAAAAAGAGTGCCATGACCACGGAAATCATGCCCGAAACAGGTCTGGTAAATGGTAACTACCAAGGGTTGGTAGCACGTTTTTCCGTATCGGAAACCAAAGAGTATATATTGGGAATACGTGGAAAAATCAATAACAACCCGTTTTATATAAGTATTGATAACATCCGCATTACGGAGCGTCTGCCCCATACTATTACATGCGTCTCTCCGGAAATAGGCACGTTCAGTGCAGACCTGACCACCGCTTATGCCGTAGATACGGTTACTCTGTCTGCTATCATTTCGGATGGATATGTTCTGTCGCGGTATATCACCACCCCCGCCGTGAAATGGTTAGACGACAACCGCTTTGTCATGCCCGATGAGGACGTAACAATCCGTATGGAAACAGCACCTTTCTACACTGTACCTTTCTTCGACGGCTTTGAGGAGAACAACCAACAAGGTCGCCCTGTAGCCAATTGGCTGCAACAAAGTATCAGCGGCGACTCGGTATGGACGGCTAACTCTACACTGACCGACTATAATCGTACGCCGTTTGCGGGCAATTGGAATGTTACCCTATACGCAAACAACAATGATTGGATGTTCAAATACTTTGCCTTGTAGGCAGGCAAAGAGTATCGCTTGAGCCTGTATGCACGCCAATATTCTAATTCTTCGGGGGCATACCTGCAAGCCGGCATTGGTAGCACAGCAATCAACGACTCGATGAAAATTGCCATCATCCCCTCTTCCTCTGTCAAGAACGGAGCCTATCAGTTGTTCACCGGCACTTTCATGGTGCCGGAAGGCGGTATGTACGCCTTGGGTATTCAAGGTCGAGGGGAATCATCTAACCATCTCAGTATAGATGATATCCGTCTTACGGAGAATGTACCCCACACCATCCAAACGACAAATTCCGAGTTAGGTACGATTACGCTCAACAAGACCCAAGCAATGTGCGGCGACACTATCCGACTGAGCCGCACTATGGCAGAGGGCGAGTTATTCGTACGCTATACTACCAATACCACACTGCTGTGGCTCAACGATTCTTGCTTCAGAATGCCCGATGAGGATGTCATTATCGGTATGACCGTGCTGCCTACACACTCCCTCCCGTTCTTCGAGGGCTTCGAAGAGGGCAATACCGACCAAGAAGCCGTTAAAGGCTGGCTTCAACAAAGCGAAGCAGGGAACAACGTGTGGATTGCCAACTCAACCCAAACAGATTACAACCGTCAACCCTGCAACGGCAAATGGAATGTTACTCTTCGGTATAGCAACACCGATTGGCTGTTTACCAAATTGCAGTTGGAGGCTGATACCGAATACGAGATGTATCTCTTTGCCCGCCAAAACACAAGCAACAAGTCCTATGCCACTCTTCGCGCCGCACTCGGCAACGCTGCCGACAAAGACTCTATGAAAATAGAGATTCTGCCGGAAACGGGACTGACCAACGGAGACTATCAACAACTGCACTGCCGTTTCTATGTTCCGGCAAGCGGGAAATACATACTGGGTATTCGTGGTAAACTCACGAGGGACCCTATGTATATGAGTATCGATGACATCCATATCCGAAAGCGTATACCTTATGCTATCCGAACAGCCAATCCTGAGTATGGTACGCTGACCATAAACAAAACGGAAGCATACGTGGGAGATACCATTTCTGTAGAGTATGCTATGAACGATGGGTTCTATTTCCGTGCCCTCACCACCACACCGAGTGTGAAATGGATCGATGCTAAACGGTTCATTATGATCGGCGAGGATGTTACAATTGGTATCGATGCCATTGCGCCGCACGCCATCCCGTTCTTCGAGGGCTTTGAAGAGGGCAATACGCAAGACCAACCGATAGCCGGTTGGGTGGTGCAAAATACGTATGGTTCAAATTGTTGGAAAGCCAACACGAAATATACCGATTCTAACCGTACACCGTATGCCGGCAATTGGAATGCTACACTACGCTATTCCAATGATTGCTGGATGTTCAACGCCATTACGCTGGAAGCAGGCAAAGAGTATATTCTGTCCTTCCGTGCCAGACAGGACAAAAGCGGTACGTCTGATGTGTACGTGAATGCCCATTTAGGTTCCGCATGCCATAAAGACGCCATGAAGATACGGCTTATGAATAATCAGTATCTGGTCAATGGCGATTACCAACCGGTGGTTGTTCGTTTCTCGGTAAAGACTTCGGGAAACTATGTGCTGGGAATCTACGGTTCTATCAGCACCCGTTCGACCTATCTTTCTATAGATAATATCCGCGTAGTGGAATCTACCGGGCAGTACACGGTTACCGCCGCTGCCAACGAAAGTGGTTTACTGACCGTTAGTGCCAACACGGCTTACCCGGGAGATACTATTACCGTACGCCGTACTATGAACGACGGATATGCTTTCTGCCGCTACAACACTGTTCCCCAAATAAATTGGCTTACCGACAGCACATTTGTTATGCCCGATGAGAATATCAATATAGAGATGATCACCTCGCAGGCTAAACCTGTCCCCTTCTTCGACGGATTTGAAGAGGGTAATCAACACCAACAATCGGTGGCAGGATGGTTTGTAACCCCCACTTTCCAAAACGAATATTGGAAAGCCGACAACAGCCACGCTCCTTATGAAGGCACGTGGACGGCTTTCTTCGCTGCCAACAATCGCTCCGGTTGGATGTTCAATGCCATTACCTTGGAAGCAGGAAAAACCTATACGGTTTCTATGCGCGCAAAGCAAACTGTTTCCGAAACTACATCCACTGCACAGACTTTGCAAGTATGCTTGGGCAACACGTGCAACGAAAAGGCGATGACTACTGTGCTTGTTCCACAAACTATTGTTCGCAACACGCTTTATCAGGCTATAGTTGCCGACTTCACCGTGCCTCAGACCGCTACCTATGTACTGGGTATCTGCGGGTATGCTTCGTCGGGAAATGGTATCGTATTGGACAACGTACGCATAACCGAGAAAAGCAATACCCAATACGCCATCTCTGTTGCCGATTCGGTATTTGGCAGTCCGGTTGCAGTTGCTACGGCGGCTATGGGAGACACCATAGCCCTGAGTTATACCATAGACCCGGCATATCTGTTTATATCGTATAGTACGGATAAAACGGTCCGTTGGACAGACAAACGCCATTTCATTATGCCCGATGAGGCGGTTACGGTTAGGATGCAGGCTGCCAAAGCAAAGACCATCCCCTTCTTCGATGGTTTTGAAGAGGGCAATACCGATCAGAAAACCGTGGCGGGTTGGCTGCAATATAGCGAAAACGGTAATGATGTATGGAAAGCCAACTCTACCAAAACAGACCGTAATCGCACCCCTTATGAAGGACAATGGAATGCAACATTGAGTTACGGAAACACCGATTGGCTAATGCAAGCCTTCCGGTTCGAAAAACGGAAAGCCTACAAGGTTTCGCTTTATGCACGTCAGGATTATAGTACCAAATCGTATGCTAACATCAGCATTTATCTCGGTTCGGAACTGGGTAACGATTCCATGACTATACAACTTATGCCTCAAACGGGTATCACCAATGGCGATTACCAATTGTTGGAAACCACTTTCACCGTCCCCGCTACCGCTTCTTATGCGCTGGGTATCCGTGGGTATATCAATGGCACCCCTTACTATTTGTCGATTGATAATATCACGATTGAGGAAATACCTGTAGAGGAGGTAACACCCCATGTAAGTGCCACATCGCTTAACCTGCATGGGGCGGACGAAGAGGCTGTCCGCACAGCATTGGCAGCACTCACACTCACCGCCGTTGATGCCAAGGATAGTGTTGTTTACACCTATACCAACATGGCAGAGAAATGGGTTATCGATATGATGCTCCGTGATGCATCCTATACGCTCACCTCTGCCGAACTGCCTGTGGGCTACATCTTTGCCAACGATACAGAGACTGTTCACGTTGCTCTCGCGAATATCGGAACCGGTGTAGGCAACGCAACGGTTAACACGCTGCAAGTATATCCCAACCCCGCCACCGACTATATCCACGTGGCAGGTGCTGCAGGCTACATCGCTATCTACGACCTCGCAGGAAACGCAGTTCTCACACTGCCCGCAGAAGGCAACACCGCTATCAACATCTCTATGCTGCCCGCCGGCATGTATATGCTCCGCTCTGCCGACATGGTAGCACCGCTGATAGTAAAATAAGCCCATTAGGGGTATATCTTACGCCCCGTTTTTAGACGATGCCATATACATCGTCTGCCACCAAGAAAGGGACTGTTTGTACGCACAGCAGTCCCTTTCTTCATGCTGTCCATATCGGGTAATGAGTAGGTGATTAGTAGGTGATTAGTAGGTGATTCAGCAAGGGATAAGCAAGGGATACACATCATTTCTGATAATTGTCTTTCTTCCCCATAGTATATTCGTTTATATTTGATTAAATTTTTCGTGTATTTGTTCCCCTAACGTGTCGCATTGCAAGTTCCTATTCGTTTTGTATATCGGTCTTCGTTATCTCAAACTCACGTTTATTTATATGTTCCTGCGAGTTATGCAGTTATTTTGATACCGTTGGGCTGTTCGATTTGCATAAGCGAGAAATTTGTCGTATCTTTGCCGATAAATTGTGTGGCACTATGCGAGAAAAGAAAGAAATCGATTGGGCGTTGCTCTGGAGGCGTATCAAGAAATATCTGCTCAATAAGTATGTGATTACCTTGTTGGTATTCACATTCATTATGCTGTTTGCGGGCGACCAAAGTCTGATACACACCATCAAACGCGGACGGGACATACACCAATTGGAAAAACAACGCGATATGTATAGAGAAGGTACGCGCGTTGCGCGAGAGGGGATTCAGACCCTGCAAAATACAGACAGTTTAGAACGTTACGGACGCGAACGATACTATATGCACACCGCCAACGAGGACGTGTATATCATAGAATAATCATCAACATTCCTTCCGCAGGAGGGGAATAGACAATATGAAAAAATCGAATATCTTTTTACTATCCGGCATGATCGCACTCTTGGTGGGAGCCATCTTGAGTGTGTGTGATATACAGCCGTATGCCAACTATGTGCTGATAGGGGGTGCTATCCTCATCATCATTCGGGGTGCAATCCGCACACGCGAGAAAGACGACCACTGAGGCACAACACGTATGCAAGACCATCTTGTCAAGAAACATCGGATACTGGGTATCGACCCGGGAACATTGTTTATGGGCTATGCGCTGTTAGACAGTGAGGGGCAGCGTGTCCGGTTGGTCGATTTCGGAGTGCTGGACGTGCATAAGTTGGAAGGACAGTATGCGCGCCTGCAAAAAGAGTTCTTTTTCTTGCAAGAGTTGATAGACCAATACCACCCGACGGAACTTGCCATCGAAACCCAGTTTGTGGACAAAAACCCGCAGACGATGATTAAAATAGTACATGCACAAGGGGTGGCGATAGCAGCCGCATTGAGCAAAGATATCCCCATAAATGAGTACTCGCCCATGAAAATCAAGATGGCGATTACCGGCAACGGACACTCCGGCAAAGAGCAAGTGGCAGCAATGTTACAACGTTTTTTGCATATTCCCGACGACCAAATGCCCAAGAAATTAG
This sequence comes from Bacteroidales bacterium, assembly GCA_050872525.1. GTDB lineage: Bacteria > Bacteroidota > Bacteroidia > Bacteroidales > Paludibacteraceae > Colicola. The sequence goes on along the minus strand of JBNMHB010000040.1, from coordinate 5,303 downwards.
ACGCCACCGACGCTCTTGGCATAGCCTACTGCCATTTTTTGCAATTAGGATTGCCGCTGACAGACGACCATAGTGCCAAAGACTGGACTACTTTCGCCAAACGGAAAGGATTGGTCAATGGGGGTTCCACCACCCCCAACCAACAATTATTGGCGGCATTGAGGCAGGCAAAAAAGTAACAAAACAGAAGGCAAACAAGTTTTTCTCAAAAATATATCCCCATTTTTTGGTATATTGGTTTTTTTGTCGTACCTTTGCACCGCAAACTGCTTTTTGCCAACTCGGTTTTGCAATCCGCAAAACATATACGATAAAGCATATTGTAATATGTAAGGAACAAGGAGTAAGGAGGCGAGGAGTAAGGATATAAGAAAGCAGGAAAAACACAGTCATTAAATCATAAACAAAATAAAAAATAATACAATTATGGCTTACGTAATTTCTGAAGACTGCATTGCATGCGGTACATGTAAAGACGAGTGCCCGATGGGCGCAATTTCTGAAGGTGAACGCTATTCGATCGACCCGGATCTCTGCACCGAGTGCGGTACCTGTGCCGGTGTTTGCCCGAGCGGTGCTATCGCCTTGAAATAACTCACTGAAAAGTTGATTTCGAAGACAAAATCCTATCTGGTTCCAGATAGGATTTTTTTTAGCGATATTCTATCAACACCCCCAAAATGCACAATGTATTTTACAATTTGCATATATATTTTGTGAGTATTAAAAAAAATATATACCTTTGCAGACGGTTTCATAATTATTTGACTATTAACCTTTTATCGCAGCATACTCCAATGAAAAGATTGTACATATTCTGTTTTTCTATTTTACTGAGCCTATCGCTTTTTGCTAAACCCTTTTTTGTACGTGTCAATGGCACTGATGACTATCCTGCCACCAAAACAGATAATGATGATTTTCAGGGACGTACCCAGTATTGTGCCAATTGCGTAGCCCTCAAAGCAGGCGATGTTCTCACTTGTTATGACCAAGGCGGAAATGCAGAATGGGCTATTCCGGCATTAGACCAATATGGTGCAGCCTCGCATTTCACTATCGATACACAAGGACTGACTTGCCATACCGCAGGGTCGTACAATATCTATATCAAGATAATGTACAAAGACGATATGTGGTATATCGAGGAAGCCCAAGATTGCACCACTCCACCCGACCCCATAGACCCCACAGACCCGACCGACCCATCGGAACCTTCCACCTACGCCACTTCCGTGCCTGCGGAGTGCGGCGATGTGATGTTGCAGGCGTTCTATTGGGACTCCTATCAGAAGAGCGGACTCAAACATGGTACTACCCGTTGGACCAATCTCGCTGCCGAGGCAAGTGAGATTGCCGCCTACTTCGACCTCGTATGGCTTCCGCCCTCCGCAAAAGCATCGGGCGTAGGCTACCACCCTGCACAATACTGCAACCAAAACTCCGCATGGGGCAACCGTGCCGAATTGGAGACACTCATCAGCAACCTGCACACAGGCGGGGCGAAAGTGATTGCCGACATCGTTATCAACCATACCGACAACAAATCTTCGTGGTGCGATTTCTATCCGGAGGATTTTGGCGAGTTCGGCTCGTTTGAACCCACACCGGCATGGATATGCCGCACCGACGAGATGAATAGTTCTGCCGCTGCCGGAGCATGCAAAGGCAAGGCCACCGGGGCTGCCGACGACGGGTACGGCAATGAAGCAAACTACGGCGCAGCACGCGATTGGGACCACACCAACGCCGAAGTGCGCAAGATGTTCTGCGCCTACCTGAAATGGATGAAAGCCGAGATGAAATACGACGGTTGGCGATACGACTACTGCAAAGGATTTCACAACTCGCACATTGACGAATACAACAAAGCGGCAGGCAACTATTTCTCTGTGATGGAATACTGGGACGGCAATAAAGATGTACTTTGGAGTCGTATCCAAGAAGCAGGCAGCAACACGCTCACTTTCGACTTCGGCACAAAATACGACGCGTTCAACAACTCTATGGCAGCCGGCAACTATTCGGGTTGCAAGGCACCGGGGTTATTGGGTATAGGCAAGGGCAAGTATGCCGTAACCTTTGTGGACAGCCACGATACCTACCAACGCGACAACAATGAGTTCGGAGGAAAAGGCAACTCCATGACAAGCGGCATGAAACCTAAAGTGCTGCAAGCCAACGCATTTATCCTCTCGATGCCCGGTGTACCATGTATCTTCTATCCCCATTGGAAAGAGTATAAAGAGGCTATCGCGCCGATGATTTTGGCACGTCAGGCTGTGGGCGTCCACTCCGAAAGCAGTGTCTCCGACGAGGCAGACGCAAGCGGGTATCGCGCCACGGTAACCGGCAAGAACGGAACACTCATTTTAGAGTTGGGGAACCGCGTATCTGCTTCAAAATCAGGCTATACCAAAGCCGCAGCAGGAACAGGATATGCTATATGGATTAAGACCAACAAGGCTGTGGCACCCAAATTGGTGATTACTCCCGGTTCGACAACCTTTAAGACAGAAACACTCCGTGTGGAGATGAAGACGGTGGGCGGAACCGAGACCGCGGAGATTTTCTACACCACCGACGGTACCGCCCCGCGCACTTCCGCCACACGTGTGGCAGCGGGCAATGAAGTGTCGTTCACCATCAACAACACCACCACCCTGATGGCGTATGCCGCAAGCCCCAATACACAGACACCTGTGCAAACCTACACCTACACCCGAAAAGAACCACAGACGACACCTATCATTGTGTCGTTCTACAAACCCGCTTCGTGGCAGAAAGTGTATCTCTATTCATGGACAGGTACCGGCACAAGCGTAAAAGAACACACCGCCCAATGGCCAGGCACCGAACTGACACAAAAGAACGCCGACGGGTTCTATTTCTATCAGTTTGACGCCACTGTCAAAGAGGTAAACTTCATCTTCAATGCCGGTAAAGACAAAGAACAGACCTCAGACCTATGGACAGATGAGGACGTATGCTACGCATGGTCTGCGGGCGCAGAGAAACTGCTTCCCGACTGTATCTATACGGCGATTGACCAAGTGGAGAGCGAGTCTCCGATGTCGTTGGATATGAACGCGCCGATGTACAACATTTTAGGCATGTTGGTGGACGCCACCTACCGCGGCATAGTGATACAAAACGGACATAAGTTCCTATTGCAATAAAACTTATCAACATTCCTTTTTGTGTTTTTACTCGCACACAAACCAAATAAATTATAAGGTAGAAAAAGGAATGCGACAAGATAACAACTAATACAGATTAACTAACCAATTAAAATTTAACAGTATGAAAAAATCTATCTCATTATTGTTCGCACTCGCCTGTGTATTCTCACTGAGTGCAAAAACCATCTATCTCAACACAGGCGGTAGTTCGTTATGGGGACAAGCCTCTCCTGAATTTTTCGTTCACGCATGGATTGGTGAAAGTTATGCTGACGTACACATGACCGTGTTGGCAAACGACCCGCTTGTATATCAAGCAGAAATACCCGACGGAAGTACCAATTGCCTGTTCACTCGTCAACAAACGGGTACAACCACGATTGTTTGGGAAAATAAGGATGGTCTTTGGAATAAAACAGGAAACCTGACCATTGGTACCAACAATTGCTATACCATTACAGGTTGGGGAGAAAACGATGGTACTTGGTCAACCTACACTCCTTCAGTAGAAGGACCCACCTATTATATCACGGGTAACGAAAACTTAGTTGGTAAAGGCAATGAATGGAACACCAAGGCTATCGAACTCGGCAAAGCCACAGCAGAGAAACCAGCTATCCACACATTCAAGAATCTTGCTGCAAAAGATACGATGCGCCTCAAAGTTACCAACGGCACTTGGGACTTAAGTTTCGGTTACAAAGCGTTGAACAACACCTGCTCCTCAGAAAACATCATGACTGACAAGGACAATAACATCGTATTTGTTCTCATGGCACAAGGTGATGTTACACTCACTTTCGACGGCACCAAGATCTGCCTGACAGGCTCTTTTGTCGCACCTGTTCCTGTGCAGAACATCACTGCTTACTATGTCAACACCAACAATTGGGAGAAAGTGTATGCTTATGTCTATAATAATAATGGCGGCCTAAAAGCCCAATGGCCCGGCGAAGAAATGACAAAGACTGCTGACCAAAAGAACGGTTTTGATGTATATTCTTACGAATTTGCAGAAATATATACCACGATAGTCTTCAACAATGGTTATGGTGGTGTAGGTTATCAGACAGACAACCTGACCATTGACAAAACCAAACTCTATTTCTATGACGGCACATGGTACGCAACTCTTGATGAGATACCTGCTCCTTGCACACCTGATTTTGGTGTGATGGTTGGCACAGACTACACCGCAGCCGTTATCAACCCCGAGAACGAAGCAGAGTATATGATTTTGGCTCTCGACCTCAAGAAAGGCAACACTTTCACTATGTATAACAACTGCGAGAAAGTGGCATGGGTTATCGAAAACATGAAAGAGGGTAGCACCGGAAACATCACTATCGATGTAGAGAACAAAAACTATGTAGTAGGTGCTGATGGCAAGTACGACATCTATTTCACACTCGATGTGACAACAGGTGATGCTATCTATTTTGGTTACACAGCACCGACACCCACCGAGATTGTCAATGCCGATTTCCCCGCAACCAACGCTCCTATCTACAACTTGCTCGGCGTACAAGTGGACGACACCTACCGCGGCATTGTAATCCAAAACGGACAGAAATACCTTCTGCATTAAGCAAAATAAATCTCAAGGGGATTTTACTATTACGATAAATACGAGAGTACATCACCTTTGTACGATAGCAGATACCGATATAAATACCGATACCTAATACAACTACATCGTACAAAAGATTTCCCCTTTTTATACTATACCCCGCAGAGGCGCACGTTTTTGTGCGTCTCTGTTTTTTGTATCTTTTTCTTTGAATATATAATTGACCATGCAATGAATCATAGACGGAATAAGAAAATAAATTTTAATGCGGGTGGGCGGGGGTTGTTGTGTATGTCAGAAAAAAGCATTAACTTTGCACGCTGTATCTATATCCTTATATAATATACCCACATTATGGGCATTATATACCTTGATATCGGATATGATATACCAAAAACACAGGATAGAATAACAATAAATAATAATAAATCATTTCAAAAAACTATGTGGTTAAAAGATTCATCTATCGGCCGTAAGTTCGTTATGAGCATTACCGGCCTCGCTCTGGTCTTCTTTCTCCTGTTCCACGGCTGCATGAACGTGGCTTTGGT
>JBNMHB010000039.1:0-19104 GCA_050872525.1 Bacteroidales bacterium | reverse complement strand
GCCCGCGAGTATTTCTTTGTCCGTATATGGGCAGCACCTGCTACCCTCAGTCTGATGGCGTTCAAGGGCTGGTTTATCGGTATGCAAGACACGGTAAGCCCGATGGCTACTGACATTCTCGTCAATGTGGTGAATATCGTTGCCAGTTATTATCTTGCCGTATATACGCCTCTTGGCGCGATAGGCGTGGCGCATGGTACGCTCTTGGCGCAGTATTCGGGATTGTTGCTTTCCATAATCATCGTTGCCACCAAATATCGCAAGGTTTTTCGGAATACACAAGTGTGGACTATCCTGACCGATTTCCGTTCTATGCGCCGGCTTCTGGTGCTAAACGGCAATCTGTTTGTGCGTTCATTGTGTTTTATGGTGGTCTATGTGGGCTTCACGGCATTGGCTTCCCGCTATGGCGATACCGAATTGGCGGTCTCGGCGATAATGATGAAACTCTTTATGCTGTTCTCCTATTTTATTGATGGTTTCGCGTATGCGGGAGAGGCATTGGTCGGGCGGTTTATCGGCGAAAAGCAGATGAATTTGGTCAAAAACGCCATTCGCATACTTTTTATCTGGGCTATGGGCATTGGCGGAGTGTTCTCTGTGTTGTATGCCGTGGCGGGTGAACCATGTATCCGCTTGCTAACTAACGACTTGTCTGTTATTGATGGCGCGAAACCGTATATGGGTTGGCTTATTGCCATGCCGGTGGCGTCTGCGTTGGCGTTCCTGTGGGACGGTGTCTTGGTGGGGGCTACGGCGGGAAAGGAGATTCGGAATGGTATGATTTTTGCTGCCATTGCTTTTGTGGCAGCCTATGAGGCAACGTATCGTTTTTGTGGCGCACAAGCACTCTATATTGGCTATTTCGCGCACTTGGCGGCACGGGTGATTTATTTGACATTCAAATGGAAAAGTATCTATGATAGAGAAGTTGGAAAATCGCAAATGGAAGGTACTAAAAACTGAGAAACTGCTCAGCAAAGGTATCTGGCTCAATGTGCGTCAAGATACGGTCGAACTGCCCAACGGCGCAGTCCTGCCTACCTATTTTGTGATGGAGTTTCCGTGTTGGATAAATGTGATTGCTATCACCAAGGACGGACAAATGGTTATGGAAGACCAATACCGTCATGGATTGGGCGAGACGCGCTACGAGTTGGTGGCAGGGGTTATCGACCCGGGCGAGACACCTCTGGAGGCTGCCAAGCGCGAACTGAGCGAAGAGACGGGATACGAAGGCGGAGAATGGCAACAGTTTATGGTCTTGTCGCCTAACCCGGGCAACCACAACAACCTCTCTTATACGTTTCTTGCCACGGGGGTGGAGAAAGTGCGCGAGCAACACCAAGAGAAAACAGAGGACATTCATGTGCATATCATGACCCAAGCCGATGTGCGCCAACTTTTGGAGCAGGGCGAAATAATTCAAGCCCTCCACGCCGCACCGCTTTGGAAATATTTTGCTACACAAAAATAATGTAAGTGTGAAAAATCGTTATCTGTACATAGTATTGGTAGTGGCCGTTGGAGCGATTCTGCGTTTCAATGGATACCCGTCGTATGCGGTGGAGACCATCACACCGGATTGGGCTACTATCTCCTCGGAGCAAGAGCAGACTCTCTCCACTACGGACTATGTATCTGATTTTGCATTGTCCGGCTATTCGCCCGCGTTGGCAAACAATGCCTTTGCGCGTCGCTATGAGACACATTCGCGGACGGTGCAAAACGATTATTCCAATACACGCGCACAGGATTTCGCCATTTTCGCAGTCTGGGAAACGGCTGCTAATCATCGTCTTAACTCCGATATATCTTACGCGGAGACATTGGTTGTCGGTCTGCCGACCGAGGATATATCTTTTCCGTTTAATACTTTCTGGTAATTGTTTGCTTTGTAGTGTGTTCATACTGCTAACGAGAGTATGAATTCGTATGGGAGCGATGCGTTTTTGCATTGTTCACATTATTGTCAATCCGGCAATAATTTACAAATTTACAAACTCACAAACTTACAAACTTACAAATTACCTATATTATGGATACTTCAATTATTATCCTGACATTGGTCTTTTTGGCAATGTTTATTGTACCTTTCTGTGTGATAGGTCTGATGAATCGCCACAAAGAGAACGAAGATGATGAGCAGAAAGTCAACCACAACAGATATGCCCACGCAGACAAATCAAGCAAATCTGCTTAAGTACTAATACATTTACAACAATAGATGGTAAAGCCTGTCTAACAATGCAAAGTTGTTAGGCAGGCTTTTGTTTTATACATTCATTATGCATATATAAATCCTGTATAAGTAGGGTAAATTACGGCAACGAGACGGCAACGAAAGCCGACTTTCTACCTATTTATGCAAGACATCGGGTTAATCTACAAAATATCAAAGAGCAAAACTATCCTATGGGTGATTATTTGTTAATTTTTAATCCATCTCAATTTTAATGGGACATTAATGAAGGTACATGAGAACTTAGTTGCATGTTTGCATTAAAATCCGTTTTGCATCTTACTTGAGGATATTGTATTGGTATTTGTGCTGGCAAAATACAATAATTTATAGAAAAAGTGTCTGTGGATTTGCATACGTCAGAAAAAAGCAGTAACTTTGCAGCCGCTTTCGTGAAAAACGTTTGAGTACTATCCGATAGTGAGAAACTTTCCAATAGTGAAAAACGTTTTTGCCAAGTAAAATAAGGAAAGTTGTCTGAGTGGTCGAAAGAGCCGCACTCGAAATGCGGTGTACGCATTACGTCGTACCGGGGGTTCGAATCCCTCACTTTCCGCACAAAAAGAGGTTGTCTAACATGTAGGCAATCTCTTTTTATATTTTATATTGTTGAGGTGATTACTCTGCGATGGTTTTTAGTTCGGGTTCGCCCATCAATGCTACAAGGTTATCCCAACGCACGATGGCATCGTGGCCGTATTTCCATATCTGTTGACGTATCTTCTTTATGTTCACCGTCTCACCGATATGTCCTTTAGAATAGAATTTATCGGCGTAGCAAATGATTTTCTCCTCCAACGAAACCGGACAATAATCGCGAATAGGAATGGGCAGTTTCTCCCGAATCACTTGGTCCATTGTGATACCGGTGCCGGTATGCCGCTCGGCTACTAATGCGTGTTTAGACATCCCCTCTTGTCGAAGCAGTTCCGCGCCGAGGAATCCATGTTCTATATAGGCGTGCGTACCTACACAATAAATTCGAGGTGCGTTGCAGTAGATGATTCCGATGTCGTGCAGCATAGCCGCCTCTTCCACAAAAGTTCTATCCACTTCCCCGCTTTCGGTCCATTGCGGGTGTGCATCTACAATCTTGAGGGCACGGTCGCGCACTTGCATACTATGTGCAACCAAAATGTTTTTCAGTTCTGTAGAAGAACCATAGTATTTTTCAATCAAGGCGCGATAATCAATCATAACTCCTTATTTATTTATATATGTGTGTTTATCATTCTCCCAATCCGATAGAATCATTTATTTAAGACCGTTGAGCAAGGCTCTTGCGTCCATGCGTTTTTTCCCTGGAAGTTGCAATTCCATAATTCGCACGTATCCGTCTTTGCACGGCACCACAATCTCTTTATCGTTCATATTGTCGCATGGCTCTACACGATATACTTTCACGTTCATATACTTTTTTCCGTGAATAGTCAGGTCGCACCAAGCGGCGGGGTAGGGACTCAAACCGCGTACAAAATTATGAATTTCTTGCGCAGTATTGCCGAAGTCCATCTGACACGTTTCTTTGAATATCTTCGGTGCAGGTCGCAACGGCTCAGTTTCTATTTGTGGCGTAGTCGGCACAGGGATTCCCCGATTCTCGCAATCAATTATCAAATCGATGGTTTTCATTACCAAGTCCTTGCCCAATAGCATCAGCCGGTCATGTACACTGCCCACATTTTCATCATCGCCAATAGGCATACGTTCTTGTAGAATGATATTGCCCGTATCAATCTCATGCTTGAGCATAAATGTGGTGGCACCCGTTTCTTTGTCCCCGTTGATAATTGCCCAATTGAGCGGTGCCGCACCTCGGTATTGAGGAAGCAAGGCTGCGTGTAGGTTGAATGTACCTAATCTCGGCATACTCCAAACTACTTCCGGCAACATGCGGAATGCTACAACTATCTGCAAATCAGCGTGATACGATTTCAATTCTTCCAAGAATATCGGGTCTTTCAGTTTCTCCGGTTGCAACAATGGCAAACCCGTCTCCATGGCATATTGTTTCACGGCGGAGTATTGCACTTGGTGTCCTCTTCCTGCCGGTTTGTCGGGCATGGTAACCACAGCCACTACATTGTAGCCCCCTTCCACCAATGCGCGCAGAGTTTCCACTGCGAATTCCGGCGTACCCATATAGATGATGCGTAAATCGTTTTTTGTCATAGTTTCAATAGTATCAAAGTATCTTGTCTATCAACGGATTAGCCGGAATAACCGGTGTCACTTGAGCGTCAAACAGCCCAAATACAGCAGAGCCGGAACCGGACATTGAAGCATAGACTGCACCTGCTTGGATGAGTTGGTTTTTCAATTCGGCAATCTCCGTATGCAGCGGAAAAATTGTCTGCTCAAAATCGTTGATAAGTATGTCGCGCATTTCGGCGAGACTTTTTTTCTCCGTAAGTGCTTGGTATATGGCGCCTTGTGCTTCGGGGTGCAGTTGGATTCCACTATATGCCTCGCGTGTGGAAACGGCGCAATCGGGTTTGTATAGCACTAACCGAAGTCCTTGTAGTGAGAACGGCACTTCTGTCAGTTGGTTGCCAATCCCCTCCGCGTAACAAGGTGTGTTGTAGATAAAAAACGGACAATCGGCACCCAACGTCCGCACTTCTTTTGCCAATTCTTCTCGGCTCAGACCCAATTGGAACAACTCATTCAGTGCAATCGCAGTATGAGCGGCGTCGCTGCTTCCCCCTCCCAATCCGGCACCAAAAGGAATGTTTTTCTTGAAGCGAATAGATACTTCTCCTATTTGTGAGTAATGCGTTCGCATCTGTCGATAGCAACGTACAATCAGGTTTTCTTCTGGAGCGCAATCTACTGTGATTCCCTCTTGCAGAAAGGAAGACGAACTTGCCGGACATATCTCCAATTCGTCGTGCAGCGCGTGTACGGGATAGAAAATAGTCTCCAAGTTGTGGTATCCGTCTGCGCGTTTTTCCACCACTCGCAATCCGATATTTAATTTGCAATTAGGATATAAAATCATAATCGTTTTTACAATCTTTTGTTGTAATTTTGCCCTTTTCTTCCTTTTCCGAGGGGAGGCGTGGAATATTTACACCGTATCCATGAACGAGCGTTGCACCTTGTTGAATACGATGATTCCCACGCCGAGCAACACCACCATAAACAGGAAACTATACCCCAACATCCACCAGTCGTGGCAACCGACGCCCAACATTCCGTACTTGAAGAACTCAATGATACCGGTAAGCGGGTTCAATTGCATCACCAATTGCAGTTTGGGGTTGGTTATCGTGGAGAGCGGATAAATCACTGGCGTGGCGTACATCCATAGGCTCACGAAGAAACTGAGCAATAGTTGCAGGTCGCGATACTTGGTGGTCATACTCGAAAACAAGATACCGAATCCCAACGCCAATCCTGCCAACATCAGTACCAACAAAGGGAGCAGCAGGGCATACCAGTTGGTATGAATAGGCGCGTCTGTAAAAATTATATAGTACGCGTACACGCACATAAACAATCCGAATTGTATACCGAAACGCACCAAGTTGCTCAGCACATCGCTCAGTGGCGTAATCAGTCGCGGAAAATAGACTTTTCCGAATATGCCGGCATTATTGACAAACGTATTGCTCGTTTTGGTGAGACAATCCGAAAAATACTGCCAAAAACAGATACCCGCCAAATAGAAAAGGGGTTGCGGAAGTCCGTCGGTCGATATTTTGGCTATTCCGCCAAACACCACCATATACATAATAGTGGTCATCAGGGGCTGAATCAAATACCAAAGCGGACCGAGAATAGTCTGTTTGTATTGAGTGATAATGTTGCGTTTTACAAAGAGGCTCATCAAGTCCCTATACCGCCAAATCTCCTTAAAATCAACGCTCAGGAGTTTATCCTTAGGTTTGATGACGGTAGTCCATTCTTGTGTCGTTTCCATATATTTTTTATTGATACATTCCTATTTCCTCCAAATACGCGACAAAATTACAATAAAAAAATGATATACGCAACCCTCCATACCATACGAAGTGTGTTATAAGGTATGAGTGGAATTGGTTGGATTCGATATGGGGTGCATAGAGACCCTATATACCCCCATCTCGTTGCCGTCTCGTTGCCGTAATTGACTGCTGTTTTGTGGGCATTTGGGACAGAGTTTTTGGATGCTTTATGGGGGACTCTATTGTGTATTTCAAAAAAAATGTGTACCTTTGCACGGTATTTTATACACATACCTACAAAATAGTATATAAAGACTAAAAACTAAATTCGCAAATGAAAGCAAAACATCTATTTTTCGTGGTGGTGGGATGGGCTATATCCTTCGCTATGGGCGGTTGTAAGGCAGATGTTGATTTGAAAAACATCGACACGACTGCGGGATTGGACTTCGGTATTGCGTTGCCCATTGGCTCTATGAGTGCTACTATAGGCGATTTTTTGGCAGATGGACAAGTCCCGAATATCTACGTGGACTCTTTGAACAGCAAAGGCATTTTGGTATTCAAAGATACGTTTCGTATGGAAAAGAAGTTCCACCAAGTGGACTTGAGTCAGTATATTTCAGAGAAAACTCTGAATATGAATGTCTATGACAAGATGAATGGGACGCCGGCATTGGACAATCATCAGATTACCGGCGACGACAACCGACCTATCACGTTGGCTTTTCCGCTCACGCTCAAGTTGAAGGACATTAACAAAGACGAGGACAACGAGCGTTTGGATAGTGCGTTTATCACGAATGCCAAGTTCATCAGTTCTATCCGTCCGAATAACCTGCCTCTCAAATGGGAGTGGATAAACAGTATCAGTATTGAGTTGGGCAAGGAGTTTTCGCGCCCGCAGGGCAATGTGGTGGAAATCTATTCCAAAGGCGACGGATACGGATATAATCAGGATATTCCCATCAATATCAACGAGTTCACACTCAATTTGATGAAGAATTTGCATCCTTCCACCCCCGAAGCATACTTTGGCAACGTGATAGATTCATGTAATTTTGTCATCTATTTCAATTTCACGGTGCCTACTTCTGCAGGTAAGGTAACAATTGACGACGACGCTGCTTTTGTGTACCATTTGGGCGTGCAGTTTATCGATTATTCCGCCATCTGGGGTATGTTCCGCCCGTCGAGCGATATGCACGACGAGGATACAGTCAGCATTGTCGAGGAGTGGGAATCGTGGTCTAAACTCAAACAAGCCAAGTTGCCATTCTCCGAACCGGTGATAGATATGCAGATTACCACGCAGATTGCCGGTGCGTTGATGATGCAAGGCGACTATTTGTTTGTGGAGACTGCCGACCATGCGCAGAAAGTATATGCTACTTTCAATGGTGCCAAGACTCTCTATCGCGATTTCACACCGGAGGAGTATCTGCCACTATCGAGCAAAATTGGCGATTCGGCTACTATGCACGTCCTTTTCAACAATTCGGAGACTTTCGGACATATCGACCGTCTGTTTGCTATTCGTCCAGACCTTTTCGGGTATAAGTTTGCTATCGACTTCAATCGTCAGCGTACGCCGCAAATACGTATCACACCCAATACCGGTGTTTATGTGGATGCTGTTACTACGCTGCCGTTTATCTTCAACGAAGGGGTGGGGATTGAGTATAGTGATACTATCAAAGATGTGGATATAACTCGCTTTACGTTGGATTCTCTTTTGGCTTCTACCGATATGCTGGATACACTCAGGGCTTGCGATGTCAAGTTGGTGATGAATATATCCAATTCCATTCCCTTGCAATTCAAGGCTGTGGTGCGCGCATTGGACGCGAATGGCAATGTCATCACCGAGCCGGATGACCCTACTAAACCATATAGCCTCACCACAACGGACACTATTCGCATCGCTGCGCCTACATTCAAATTTGAGGGTGGCAATGCCATTCCTACGCCGGGTACAGCAGTGGAAATTGTTTCTATCGACAAAGAACATTTCGACACTTTCAACCAAATCAAGCAGATTGTTTACACGGCAACCGTTGATGATGAGTCGTTGCAGGAAGCATATCGCAATGGCAATTTCAATGTGCGTATTGCCGAAGACAACAAGTTGAATGTGAAGATTGGTTTGGCAGCCAAAGTGGATGCCGTCTTCGATTTGGGTAATATGGGTAATTCAGACAACAATACTAAATAAGGAGAACTGAACGATGAAAAACGTACTTCGTAAATTCACTATGGCGGTTCTCCTCGTGGGGAGTATCGGCGTTAGTGCCCAACAGGTAACGACACTCTATTTCTTGGAAAATGCACCAATGCGACACCTTGTGAACCCGGCATTCCAACCTGTCAGCAACGGATATATCAATTTCTCGCCATTGGGTTATACTTCTTTGTGGTTGGGAAACAACTCGCTTACGATGAGAGACCTTATATATATAGACCCTCTGACGGGGAAAACTATTACGGCGCTCCATCCCAATGGCGACAAGCAGGCATTGCTCAACGTATTCCGCAAAAATACATTGTTTGATGCCGATGTTACCACCGATTTGCTCAGTTTTGGTTTCCGTATAAAGGAAAACGGCTATTTCCATTTCAATGTATTGGAGCGCGTTGATGGTGGTGTGGCTGTACCATACGACCTCTTCGGATTCCTCTTGGGAGGCGGTATGCAAGATTTGAACGGAGGTATCAACTATGTCGATTTAACCAAACTGAGTCTCAAAGCCTCAGTCTATACTGAGTTGGGCTTTGGTTACTCACATCGTATCAACGAGCAATGGACGGTCGGAGGTAAACTGAAACTATTGCTTGGTACTGCCTATGCGGGGCTTTCTATGACTGATTTGGGTATTGACGCATCGGCTGATGAATGGCGTTTGCATGGTAATGGACTTCTGACTGTGGCAGGTCCTCTCAAATGGGAAAATGTGCCGGAGAAGATAGATAAGGAGACCATTGAGAATATACAGGTTTCCGATTGGATAGAGACCGAAGACACCAAAGCATTGGTTAAGTCGTTGCTTACTCCGAGTGGATATGGTGCGGCTGTCGATTTAGGTTTCACCTACAAACCCATTGAGCAAGTGCAGATTACGGCGGCGGTGAATGACTTGGGTTTCCTCTATTGGAACAATAGCCGACGCTACAATACCACTATTGACACTACGTTCACCGGTGTGGGTGAGTTTGAGTATAGCCAATATATGGTGGACGGTAAGTTCGATTCCGATAGTCTGATGAGCGATGTGATGAACAATTTGGAGGGAATCCTTGACGCTGCTTCCGGTTCGATGGCAGGTAAAGGTTTTGCCCGTATGGTGCGCGCGAAGATTAATATCGGTGTAGATGCCAATTTCTGGGACAATCGCATTGGTATAGGTGTGTTGTCTAAGACACAGATTTACAACCGACATCTTTATGAGGAAGTTACGCTCGGTGCGGCATTGCGTCCATGCAACTGGTTCAACTTGGCGTTGAGTTACTCATTGGTGAACAATGGCAAGTATAGCAATTTGGGTGCGGGACTCAGTTTTATGCCCTACGACGGTGTCAATCTGACATTCGCAATGGACTATATACCAACCTCTTACGCATATTACGATATAGAGAAAGAAGGGGCTGCCCCTGTGCATTGTGCTATCCCCTACAAGTCGAAAGGCGTTAATCTCGCGTTGGGTGTAAGTATTGTATGGGGAACCAATAAGAAAGACTCCGACAAAGATGGTGTCTATAACAAAATAGATATGTGTCCGAATACTCCGAAGAACGTGGCAGTGGACGCTCTCGGTTGTCCGATTGATTCAGATGGTGATGGTGTACCCGACTATTTGGACCAATGTCCCGGTACTCCCGAAGCAGCGTATGGATTGGTGGATAGCGTAGGTTGTCCTATCGATTCAGATGGCGATGGTGTGCCCGACTATTTGGACGAATGTCCCGATACGCCGGAGGCAGCATACGGTATGGTGGACGAGAAAGGTTGTCCTATTGATTCTGATGGTGATGGTGTACCTGACTATTTGGACGAATGTCCTGATACCCCTGCCGAAGCACGTGGTTTCGTAGATGAGAAGGGCTGTCCTATTGACTCGGACGGTGATGGTGTGCCTGACTACCTGGACGAATGTCCCGATACGCCGGAGGCAGCATACGGTATGGTGGACGAGAAGGGTTGTCCTATCGATTCTGATGGTGATGGTGTCCCCGACTATCTGGACGAGTGTCCCGATACCCCTGCTGAAGCACGTGGTTTCGTGGACGAAAAAGGTTGCGAATTGGATACCGATGGCGATGGTGTTCCCGATTGGAAAGACGAGTGTCCTACTGTTCCGGGGCCCGCTTATAACAAGGGGTGTCCTGAGGTAAAACGTGAAGTGCGCAACCTCCTCAAGAAGGCGATGCAGGGTATCCAGTTCGAGAATGGAAAGTCCAATATCAAGAAGGCGTCTTATCCGTTGCTCAACCAGATTGCCAAGACCTTTATCGACAATCCTACTTTTGTCATCGAGGTACAAGGTCATACCGACAACGTGGGTAAGGCAGATTTCAACAAGACACTCAGCGACAAGCGTGCTCACGCTGTGATGGATTACCTCGTTAAGCAGGGTGTTCCTGCCGAACGTATGACTGCGCATGGCTACGGAATGGAAGTGCCTATTGCGGACAACAAGACTGCCAAAGGGCGTGCATTAAACCGTCGTGTAGAGTTTAATATCACGTTTGAGGAAATCACCTACGAGACGATTCTCGACCACGCCGATTCCACGCTTCTGCCCAAGCAAGACACGATTCAGCCTATGCAGAAGGACACGGTAGAGAAAACAATGACTAATAATAACTAATCATAAAAAAATAAATAACAAATATGGGACGCGCATTTGAATATCGCAAAGCGACGAAACTGAAACGTTGGGGGCACATGGCTCGTACGTTTACTAAACTTGGTAAAGAAATCACTATTGCTGCTCGTGAGGGCGGACCGGACCCCGATAGCAACCCTCGTCTGCGTACACTCATTCAACAGTGTAAGCGGGAGAATATGCCTAAGGATAATATCGATCGCGCGATTAAAAAAGCAACCGATAAATCCTCAGAGGGATACAAAGAAATCAACTACGAAGGATATGGTCCACATGGCATTGCTATCTTTGTAGAAACGGCTACCGACAATAATATGCGTACGGTAGCAAACATCCGTTCATATTTTACAAAGCATGGCGGAACCCTTGGTACACAAGGTTGTCTTCAATTTCTTTTCGACCGAAAAGCCTGCTTCACCGTATCGGCAAAAGAGGGCGTTGATTTGGACGAACTGGAACTCGAACTGATTGATTTTGGTGTTGAAGAATTGGGCAATGACGAGGACGGAAACATCATTATCTATGGTGATTTCAACCAGTATTCTCAAATCCAAAAGTATCTGGAGGACAATGGCTTTGAAATCCAATCGTGCGAGTTTGTACGTATTCCTAATGACTACAAGTCGCTTACCGACGAGGAGAAAGAGGCTGTTCAGAAACTTATCGACCGCATCGAAGAGGACGAGGATGTGCAGAATGTCTTCACCAATATGGAATAATTGCAAATTATTTTCATACATGGATAATATCCGTTTGTATTTTCATTTAACCGACCATCAGGAGCAGCAATTCGCTGCTCTTGATAGTCTATATCGCGATTGGAACAGCAAGATAAATGTCATCTCACGCCGAGATATTGACAACCTATACTCTCACCATATCTTACATTCGTTAGCCATTGCCAAGGTGCTGCCTTTTCAGTCTGGGAGTAAGATTTTCGATGTAGGAACGGGGGGTGGTTTTCCGGGTATTCCGTTGGCGATTATGTTTCCGCAGTGTGATTTCACGCTCATCGATTCTATTGGTAAAAAAGTGCGTGTGGCGCATGAGATAGCGCAAGCCATCGGGTTGCAGAATGTAACCTGTTTGCAAGAGCGTGCGGAAGAGGAGAAAGGAAAGTTCGATTTTGTCGTATCTCGTGCCGTAATGCCTATGCCGGATTTGGTTAAGTTGGTAAAAAAGAATATCAGTCCTGTTCAGCGCAATGCTGTTCCCAATGGTCTCGTTGTTCTCAAAGGCGGTGATTTGGGAAAGGGTGGTGATTTGGCAAACGAGTTACGCCCATTTATCAAACAGGTGGAGACCACTCCAGTCTTATCCCTTTTTCCGCATGACCTATGGTTTGACACCAAGCAGGTCATCTATTTGCCGTTGTAGTGAGAGTACTCCGTTGTCTTGTTATTCCCTTGCTCTCTTAATTCATAATTCATAATTAGAAATTCCCTGCCCTCATAATTCATAATTCATAATTAGAAATCCCCTTGCATGACTATCAAACCTTTTTATTTCAATCCCTATCGCGAGGCGACTTATCTCGTGTGGGACGAACAGAAAAATAATCACAAAGCCCTGCTTATTGATGCGGGGATGTATGGTACGGGAGAGGAAAAACGATTGCAAGATTTCCTTGCCCGCGAAGGACTTACCCCTGTGGCTCTGCTTATTACGCATACACACCCCGACCATGTCTGTGGGGCTGAATTTGTACAACGCACATGGGGAATTACTCCGATAGTCTTTCCGACAGAAGGACCGTTGCAAGTGCCTGATTTCGAGGGTATTGAGGTAATTCGTACGCCCGGACACAAAGAAGATAGCGTGTGCTACTATTGGCGTGAGCAACATTGTGTCTTTACGGGGGATACGTTGTTCAAGGACTCAATCGGGCGTACTGATTTGGAAGGTGGTGATATGCACACGTTGCTTGTTTCGTTGGAAAAACTCAAGCAACTGCCCGACGATACGATTGTGTATCCCGGACATGGGTATGACACCACTATCGGGCAGGAGAAACAATACAATCCCTATCTATGACATATTCCAAAAGCAATATCTTAGTAGCCATTGCCGCCGTGATGGTTACAGGTTACTTGACTGCCAATGTGATGGCTACGCAGATTATTCAGATTGGTAATCTGAGCATATTTGACGCGGGTACGATAATTTTTCCGATTACGTATATGCTGGGTGAGGTAGTGAGCGAGATGTGGGGTTTTCGCACAGCCCGCCGACTGATTCTGCTCACTTTCTTTTGCCAGATACTTTTCACACTTTTTGCGTGGATTGCTATGTATGTACCTGTTCCATCCGAGACCGCAGAAATGCAGGTGGCATACCGTCAGATATTCGGTTTTGTGCCGCGTATTATGGGTGCTTCGGTGTGTGCGTTTTTGGTGGGTGAGATAACCAATGCCTATGTTATGAGTTGGCTCAAACGCCGTTTTGGTGGTCCTATGTGGACGCGCACGATTGCCAGTTCGTTCTTGGGCTACTTGTTGGATACAACGATATTTGTGATTATTGCCTTTGCGGGTGTGGTTTCGTTGCATCAAGTGCTGACGATGATAGGTTTTCA
Source organism: Bacteroidales bacterium (assembly GCA_050872525.1). Taxonomy (GTDB): domain Bacteria; phylum Bacteroidota; class Bacteroidia; order Bacteroidales; family Paludibacteraceae; genus Colicola. The sequence goes on along the minus strand of JBNMHB010000039.1, from coordinate 5,475 downwards.
GGTGGTTGCCAAAGTGCTGATTGAGGTCTGCTGTTCCACTCCTCTTGCCTATGCTTCGGTGGCATGGTTGCGTCGCCATACGTCAGATTCCGTATAGCAGGTGGTATGTCTCAAGTGCGTACTTGTCGGTCATTCCCGCTACCCAATCTACGATAAGACGTAGTTGATGATATAGGTCAATATGCAGAAAATCAATCGGTTGGCTGGTTGTTTGTTGGGGATATGCAGCGCGGTATTCGGCTTCTGCCAATCGGCTCATCGAGGGTGAGATGATGGCGCGTATATGCCAGTCGCGTTTATCTATCAGCAACTCTATTGTCTTTTCCAATATGCCTGTCAGCACTCTTTCTCCCGTGAGTTCCGCGCGGGCAATTTCTTGTGTACGGAATATATGTTCCACCTCGTAATCGCCTAATGCCCGACACAACGGGTCATCTTCCAATAGTTCTTTTCCGAAAGTGCCAACACCTATCTCGCCGAGGTGGGTGATATAGGTGTGTTGTGCCACACGAACAAAATAGTTCATCAGTGCCACTCGTAGGTCCACTACCATTCGCTCGTAGGTATAGTTGAGAGTGGTGTGAGTATGCTTCATGTGCAATAGGTTGACTATATCGTTGGGTGTGCAATGGAGTCTATCTGCCAGATAATCAAAGGTTTGCTCTATGGTTATCAGTTGTTGCGATAGTCCGTCTTCCAAGTCCATAATACGATAGCAGATTGTGTCTGCTGCCTCCACCAAGAATGCTAATGGATGGCGCATGATACTGCCATCGGCGCGATAGAGATGGCAATGCTCGGCTATATGGTTGAGAATTTGTTGCTCAGAGTTGAATACCCCATGCTTGTGTACGGCCACATCGCCGTGCTTGTCTTTGCTGCCTGTATTGGGGTATTTGAGGTAGGCGGCAAGGGTGGAGTAGGTTAGGTTTAGTCCGTGTAAATCATTCAGATAGGGCATTTTGGTGAGTATGCGAAAGCCTTGTGCGTTACCATCGAATTGGGTAAAATCGAGGCGTTGTTCGGCAGGTATTTGCTCCATCAGTCTTGCACCTTGATGGGTAAAAAAGTCTTGAATGATTGCCTCTCCGCAGTGTCCGAAAGGAGGGTTACCTATGTCGTGTACAAACGCCGCAGTCTTGAGGATAGTAGGTATCTTGCGTTCTAATTCCATTGCCTGCGTCTGTCCGTATGTTTCTACAAAATGTGGATCCCGACAGAGGTTGATTCCCAACGATGTTGCCACGCTCATTACCTCCATCGAGTGTGTTAAGCGTGTATGTACCGAGTCGCCGTTGGTGAGAGGGAAAACCTGCGTCTTGTCGTGCATACGCCGTGCAGCAGTAGAAAATACCACGCGCCCGAAATCGCTCTCAAAAGCGTTACGATAATCATAGCGAGTGGAGCATTGGTAATCATAGTTAGGCGAGTATTCTTGATTTTCCTCTTTGCTATGAATTGTATCTTTTGCCTGTCGATTGTCTTGCGAATAGGTAGTGTTATTTACATTCGATTCGTGTTCGCGCTGTTCCGACAAGCATTTATTCCAATCAATCATTGTGTACATAGGTCTTTGTATATGGGATTATTTCTATGGGCAAAGGTACTGCTTTTTTCTCACACACGCAAATAATGATGAAATAGTCGCCCATTATACATTATTTAGAAGTGTCATAATTTATGCTAAAAAGACGGCAACGAGACGATAACGAGACGATAACGAGAGCCGTTCTTGTGTATATGTTTCAAGGTCTGCAAAACATGTTTCAAGGTCCCACAAAACACGTTTTTAGGTAGACCTTGCCACAGATATACCGTCCCACGGTGAGTATGGTCTGTTTTGCGTACAATCGGCAGTACAAACCACTCTCAAACTCGGAAAAGCGGAAGAAAATGATGTGGGTGTTGTGTATATGTGTTTTTTTTTGTAACTTTGCACGCTTATTTGCATAGTACAGTGTATATTGTTTGCAAAACAAATAAATGAATCAGATAATTACACCAAATACTGTACATACCTGGTCGCCGCGTCTATACTTCGTAAAGAAGGGTGTTTTGCGTGTATGGGTGTTCTTGTTTATGGTGATGTTATGGTCTTCAGCGTATGCGGATGACCGTCCGTATCTTTGCGAATTTGGCGTGCAGGCGGGGTGTGGCTACTATGTAGGAGATGCAACAATGCATATCTTCAATAACCCCCGCGAGGCGTATGGTGCACATTTTCGATATAAATTTACCAATCGCTGGGCACTGCAAGTGAAGGGATTGACACAACGCATCACCGGTCCGACCTACAACGATCGTATGCAGCCGACAGAGGAGATGTGGAGCACGCAGATGATAAACATAGATGCGATGGCGGAGTTTAATTTCTTCCGTTTCGGGGGAAAGACCTACGACACACGCATCAAGCCGGTAACACCTTACATATTTATAGGCGCAGGATTGGCGATGTACGGCAACGGTATGAACGTGGCTGCCTGGGATTGGGGGGACTATGGAGGGAAGGTGCCTGTGGCGTTCTACATCCCGATGGGGTTTGGATTGAAATGGAAATTTTCGGAAAGATTGGGCTTGAACATAGCATGGCAACACAATATCTATATGGCTGATAATCTGGAGGGTAAGAAGGAACTAAACAACACCTACGAACTCAATGGCAGTAATATATTGAATTTTGATGTGGCTTCACAACTCACTCTCGGCATAGTTTTTGAATTCGCAAAAGAGAAAAAAGTGTGTCGATCCTGCGAATGATGATAACAACCTTGCCATACGCGGCTTCGGCGGCAAAGCAGGAACAGAATACGAAAGATATGATGACTTACAAAGACCAAATAGACAAATCGCGTATGCCCCGCCATGTGGCAATCATAATGGACGGTAATGGGCGTTGGGCTAAACGACAAGGCTTGGCGCGTATGTTCGGGCATCGTCAAGGTGTTCAGACTGTACACGACATCACTGTGGCGGCGGCGGAAATAGGCGTTGAGTACCTCACCCTCTATACGTTCTCCACCGAAAATTGGAACCGCCCTAAAGAAGAAGTGGACGCTCTGATGGGTCTGTTAGTTGATACAATAGTCAAGGAAACCCCCACACTGATGCAGAACAATGTGCGGTTACTGACTATCGGCGATATTGCACGTCTGCCAGAGTCTGCAAGACTGAAGTTCGAGCAATGTATGCGCGAGACAAGTACAAATACCGGGCTGCGGATGGTGATAGCACTCAGTTATTCTGCGCGTTGGGAAATTACCCACGCTATGCAAGAGGCGGTGCGTTTGGCACAAAAAGGTTGTCTGCGGGCGGAAGATGTGAACGAAGAGTTTGTGTCATCCTGTATGACTACGCGTGATATGCCCGACCCCGATTTGCTGATACGCACCAGTGGGGAACTACGATTAAGCAATTTCCTGCTCTGGCAATTGGCATACAGCGAACTCTATTTTACCGATTGCTTATGGCCTGAGTTTACACCTGAGGAATTCTATAAAGCCATCGTAGATTATCAACATCGTGAACGTAGATTCGGCAAGACCAGTGAACAAGTTCATTAATATAGTTATACTTCTTTTTCTTGTATCTGTAGCCGCAATGGCACAGGCTCAGAAAGCAGATACAATAGTGATGGATTCGCCCCTCATTGAGGACGGTGAAGATACCAATGTACCCGAAATTACCTATTCGCTGCAACGCAAGACCTATGAGATTGCAGGCATCGATGTGTCGGGCGCGGATAGTTATGAAGATTTTGTGCTGATTGGTTTTTCGGGATTGGCAGTGGGAGACAAGATTGAAGTGCCGGGCGACCAGATAACCAAGGCCATTAAGCGTTTCTGGAAGCAAGGTCTCTTCTCCGATGTGAAGATAAAAGCCAAGAAGATAGAAGGCAATAAAATTTGGTTGCGGATAGAAATCAAACAGCGGCCGCGTGTCTCGGAAGTGGTCTATAACGGACTCAAAAAGAGCGAGAAAGAAGATTTGGAGGTAAAAGTGGGAATACGCAACGGAAGTCAGATGACGCCCAACTTATCGGACCACGCCAAGACCGTCATCAAGAAATATCTGGCGGAGAAAGGTTTTCACAACGCCGAAGTGCAGGTGTTGGAGTTCAACGACCAAGACCATCCGGGCTATGTGAAAGTGGCTGTCAACGTGGATAAGAAGACCAAGACGAAAGTGGGTAAAATCTATATCACGGGCAACGAGGCACTAACACACAACCAAATCAACAAGGCAATGAAGAAGACGAATGATAACAATATCATCAACCTCTTCCGAACCAAGAAATTTGTAACCGAGGAGTACGAAAAAGATAAACTCGCGGTGATAGAGAAATACAACGAGATAGGTTATCGCGATGCCTATATCGTGGCTGACAGCGTGGTTCCTAACCCCGAAGACCCGACACGCGTGGACGTGTATATGACTGTCAGTGAGGGAGATAAGTACTATGTACGCGATATCAAATGGGTGGGTAATACGGTCTATCCGTATGAATTGCTCGACGCTACACTGGGTGTAAAAAAGGGCGATGTGTATAACCTGAAGACCCTGAATGAGCGGTTGCAGACTGATGACGACGCAGTGTCGAAACTATATACCGACCGAGGCTATCTCTTCTTTAACGTGGAGCCGGTGGAGGTGAATGTGGAAAACGATAGTATCGATTTTGAGATGCGTATGTACGAAGGCAAGCCCGCCACTATCAACCAAATCAATATAACAGGTAACACGCGCGTGTACGAGCATGTTGTGCGTCGCGAACTTTATACCAAGCCGGGACAACTCTATTCGCAGTCAGATATTATGCGTTCTTTGCGCGAGTTGGCACAGATGGGGCACTTCGACGAAGAAAAACTGATACCCGATATTCAGCCAAACCCGGAAGATGGTACAGTGGACATCACCTACCAATTGGAAACCAAATCGTCCGACCAGATTGAGTTCTCGCTCGGGTGGGGTGCTACCGGTTTGGTGGGGTCTCTCGGTCTCAAATTTACCAACTTTGCTATCCAAAACCTTTTCAACAAGAAAGCATACCGAATTGTGCCGCAGGGCGAGGGACAGACCTTCTCTATCAACGCGCGCACCAATGGTATCTATTATACCTCGGCGAGCATCTCGTTCCTCGAACCATGGTTAGGCGGAAAACGACCTAATTCACTGAGTGCCAGCATTTATTTTGCACAACAGACGGGTTATGCCAAGAGTTATTACACCGCTTATCAGAACTTGTATAATACCTACTACAACAATTACCATGCGTATGGCAACTCATCAGACTATTATCAGCAGATGCAGGAGGCGTATGCTGACAAGGACAAGTATCTGCGCACGTTTGGTGTGAGCATAGGATATGGTAAGCGTCTGCGTTGGCCTGATGACTATTTCACGTTCTATGGTGAGTTGAGTTATCAGATGTATATGATGCGTGATTGGCCATATCTGTTGATTGCAAACGGTACAGAT
>JBNMHB010000038.1:0-19110 GCA_050872525.1 Bacteroidales bacterium | reverse complement strand
CAGTGCCGACCTGCTCCTCCAAGCCCTGCAGGCAGGGCAAATCTCAATGCTCGAGTATATGATGGAACTCTCCATCTACTACGACGCCACCGCCCAAGCCCTCGCCGCCCAACGCGATTACTACACCGCCCTCGCCGAACTCCAAGCCGTAGCATTGTAAAGATGGCTGCCTTACTGGACGTATTCGGCATATCTGCCTCATTTGGTGTATTTGCACATTTGCAAATAAATCCTTATCTTTGCAGCAAAAAGTTAGTGGCTAAGCACATAGATGATAGATAAGTATTATGAATGAGATAGACAACCAAAACCACGGCGAAGTGGTGATATACCAATCGACCGACGGTATAGCCAAGATAGATGTCTTGCTGCAAGGCGGGACCGTATGGCTGACAGCAGACCAAATGGCAGGTTTGTTTCAACGGGATAAGTCTGTTATTAGTAGGCATATAAAGAATGTCTTTGAGACAGGAGAGTTGTCGGAAAAATCAGTTGTTGCATTTTTTGCAACAACTGCTGCTGACGGCAAAGTGTACAATGTAGCCTATTATAACCTTGATATGATTATCTCCGTGGGCTATCGTGTCAATTCTATCCAAGGCGTGCAGTTTCGTCAATGGGCGACGAAGCGTATACATGAGTACATCGTCAAGGGCTTTACCATTGATGATGAGCGGCTCAAAGGCAATGCAGGTGGCAACTATTGGCGTGAGTTGTTAGACCGCATACGCGACATTCGTTCTGACGAACGACTTATCTACCGTCAGGTACTCGACCTCTATGCCACTAGTTTCGACTACGATAAGACCGCCGAAGAGAGCAAACGGTTCTTTGCCGCCTATCAGAACAAGTTCCATTTCGCCATTCACGAGCATACGGCAGGTGAACTGATTCGGGAGCGTGCCAATGCCGACGAGCCGTTTATGGGCTTGCGCACGTTCAAAGGTCGCCAACCCGTCAAAGCCGAGGTGTCAGTGGCAAAGAACTATATGGAGCCTGAGGAGTTGGACGCTATGAAGAGCCTCGTATCCGGATTCTTTGATTTCGCGGAGATGCAGGCGAAACTCCACAAGCGTATGTTTATGAAAGACTACCTTGATTTGTTGGATAACCTGATACGTGCCAACGACCGTCCTGTATTGGAGGGTAAAGGCAAGATCTCTTTTGAGGCGGCAAAGGAGTACGCCGAAAGCGAGTACAAGAAATACAAGCAACGCACCCTCTCTCCTGCCGAAGAAGACTACATGGAGACCATCCGTGCCTTGAATGCCGCAGCGAAGAATGCAGACAGGCAATAACGATATATGTAAATAGAGAATGTAAACAGGGAAACTCCGCCACAAGCGAAATAAAATACTATGGACAAGACAGAGAGTATCACCCCACAAAACAGCATCATCATCTACCACACCGACGATGGCAAATCGAGTGTGGTATTGTATGCCAACGACGGGCAGGTATGGATGAACCAAAAACAGATGGCGGAACTTTTTGCCACCTCACCGCAAAACATTGGTCAGCATATAACAAACATACTGAATGATAATGAATTGCAGCAAAACTCAGTTATAAAGAATTACTTTACAACTGCCTCCGACGGCAAGCGATACGAGGTAACGTTCTACTCGCTTGATATGATACTTGCCGTCGGCTTTCGTGTACGCAGCAAGCGCGGCACGCAGTTCCGGCAATGGGCGAACAGGAACCTCCGCGAGTATATGATTAAGGGCTTTGTTATGGACGACGAGCGGCTCAAGAACCCCAACGGACGTCCCGACTATTTCGATGAGTTGCTGGCGCGTATCCGTGATATACGCGCCTCCGAAAAGCGGTTCTACCAAAAGATACGCGACCTCTTTGCCCTCAGCAGTGACTATGACAAAACCGACAAAGCCACACAAATGTTCTTTGCAGAGGTGCAGAACAAGTTGCTTTGGGTTTAATTACGTATTTGTCTGTCATTATTTTGATGCGGTTGCCAGTTCCTCATAAACCTATTTGTCCCATTTGTCCTATTGGACTTATTTGCCTTATCTCCGCCTCCAAAATGGACACGTATTTTTCACCAATGTTGTATAATCCATAAATTTTCCATATCTTTGCAGCCGTAAACGATAAAATATCAATAATACAACCACCCATTAAACAATCTGCCTATGGCATAACCGCGCATCGGTGAGGTAGAACCATTGTTATCCCATCTGCCGAAAACATATCGAAGTGTGGTGGTAAGCAGTCACAACAAAATGGTGTATTCGGTGGCGGATGATAGCATTACGATACATGACTTCTGGAACACACGCCGCGAACCAAAGTCCCTCGCCGGAGGCATAGAATGAATCATATTCCCTCTTATTTGTGAGAGTGTAGAAATACTCGTCTCGCTGACGGACGATAAAAACAGTCAGCAAATGCAAAAACCCACGCGGTGGGCTTTCGGTGACGGATACAGCGGTATCTTGAGAAAGCGGTTGGGTGGGCTTTGCGGACATAATAATGCGTTTGGCAACTTCAATATTCCCGACGCAACCCATAGGGTTCTGGCGGGAAGAGCGGAATCAACGAGCACTTTAATGATGGTATAGCCATCTGTCAGTGTGCGAGTTTGGTGAACGCGCGTTGCCGACGCGAAGCGTTTACTAACGCTTGCAATTCGATGTTTTGAAACCTGAGAAATTTCACATCCGATTCGATAGCAAGACATTAGTAGATGCTCATGGGTGTATCCACACTTGCGTGTACCTATATCGGTATGCGCATGTACGATATGCACGCGTGGGTTTCTGCAAGTTTCTTCGATTGGATAGGTTTTCTCAGGACCTCAAAACACGGATTTACTAACAGAAGTCCGCGTTTTTTGTGTGCCTATACGTGAACTAAAACGGTATTGTGGACAGATGCCTGAGAAACCTATTATTTACGCGAGTGCCCATAGCAAAGTAAAAACTAATTCGTATGACTGAAGAACAAAGATGTCAGTATCAGACTATTATTCGTGCTCGCAACTTTCACTACGAGCAGTTTACACGATGGTCGGGGTATTTCAATGTGATTATCGGTGTATTGTTTATCGGGTATTGTTTGATTGTGCAGACGCCCGCAGCAAATACAGCAGATTGCCAAGTATTAGGTTGGGTAGTTCTATGTATCGGTTACATAGCAAGTGTGGCAAACTATCTGGCTGTCAATGGGTATGTCTATTGGTGGAACCGTTGGACCCGCCTTCTGACGAATTTCGAGAAGAAAGCATGCACGGAAGAAGAAGAATCGGTGTACAACGCTTTGGCAGAAAAGCCCCAATCGGATAAATCGTGTGGTCTGCTCAAAGGTCGTGATATCTCACCGGAAAAAGTTACTATTGCTTTGGCGGGAATAATGATCTTGGGGTGGAGTATCCTGATTGGCTTCAAGGCGAGCAGTTGGATTATAAGTCTGCTCGGTATAGATGATTGTTACCATCCGTATGTGCCGTGGGGTACTGCAATAGTACTATGGATAGTATTTCCACTATTGTCCCTATTGTCTTATTGCAAATCATTGCATAAAGACAGGCTTAAACAAACAGACTCAAACGTAGAAAAATCAAAATAAATCTATTGTATTATGAAAACAAAAACTTATCTCATTGTGAGTGTTGCCCTGCTGACAGGAATGTCGGTATGGGCGCAGAAACCGGTAAGGGTCTCCATTTATGACGACTGCAGCAGGAACGGCAAAACCGAGGACATACGTCCTGCACAAGCCGTTGACCTCGGTCTGCCGAGCGGACTGAAATGGGCATCGTGCAACGTGGGTGCCACCACGCCCGAAGGCTATGGCGACTATTTCGCTTGGGGCGAAACGGAAACCCAATACGAGTATTCGTGGGCAACCTACAAGCATGCCAAAGGTGCTTGCAAAAAACTCACCAAGTACTGCACCGATGCAAGTTACGGCGACAACGGCTTCACCGACGACAAGACTGTCTTGGAGCAGGAAGACGATGCCGCCCACGTCTACTGGGGCGGCAGTTGGCGTATGCCTACCGATGCCGAGTGGACGGAGTTGCGCACACAATGCACATGGACGTGGACCACGCAGAACGGCGTGGACGGTTACCAAGTATCGAGCAAGACCAACAGCAACTCTATCTTCCTCCCCGCTGCGGGCTTCCGCCGCAACACGCTCCCCAGATTTGACGGTTCCGACGGCCTCTATTGGTCTTCGTCGCTCGGCGAGTACCGCCCGGACTACGCGCGGTACCTCCTCTTCGATTCGGGCAAAGTGATCAGGCACGACATCGATCGCTACTTCGGTCAGTCTGTGCGCCCCGTTTGCCCATAGCAGTAGAACCCTCTCACACAGGCAAATAACATAACGTGTATTTGGGTGGGGACAGAAATCTATCTATATAAAATCATAGAAATCGTATTATAATAAACTTAAAATTTTAATCATTATGACTGAGCAACAAAACAAACAGTATCAGACTATCATTCAGGCTCGCAACTTTCATTATGAGCAGTTTACACGATGGTCAAGTTATTTTTACGTAATTATCGGCGCCTTGTTTGTAGGGTACTATTCCATTGCAGAATCGTCCGATGTCCTGAAATGGGTTTTCTTATGCTTGGGATACCTGATAAGTGTGGCAAACTTTCTATCCGTCAAAGGGTATATCTATTGGTGGCAACATTGGAATATCCTGTTGGCTGATTTCGAAAAACGATTAGCTGCCAATAACAAAGATAACGCCACAAAAGAGACAGAGGAATGGCCCGGCAATGAAACGGTATATAGCGTCTTTTCTGATGTCTATAAGTTGGATCATCAGACCAATCCGCTCAATGGCAGCCGGATTTCCACCTCTAAGGTCGCACTTTTTGTAGCAGGTATCATCGTTCTCGGTTGGAGCATTTTGATAAGTTATAAAATCAGTACTATCATAGTAGGTGAATGTTGCATGAACCGTACGGGCTGCCTGTTAGGATTCATTGTACCATTCACGGTTGTACTTTATGTAGCAGGGGCAGTGTTGATGCCCGCCTTCAAGATGTTTCAGAGCGATATGTCTCACAATAAAGACTTGCGACTATTGGAAAACAACAAATAGGATATATTATGAAAACAAGACTTATATTCAGTACTATTGCTCTGGCAATAGCGGGGTGGTGCCATGCTACCGGCTACACCCTGACGCTTTATGCTGACGGCTGCGAGAGTGCGAATGTGATTACCTGTAATGTGAGGCAATGGGTACTTATAATGACAGTACCCGAAAATGAGCACCGCCATTTTGTGCGTTGGACGGATGATTATACCGACAACCCACGGTTGTTAATGTTCACGCAGGATACAACCTTTACGGCAGTGTTCGCCGATGACCCTATCTTAACATTAGTTTCTTCAAATGATAATTGGGGGAAAGTTAGTGGTGCGGGACAATTCAAACCTAATTGGTTTTGTGAAATTTCTGCCACTGCCAATTACGGGTATCATTTTACGCAGTGGAGCGATGGCAATACGGACAACCCACGCACGGTATGGATTTATCAAGACATCACTCTTACCGCAGAATTTGCTCCCAATCAATATACTATCACCACTTATGCGCAGCATGGTAGCGTAAATGGCGGCGGCACATACGACTACGGCACCACTGCGACACTCACAGCGACCGCCGATGCGCATTACCATTTTACCCAATGGACTGACGGCAACACGGACAATCCGCGCACGGTATCAATAGAGGGCGATGCGACTTATACAGCCGAGTTCAAGCCCAATTCATACACTATCACCGTTTCCGCAGACGGATATGGTAGCGCAAATGGTGGCGGTACATACGACTATGGCACTACTGCAACCCTGACGGCAACAGCCGCCGAGCATTACCACTTCACCCAATGGAGCGACGGCAACACCAACAACCCGCGCACCATATCCGTAAAGGGTGATGCTGCGTACATGGCAGAGTTTGCTATTGACCAACATACCATCACCACCAATGCACAGAATGGCAACGTAAATGGTGGCGGCACATACGACTATGGCACTACTGCCACACTATCAGCCACTGCCAACGAGCATTACCACTTCACCCGATGGACTGACGGCAACACCGACAACCCGCGCACGGTATCCGTAGAGAGCGATGCCACCTACACCGCCGAGTTCAAGCCCAATTCATACACTATCACCGTTTCCACAGACGGACATGGTAGTGCAAATGGCAGCGGTACATACGATTATGGCACTACCGCCACCCTCACGGCAACCGCCAACGAGCACTATCATTTCACCCAATGGAGCGACGGCAACACGGATAACCCGCGCATGGTAGCAGTAGTAGGTGATGCTACTTACACCGCTGAGTTCAAGCCCGATTCACACACCATCATCGTTTCCGCAGGCGAATATGGTAGCGTAAATGGCGGCGGCACATACGACTACGGCACCACTGCGACACTCACGGCAACCGCCAACGAGCATTACCACTTCACCCAATGGAGCGACGGCAATACGGATAACCCGCGCACGGTATCAGTAGTAGGTGATGCTACTTACACAGCCGAGTTCAAGCCCAATTCATACACTATCACCGTTTCCGCAGGCGAACATGGTAGCGTAAATGGCGGCGGCACATACGACTACGGCACCACTGCGACACTCACGGCAACCGCCAACGAGCATTATCATTTCACCCAATGGAGCGACGGCAACACGGATAACCCGCGCACGGTATCAGTAGTAGGTGATGCTACTTACACAGCCGAGTTCAAGCCCGATTCATACACTATCATCGTTTCCGCAGGCGAACATGGTAGCGCAAATGGTGGTGGTACATACGACTATGGCACCACCGCCACCCTCACGGCAACCGCCGACGAGCATTACCATTTCACCCAATGGAGCGATGGCAACACGGACAATCCGCGCACGGTATCAGTATTAGGTGATGCTACTTACACCGCCGAGTTCAAGCCTAATTCATACACTATCACCGTTTCCGCAGGCGAACATGGAAACGTAAATGGCGGCGGAACATACGACTATGGTACCACCGCCACCCTCACGGCAACCGCCGACGAGCATTACCATTTCACCCAATGGAGCGACGGCAACACGGACAATCCGCGCACGGTAGCAGTAGTAGGTGATGCTACTTACACCGCCGAATTTGCCATTAACCGACATAGCATTACTGTTATTTACGACACACAGCAGGGTGTGGTAACAGGTGCCGGTACGTATGACTATGGCGCACAGGTTACACTTGCGGCTATCGCTAACAAGGGTTACGAGTTCGCGCAGTGGAGCAACGGCGTTACGGACAACCCCTACCTGCTGACCGCCACTGAAGACCTCACTCTTGAGGCGCAATTCATACCCGCCACCGCTGTGGATAATGTATCAGCCGACGGCACTACCCCGCAGAAAATTATCCGCGACGGGCAAGTGTATATCCTCCGCAACGGCAAGACATACACTACCACCGGTGTGGAGGTGAAATAAGAGACCTATCCAACTTCTCCAAGAGCACCCCACTACACCCTATTGGGGTTTGTGGGGACTCCGTAACAGGAGAGGCACTATAACAATCAGGGGCTGCCTAACACGTATGGGCAGCCCCTGATTGTGGATTGTCAAATGTTATTTTTTGTATAGTTCACTGAAAAGCAGTTCTTTTGTAGCGATATAAAGTATATACGAAATAATAATAAACAGCATAATCGCTATTTATATATCATTAAAACTATAATTATAATCATCTGCGAAGCAATTAGATACACATTACTCATCTACTCATCTGCGAAGGAGGCTTTGCGCTTTCCAAAGCAGACGAAAGAGGAGAAAGGCTATCGCGGCTGCACCCGTCCATGCCAGACTCTTTATCGCACGCGGGACGTAACGCTCGGGGGGTAATTGTATCTGTACCTCGCGGTCTTGATAGACGGTGTCGGTGCGGGTAAGGGTCCTTTCGTGCCAACGGTCGCGCCAACGGTCGAGATAGACGGTGTCGCCGCGGGTGTATTCGCGCACAAAGATACTGTCGCGGTGGTAGGTGCTATCCTGCGATGCGCTTGTCGCCACTCTGCACTCCCCTCCTTTGAAGGAGGGGTAGGGGGAGGTCTTGAGGGTCTTGCAGGATATGAGCAGGCTGCTTGCTATCAATAATTTCCAGATAGATGGTTTCATGTTGTTGTTGGGCTTGCAGGAGGGTTTGGGTGAGGCGGGCTTCGGTCTCGCGGTCGGGGACAAGGATACAGCCTGACGAGTGTTTCGGTTGGGTGCCTACATGGAAACGGATTCCGGAGCGACCCGGCACACTGTTCACTATCGGAAGCAGGCGTTTGAAACGGGGCGACATCGTTACGCTCACCGTGTACCACAGCGCGAGTATCTCCACGCCGCGGCGTTCCAGCACCTCTGTCCACAGGACACCGTTTAGGTACAGTTTGCCTCGCAGGGCATCGCCCTGCGGCTGTTTGCGTATTAGTTTCAGTAGCATAGTTCTTTTTTTAGTTTTAATAGGTCTAATTGGACAAATTAGTCAGATTAGCCCGATAGGGTTTATAGGTTTACTCGGTAGTACCCCCTCTTTGAGGGGGGCGGGGGAGTCTATATCTATAATGGTAGTCGATGCCGATGAGGGAGCCGGCGAAGGTGAGTATCTCGCCGAAGGCGACGAGGACGCTGCTGTCTATCACCCCCGCAGGAGGAATACATATCCCTGCTGTGAGCAATGCGCACCCGAAGGTGCACAGTGCCACGGCGAGGAGGAGTTGGCGGTTAGGCGGCATACACCTGCGAGAACACGTAGCCATACAGCGTCTTGTATTTGCTCTGTTTGCGGAACGCCGCCAAGTCTTGTGCCTGCTTGCTTGCGTCTGCCATACGTACGCGTGCGGCTTTCACGGCAGCGGCGAATTTCTTCTGCACCTCGGTCTGCGCCTCGGTAGGAAGCGAACGGGTGGGATTGAAGGTTTGAGTGAACTTGCAACCGGTCTCTTTTCGCAGTGCGAAACCGACGGTGTGCGTTTTCTTTACTTTCCCGTGCAATGCCTCAACGGGATAGGCGTAATCTACTTTTGCCATAGTTGTAAGACCCCCTCCGTCTCCCCCTTCAAAGGGGGAGAGGCAGAGAATGGTCGTTGAATTAAAAGTGTTAGTTAATTTTTGTTGTTTGGTAATTGGATGCCCGCTCTGCATTCTCCCCCTGTCGCGGGGCCCCCACAAGCAATGCGCAGTGGGGTGCTCTTGAAGGGGGAGTTAGAGGGGGTCTCTTACGCGGCTTTGCGGTACTCCTCTGCGAACATATACCCCCTGAGGGTCTTGTACCCTTTCGGGTTCTTCTTGTAAGCGGTGCTGTACGCCGCCTGCTCCTGCGTGCTCAGGGCTGACACTGCCTTGCGTACCGTGGTGAATTTCGTGCGTACCGCCGTCTCGTTTTCCGTTGGCGGCGTGGTGCGCGGGTGGCACAGTTTGCCGGTGTAGCGAGTGCCGTTGCGTTCCGCAAAATACACATCGCTGTGCCCGCAAACCTTGCCGTGTAAGGATTTCAGCAAATCCATCGGAACATACTTTGCCATAATAGTAAAACAATTTGTAAATTAGAAAATGTGTAAATTTGTAAATACCCTTTCGGGTAAAAACGCGCAAAGCAGTGCTTTGGGAGCGTCAGCGACCGCGCGTTTTCGCCCGCATCCGCTCTCTCCCCCTTTGAAGGGGGAGCTGGAGGGGGTCTTATCCTTCGAAAGCCACTGCAAAGATACATCATTTCCGCCCCTTTTGTTGCGCATAGTGCGCAATCACGCGCCGTATATGGCTCTCCGACAGCCAGAACCGTTCCCCCGTCTCGGCGTATGCCCGCATAAACGGCATTCCCTGCCGTATCAGTCCGTAATACATCTCGCAAATCGCCTTGTTGCGTTGCTCTATCTTGTAAGTATCTCTGTTCATAATTCAAAAGTAAGGTGGATATAAGGTGGATATAAGGTGGATAGCGTGTCTCCGCCTGCCGCTTGTCAAGCGGCAGCCCCGTGTAACGGTGTAACAGTGTAACATCTGTTTCTATACATATACCCGCCTGCGCATGCGTGGGTATATATATTTTGCAAACAAGGTCGTTACATTGTTACACCTTCCTGCGCAAACAACCGTTTGTTAGAGTTTATTTCCTCTCTATCCCGCTGATATACAATCCATCCGCGTGTGCGGCAGTTGCGGCTACCCCGTGTAACAGACTTGTATCCCTGTTTTTGCAATATCATTCCTAACCGTTGCAGGCTCATCGGACGCTTGATACTCCCCTCCCGCACCAGCACATCGCTTATCTGTGCGGTGGTGAGGAACTCGCCCTTGCCCTCGGCGGGGACGTCGAAGAGGACGGATAGGAGTTGTTCCTCGTTGTCCTGCGCCCGGAACTCGTCTTGGTGCTCTGCCATCTCTGCTATCTCCTCCTGCTCGAACCAGTAGGGGTACCCCATCTCGATTAAATACCGCGCCTGCGCATACATGCGCCCGTAGGGGAAACCGACGTGGGTGAAGGGGCTCTGTATGGCAGCCACCTCGAAGGGGAGCCAGCGGCGGTTGCCCGTGATGTCGGAGAGGAACTCGCGCTTGTTGCCGCTCGCGCAGAAAGAGGCAAGCCTGAGACGACGCTCCTTGGTGTAGCCGTATGCCACGCGCTCGTTGATGTCCACCGCCGTGATAAGCGATTTGAGGCTGTTCACCTCGCGCGAGTTCATCGCGTCTATCTCGTCAAGGTTGATAAGCCCGAACTCCGCCAAGCGCAGGCGGTCGTCTTTGGTCCACTGTGTGTTGCTCATCTTGCAGGTGTAGCCGCGCAGTTCGGGCGGGATGAGGTGTTCGAGCCATGTGGTCTTGTAGATACCCTGTTTGCCAATCAGCACCAATACCTGCTGGTTGACGGCGTCGTCGCGCAGCCACGAGGCAACCATGGCGATGAACCACTTGCTGAAACAGCGGCGCCACAGTTCGTGTTTTTGCTTATCGACGAGTGTTACCTGGTCCGCCATCTCGCCTATCCAGTTGGGCTCTTTTTGCGCGTCATACGCGTTTTGTTGCTCCACGTAGTCGCGGAGGGGGTGCACCTGCGGCAGCATGGAGGAGTGGAGCACGGTCATCACCTCGCGGCTCGTTACCGCCGCCCCCGTCTCCGCACAGCACTGGCAGACCATATCGTTGATGTCGCGGTCGGTGAGGTCAGACCATGGACCCCCTCCGGCTCCCCCTTCAAAGGGGGAGGGAGTCTTGTCGGTCATTATCTGTATCCTTTGGCGTACTGTATCCACCCTGAGCCGTTCCCATTGGAGGTAGTTTTCCGTAATCCAGTCGGAAGCAATTTGCTGGCGGTTCTCTTTCTCCGCCTGTTTCTTCTTTTTCTTTTCCATTTTCTTTTCCTTTTCCATTTCCTGTTCCATATAATTTTCCATATAATTTTTTTTCGTGTAAGTGTTTTATTCTCCGTTAATTGCCGTTAATAAGTCGTTAATTGCATTGTCTGTGTGTTTTAGTTCTCCGTTAATTGCCGTTAATAAGTCGTTAATTGCATTGTCGGGTGTGGGGGGATGGCTTTTTGATAGTTAAATTAACGGTTAATTAACGAATTAACGGAGAACCAAACGTTCCGCGGGCATTAACGGAGGACCAAATGTCTTGCGGCTCGAAGACAATGCAAAGGTACGGATACAAAAAGAGCCGGACTAAAAGTCCGACTCTTTCCAACTCTTTTCCACCCCTTTCCACCTCTTTGGTGCAAAAAGGGCTTTTTCCGTCCAACCCAATCCAACTTAATCCAACTCCTCGAAAAGTTGCATAATCCGAAAAAAAGTCGTAACTTTGCGCACCTTATTGACAATTTAAGGAATAAACAACTGTCAATTTAAGGAATGATGTATTGCCAATCTAAGGAATTATGTATTATAAACGACTGATAGAAGATACCATTGCGCTCAAATTGCGCACATCGGGAGCAGTATTGGTAGCAGGACCGAAGTTCTGCGGCAAAACCACTACGTGTATGCTTTTTCAAAAAAGTTTTATCAAACTCAACACAATGCAGACCATTCAGATGGCTCGTATGGATCCAAGGGGAGTACTCGTAGGCGAGACCCCGCGTTTAATTGACGAGTGGCAGAAAGCACCGGATATATGGAATCAGGTTAAAGATAACCTGGATTTTGACTACCGGTTCGGCAAGTTTATCCTGACGGGCAGTTCTACACCGGCAGATAAAACCATGGTACATCATAGCGGTGCAGGACGTATCGTTCCCGTGAGGATGCGTCCGATGAGCCTGTGGGAATCCGGGGAATCGAAAGGAACGGTGTCTGTTGCCGATCTCTTTGCCGGCGGTGTGCACTTTCCGTTTGACCCGAACACTGATTTTTCGTTGTCGGATGTGGCGCACCTGATTTGCAGGGGAGGCTGGCCTGTGTCGGTGCTTGCTCCGCGCGAGATAGCGGAAGAAATAACAAAAAACTATTATGGCGGTTTGTTCGTTTTTGAAGACAGCGAGAATGAGCAGTTCCGCAACAAGAAACCTGAGGTGTTGAAGATGATTATGCGCAGTTATGCACGGCATATCTCTACCGAGGCGGCACAAACGACCATTATGGAGGATATTCGCCAAAGTAACGAGCGCACAATGGATCAGAAGACGTATGATGCCTATATGGATGCCCTGAAAGACCTGTACGTGATAGAAGATTTGAATGCTTGGAATCCGAGTATTCGCTCAAAAACTGCCATTCGCAGTACACCTACACGCCATTTTGTCGATACCTCTCTGGCTTGTTGCGCCTTGGGACTCGGTTCGGGCGACTTGATGAATGATTTGGAGAGTTTTGGATTGTTTTTTGAGGATTTCGCAGTACGCGACCTGTATGTGTATATGAACGCTCTCGGTGGGGAGGTACGGCATTATAGGGATGCTACGGGATTGGAGTGCGATGCCGTTGTCCATCTTCCCAACGGACATTGGGGGGCGGTGGAAATCAAACTGGGTGGAGATAAATTGGTCAATGAGGGGGCACAATCGCTGCTTACACTGCGCAATAAGATAGTGGAGAAGAGCGATGAGAAAGCACCTGCATTTCTGCTGGTCCTAACGGCAGTAGGCGGTGCATATCGCCGAGAGGACGGCGTATATGTGGCACCTATCAATCTGTTGAAACCCTAATAATTTACTCACTACTACAAATGGCTAATCCAACCGGTGGCGGCGGATGTTTTCGTAGCCGTAGGTGATACCGAAATAGTCCACCAGTATGTCGCGAAGAGTGGTGGATTTGTAGTTCTTGTAGTCGATATTTCCGATGAGAGACTGGTGGTGCAGTTCTTCCATAAGGGTGGTTACCGTCCCCTCCGACGCCCTTCTGAGCAACTCGAAGACCCGCTCGCAGCGTCCCTCGCGGATAGCCGTATCGGTAAACAACGGAAACTCCGACGCCCGCCGGTTGCAGGCTGTCTTCTTCTGCGCACGCAGTATGCGGGCACACTCGCGCATGCTGACGCGCGGCAACTCGTGTACGATACGGCATACCACTCCCACAATGCGTATATTGCTCCCCGGAGAAAGCAAGATAGGGCGGAAATCGGGGTTGCCCGGCACCAACCAGCGGTCGCCGTTCTCGTCCTCGTAAAAGACTTTTACGGTATTGCCCCCGTCGATAGAGGCAATGACAAAGTCGCCATTGTCGGCGCACTCGGTGTAGCGCACAAGCAGTTGGTCGCCCTCTTGGAGGTCGAAATCGCGCATCGACTGCCCGCGCACCGGCACCACAAAGGATATATCGTCGGCAAAAGCCTTGGGGATGGCGATGGTCTCGCTTGTGTCATCGCCCGCGTCCATGGGTACGCCGGCACGCACTCCGTTGGGGAAATAGGGTATATCCACCCATTCTACCAATTCTCCGCCGCTCGCCGTGAGCAGGGGACAGGTATCGATATGTATAGTGTTTTGCAGCATGGAAGATTTGTGTGGTGTTTGCAGCATGGAACCGCAAAGGTACTGCTATTTTCGCAGATACACAAGTGTGTTCATGCATAAGTTTTTTTGCCCTGAAAATTCCACTTCGCTTGCACACGTCAATTATTTTTTGTACCTTTACACCGAATTTGTACGATGGGGTTTGTGTGCTTGTGGCAAAGCAAAAATATACGTTTATTGACCTCTTCGCAGGTTGCGTTGGTCTCTCGCCGGGCTTGTATCAGGTCGAAGGGTAAGTTTTTGCCATAGATAAACAATAAGAATTTACATGTCGTAGTACATGTCGTAGTAAATGTCATAGTAAAGTCGTAGTAAAATGACCAACCAACAGAATAGATGGACGCGAGAGGAATTGATTTTGACCCTCAGTGTGTATTTCCAACTTCCGTTTGGACGGTTGAACCGTACCACTAAAGAAGTCAAGGAACTGGCGCACTTGATAGGTCGCTCGGATAACTCGGCAGCCTTGCGACTTGTCAATTTTGCTGCTTGCGACCCCTATATCACGGAATCCGGTCGCACGGGAATGATTGCCGGAATGAAAATATGCAAACCTATATGGGATGAGTTTGCCGGCAACAAAGAAAAACTATTCTTGGAAGCACAACGCATAAAAGCCAACTTGCTTCATAAACCTATAGAGGAAACATTGCATATCACGACCAAAGAATTAGAGGGAAAAGAAAAAGAGACCGTGATAAAGCAACGAGTCAATCAGTCGGCTTTCCGCTCGATGATTCTGTATAACTACGAAGAACATTGTGCCATCACAGGGATTAATATACCGGATTTACTGGTTGCCAGTCATATCATCCCTTGGGCGGACAGTACACCCACGCAGAAACTCAATCCGGAAAATGGCATCTGTTTGTCTGCTTTATATGACAGAGCATTTGACCATGGATTGATAACCATTTCACCGGATGATTATACCGTTTGTCTGTCATCTGCATTGCGAGAATACGAAACGCAAGCCTATTTTGACAAACATTTCGGCAGTATTGCTGGACAAAAACTGATAATGCCCATAGAACATCGCCCAAACCGTGATTACTTGGCATATCACAGAGATAGAATTTTTAAAGGAATATAATATAATATGAAGCCTATTATAAAATATAGAGGAGGTAAATCAAAAGAAATTCCATTATTGCTGCCATATATTCCTCAATATACAGGGAGATATATTGAGCCATTTTTAGGAGGAGGTGCGATGTACTTTCACCTTGAGTCAGAACGTGCAATAATTAATGATATCAATACAAAATTAATTGAATTTTATATAGGCGTACAACAACATTATACAGAGTTAAGCCAGGAATTGGCCTTATTGGAGAAAATATACAATGCCAATAGGTCTAAATATGAGACATTAAAAAAGTTGCACCCCAATGATAAGGTTGTAGATAAAAACGAGGATTTGTACTATACATTGCGAAACATGTATAATGGACTTACAAAACCTAAATTTAGTCCTGCAGCCCTTTACTATTTTATTAATAAGACTGCGTACTCTGGTATGATTAGATATAATGCTAGAGGAGAGTATAACGTGCCTTACGGGAGATATAAAAACTTCAATACAGCACTAATCACGGAACAACATCATTGCCTCTTGTCCAATACTGAGATACACAATTCTGATTATAGAGAAATTTTCGCCCTCGCCACTCCGGAAGATTTTGTATTCTTGGACCCGCCCTATGATTGCACCTTTTCTGATTACGGCAATGATGAATATAAAGATGGTTTCGACGAAACGAATCATCGCCAACTAGCGAATGATTTCTACAATCTAAATTGTAAAGCAATGATGGTTATTGGAGCAACTCCTCTAACTAGAGAATTATATGGGAACAGTATCATCGCAGAATATAATAAAAATTATTCTGTTAATATTAGAAACCGTTTCCAAGCTGAAGCAGTTCATATAATAATCACTAACTATAAATCGTAAAATTATGGATTCTATCACAAGGATTAAAGAGTTCATCAGAAATAATTTTCCTGATTGGACAAAAGTTGATTTTTCTACAATTGATGATAATATCAATTTCCGAGAAGATTGGAGCGATTTATATAAAATCAACAACGAGGAGGTAATATTAATATCATACACAAATATTAGTATTACAGGAACAGAACGGCTCAAGCCACAACTTAGAGTATTCCTCGATGAATATAAAAAGCCGTTTTTATATGCAAAAAAACATAATTTACGTTTTTATCTGTTTTCTATCTACACAAAAGAAGATGAGATGGCCCGAGGATTAAACAATTTTAATCCTAAAGAATACATTATCTCCATAGAAACAAATCTTGATACAGAGGACTCCAGAAGAGATTTAAGAAGCATATATGACTACGCCAATGAGAAACTAAATGGTCGCAAATTTCTAAAATGCTCACATACAAATTACAAGGCTGACATAAATCAGGCATCGTTCATATACATAGGAACCCCAGAAGCACCGGAAAAGGAAACTTTTGAGAGTTTTATTAATATTTTTGACTCAAGACCATACCTAAATTCAAAAATAGACATAAGTCCAATTCAAAGAGATGTTCAGCCATTGAGCTTAGAAGCCTCCTCCTATCTCCCCTATCTGACTGCATTGCGTACAAAGCCTTTTATGCTATTGGCGGGTATCTCGGGAACGGGTAAAAGCCGTATCGTGCGTGAGATGGCGAAAGCATGCTGGGCAAGTGGAGAGGAAGACTATGGCAAGCATTGTCCGCGTAACTTCTGTATGGTACAGGTCAAGCCAAACTGGCACGACTCATCGGAACTGATTGGTTATGTCAGCCGTATCAATGGCGAGAAATATATCATCGGACCGTTCCTGCGTTTCATCGCACAGGCTCTGAAAGAGCCGCAACGTCCGTATTTCCTCTGTTTGGACGAGATGAACCTTGCTCCTGTGGAGCAGTATTTTGCGGAGTTTCTTTCTGTCATTGAGAGCCGCAAACTGCAAGATGGTCAAATTGTTACCGACCCGATTGTGCCGTATGAGAATACGGAAGCCTACGGCAGTCTGATTGACCAGTTGTTCGAGTTGGACAAGGAACGCAAAGCCTACAAAACCGAAAAGATAGAAGATGGCGGCAAGCGGCTGACCATACCACAGAACTTGTTTGTAGTCGGTACAGTCAATATGGACGAGACTACATTCTCGTTCTCGCGCAAGGTGCTTGACCGTGCAATGACGATAGAGATGAACGAGGTGAAACTCGATGCAGGTCTGAACGCCAATAGTGGCAACGAGTTGGGCTATATCGGTTCGGAATTGATGGGTCAGGCTGTTGAGGGACGCGACATATATGCCGATAACCAACCGATGTGCGACAAGGTAATCGCCTATTTGCAAAAAGTAAACGAAGTGTTGGATGCTACGCCGTTCAAGATTGCATACCGCACACGCAATGAGTTCCTGCTCTATGCCGTCAACCGTAAGACCTTTGCGCCTGAGTCCGAACTGTGGCAGACATTGGACGAGATGACATCGATGAAGATTCTCTCGCGTATTGAGGGCGACACCGAGCGTTGCGAGAAACCGCTGCGGGGTTTGGAGGCGTTGCTCAAAGAGACACTTGGCGACCATACGACAGAGAGCGTCTCGCTCCGCAAGATAGAGGAAATGACCCGCAAACTCCAATCAGGCTACACCAGTTATTGGACGTAAAAACAGAATACCATGAGCGAATATATTATTCCTACATTGCCGCTTCCGTACGACCTTGAGACCAAGGAAATCCTGAAACAGGTAAACCGCGCCAACCGCAAGTTGGCGGAACTGAAAGGTGTTGCCCTGACGATTCCAAACGAGCAGATTCTGATTAGTTCGCTGACATTGCAAGAAGCCAAGGACAGTTCGGAGGTGGAAAACATAGTTACGACGCAGGACGACCTGTATCGTGCAGAACTAAATTTGAAAGAAACGGCAATTAATGCCTCTGCCAAAGAAGTCCTGAATTACAGACAAGCCATGCAGAGAGGATTTGCTTTGGTCAGAAATACCAAATTGTTGACACTCAATTATGTAAAGCAAATTCAGGAAGAACTGGAAAGCAACAAAAGCGGATTCCGTGCTAGTCTGGGTACTACACTGCAGAATCAGCATAAAGAGATTGTATATACCCCTCCACAAAGCAAAGTGCTGATAGAGCAATTGATGCATAATTTGGAGCAGTATATCAATGACCAGGATATGCAGGATATTGATCCGTTAATCAAGATGGCTGTCATCCACCATCAGTTTGAAAGTATCCATCCATTCTATGACGGAAACGGACGAACCGGGCGTATTATTTCTATTTTGTATCTCGTTATCAACAATCTGCTGGATCTGCCCATTTTATATTTGAGCAGATACATCACGCATAACAAAGGAGAGTATTATCGTCTGATTCAAGCAGTAAGAGATGCGGGAGAAAACAATCAGAAGGAATGGGAACAATGGATATTGTTTATGCTGAAAGGTGTGGAAGTTACTGCGGAGGAGACGATTCGGTTAATCAAAGGAATATCCCATTTGATGGCGGAATACAAGAGTGTCCTCCGTCCGTTGTTTGGCAGGCAATACAAGCATGAACTGCTGAATAACCTGTTCTACCACCCTTATACCAAGATAGAATTTATACAGCAAGACTTGCTGATTCAGAGAAAAACGGCTACCAAATACCTGGACATGATAGTGGAAACCGGTTTGCTGAAGAAAGTAAAAATCAAACATACCAACTATTATATGAATGTACGCTTGATTGAATTGTTCATGAACCACCAGTTACCAATGGCGGATAAAAACGTGGAAATGATAGAGTCGGTTTCACTTGTCAAATAAATGTACCCGAAATCGCCTTTTCGGGTACACAAACAGATGGAAATGTACCCGAAATCGCCTTTTCGGGTACACAAGCAGATGGAAATGTACCCAAAATTGCCTTTCCGGGTACACAATATGTTACAAAATCGGGCTTTACCTTTGCACCGTGAAAGTAGAGGTATCAAAAATTAAGATGGAGAGTCAAAAAGAATATGAGGATAAAGGATGCCCAAAAGGTATCTTTTAAGTCGGAAGACTTGCAGGCAAAAGCGTTAATTTGTACCTTTGTTG
>JBNMHB010000037.1:0-19221 GCA_050872525.1 Bacteroidales bacterium | reverse complement strand
GGTATTGATTCCAAAGTCTATACCGGTTATGCTTTCGGTATGGGTGTGGAGCGCATTACCAATTTGAAGTATCGTGTCAAAGACTTGCGCCTTTTCTCGGAGAACGATATTCGTTTCCTCCGCCAATTCGAGAGTTGCTAATTCGAGAGTTGCCAATTCGAGAGTTACCAATTCGAAAGTCGCCAATTCGAGAGTTACTAATCCCCCTAAAGCCCCCTTATATACCCTCCCTCGTAAGAAACCCCACTTACGAGGGAGCGTTTTTTATTCCTCTTATATTCCCCTTCTTCGTATTTCCCTTTACTACGCAAATACACTCGCCTTCTTGATCTGCCGTATGATTTTGATGAAAGTGGAGTATAGTTGATGTGTGCAGATAATCAGTTAGTTATAAAATATGTGTAGTAGTGTTTCGGTATGTTTTGAAATGATGAATATGCTATAAAACATATTTTCAAAACTTGCTACCTTATAAAATATGGCGTACTTTTGCACCACGATTTTGACAATAAACTTTTCTCGGATATGAATTGTAACGTTAAATTTAGTACGAAGATGTTTAGAAATACTTCCCCCGTCCTGTTTGCATTGTTGGCGGTATTATTTCCATGTAGTCTTTTTGCACAGTCGCTCACTATTACAGGTGTTGTGTTTGCAGAAGGCGATCCTGACCCCGTTATCGGTGCTAACATTATGGTAAAAGGCACCACTAATGGTACTATTACCGATTTCGATGGAAATTTCTCCCTCCAAGCCAAGAGTGGAGATGTGTTGCTTATATCTTATATGGGGTATAAATCCCAAGAGGTGAAAGCCACTGCATCTCCTATGCGTATTACACTCAAACCGGACAACGTGATGCTCGAAGAAGTGGTTGCTATCGGCTATGGTACAATGAAGAAGTCTGACCTTACGGGGGCGGTTACCTCTGTGAAAGCCGATGAACTGATGAAAGCCCCTGTCTCCGGTCTCGACCAGGCATTGCAAGGTCGTGCCGCAGGTGTAACGGTTACCACCAACTCCGGTCAGCCCGGTGAGGCAGCCACTATCCGCATCCGCGGTATCGGTTCCGCTATCGGCGGTAATGACCCGCTGTATGTGGTGGATGGGGTCATTACGAGTGATATATCGTTCCTCGCGCCCAACGACATACAGTCTATGGAGATATTGAAAGACGCTTCCGCTACTGCCATATACGGTTCGCGTGGTGCCAACGGTGTTATCCTTGTTACCACCAAATCCGGCGGTTCGGGTAAGGCAAATATCTCCTTTGATGCCTATTGGGGTTTCCAGAACCGTTGGAAGAAGTTGGATTTGATGGATTCGCGTGCTCAAGCAGAGACCGAGTTGCGTATCGGTGCTATGCGTAATGGTGCGGAAGAGATAGCCTATTATAATACGAACGGCTTTTCTGCATGGCTCAAAAACTATAAACTGGGAAAGTCGGTTTATTATCCCAACAATTTCGATTATTCTCATCAGGAAACCGATTGGCAGGACGAGGTGTTCAATAGCAATGCCTTTATGCACAATTATAATCTGAGTGTGGACGGCGGTAATGACAAGGGGCATTATGCATTGTCTGCCAACTATTTCGGTCAGGAAGGCACTATCATTGGCAGTAACTATCAGCGTTTCACTATTCGTCTGAACTCGGATTATGAGATTCGCAAGTGGTTGAAAGTCGGTGAGCATTTGTCTTTTATGACTTCCTCCGGACGTAATGCAATGAACAATAGTTCGTCCGCAGGTGCATCTGTTATCTCTGCTGCTTTGGCAATGGGGCAATGGGATCCGGTATATTATCCCGAGGGTAGTACAAACGTAAACGGCGAAGACTTGTCAGGACACTATGCAGCGGGGTCTAACTTCAAGAATGTAACCAACCCATACCAGATGGTGTATAATACGGAACCTTCAAAGAAAACGGAGCGTGCCGTAGGAGATATTTATTTGGAAATCAAACCTATTGACGGATTGACGATTCGTCCGAGTTTCTCAATGGACTATGCGCTGATTCGTGAACGCAATTTTACCTATCCGAACACATATACTTCGTACAACTATTCGGAGAAGAACACTATCACATCTTCCATGGAGCGTGATTGTTCGTTGCTTGAGGAAACAACCATTACGTATGCCAAGAAGATAGGCAAACATAATTTTTCCATTATGGCAGGACAAACATGGCAGGAGTATAACACGTATAGCATCAGCGGTTCGGGTTCGCAGATTATGAACCCTATTTCCAGTAACTGGTATTTGAGTAACGCTACCGATGACCAGATGCCTACTGGCGACGGTGTATCGCGTATTCGTCGTATCTCTTTCTTAGGGCGTGCGTTCTATTCGTATGGCGACCGTTATATGATTACCGCAAACTTCCGTGCCGATGCTTCCTCCCGCTTCAGCAAAGACCCATGGGGCTATTTCCCGTCAGTGGCTTTGGCATGGCGTATGAGTGAGGAGAGTTGGTTGAAAGAGGTAGAGTGGCTCGACAACTTGAAACTGCGTGCCGGTTTCGGTCAGGTTGGTAACGATGGTATTCCTTCGGGTTCGTTTGTGGCAAATATGGAGTCCGGCAATAAATTGTTCTTCGGTTACCCGCTGGGTATCGGTCAGACTTCCGCCACGGGTGCCGCCGTACAGATTCAGGTCAATACCGATGGCAAGTGGGAAACCAACCAACAGTGGGATGCCGGTATTGATTTTGCTTTCTGGAATGGCAAACTGAGTGGAACGGTGGATTATTTCTTGCGTGATACCAAGGACGCGCTCCTGTACGTGAATGCTCCCGCACATGTGGGCAACCGCGGCTCTATGATTAAGAATGTAGGCAACATCCGCAATCAGGGCGTGGAAATCTCTCTCAATCATGAGAACCAAGTGGGTAAAGTGCATTATAATATAGGTGGTAATGTAAGTTACATCCACAACGAACTGACAGACGTAAATGGCGGTTCTCCGTTGTGGGGGACGCACACCAAGACCGATGTCGGTATGCCTCTCAACTCGTTCTGGGGTTATAAGTATGAAGGTATCTACCAGTCGGACGAGGAAGCACTGGAGCAGTTATATTCCTATACGGAGAGTACCATCGGTGTGCATGCGGGTGATGCGCGTTATACCGACCTGAACGGTGACGGAAAGTTGGACGAGAACGACAGAACAAATATCGGTAATCCGTTCCCGAAATTGACGTATGGTTTGAATCTCGGTGCAGAGTTTTACGGTGTGGATGTCCAGTTATTCTTTCAGGGAGTGTATGGCAATAAAATCTACAATGCGCTTCGTGAACGATTGGAGGGGGATGGTACAAGCAACGCTTTGGCAACTTATATGGCGGACAATGTGTGGGTAGGCTACACCGATGTGGTACGTAATGCATTGTTGAACCAAGGTGTGAACTGGATGGAAATGGAAAATCGCCAGGGTACTATTCCTAACCCGCTTGGCAGTCCGACCAATACGGAACATTCTACTCGTTTTATTGAGGATGGCAGTTATTTCCGCTTGAAGAACGTACAGATAGGCTATACCCTGCCCAAGAATATCACGCAGAAGTTCCTGTGCAGCCGTCTGCGCTTCTATGTTACGGCAAGCAACCTGTTCACTGTCACCAAGTATTCAGGATATGACCCTGAAGTGGGAGACGGTGTGGACTATGGTAATTATCCGCAGAGCCGTACATTCACATTTGGTCTGAATGCTACGTTCTAAAGTGTGATGAACAACGAACAAAGGAATTAAGAACGAAGAATAAATTGGTACTTATTATGAAAAAGATACAATATATAGCGTTGGTGTTGATAGGCTGCTCGGTGCTGACGGGCTGCAAGGACTATCTGACAGAGATAGAACCGGGGACGACGCGCTTGGAGAATTATTTTACTTCCACTGCAGCAGCGACGGCTAATGTGAACGGCTGCTATGTGCCGATGATGTGGGAGTACAACAAGACCTATTGCTCGGAGTGGTTTATAGGTGATGTCGTGAGTGATGATGCCCTTAAAGGCGGTGGCAGCACTTCTGATATGGCAGACGCTTATGATATGGAGAACTGGCGTACAACATCGCAGAATACGTTGCTGCTGGATTTCTACCGTGCTCAATATATCGGTATCGGGCGTTGCAATCTGGCTATTCAGTACATCTCCAATATGGAGGTCGGAACAGACAAGGACTTCACGCAGAGCATGAAAGAGCGTCTGTTGGGCGAAGCCTATTATCTGCGTGCCTATTACTATTTCCGTTTGGTGCGTGTATATGCGGGTGTGCCGTTGGTAACCGATGTGATTGACGATGCGGCGCGTTGGGGGCAACCGCGTGCGTCCGTGGATGCTGTCTATACACAGATACTCTCGGATTTGGAAATGGCAAACAAGTACTTATGGGTGCGTAGCCGGTTGGGAGATAAAGACTTGGGGCGTGCTACCAAAGGTGCGGCACAAGCCATGTTGCTGAAGACCAATCTCTATATGGCATCGCCTTATTGGAGCAGCCAAGTGAACAAGGCGCAAGCCGATTGCTATGCGGACGCAAAAGCGTGGGGCGATTCTATCATATCATCGGGGGAATACACTCTGTGTCCCAAATATGAAGACAATTTTACTCTTGCAGGTGAGAACGGACAAGAGTCGGTATTTGAAATCCAATATGCGGAAGAAGAGTGGGGAGACTACGGCGATGGGAAAGACCCGATCAACTTTGGGCACACCAGCGGTTCGTTTACGCAGATATTGATGCGTTCCCGTTCTTCCCGTATCGGTGGCGGTTGGGGCTTTGACAAGCCGACAAAGAACTTGTACAACGAGTTTGAAACAGCCGATTCCATTCGTCGTGATGTGGCAATACTGAACCCTGCGGATTCGTTGATAGAGACTCCTAAGCAAGAAAAATATTTGGGTTCGCCTTACTTGAATAACAAGTACGCTATGTATCGTGATACTGCCGTTACGGGTGCCGGTTGGGGACAATGGGGCATTCATGCCAGTCGTGGTCCGCTCAATAATCGTCAGATTCGTTACGCCGATGTGTTGCTGATGTATGCCGAGGCTTGCTTGGGTGCCGGTGATGAGGCAACGGCAAAGACCTATATAAACAAGGTGCGTGATCGTGTAGGACTTGGTGAAGTAGGTACGTATAGCATCAAAATCAATGGTGTCGAAATAACCTCTCCCACTGTAGAGCAATGCTTGCGTCATGAGCGTCGTATGGAATTGGCAATGGAGGGACACCGTTGGTTCGACCTCGTGCGTTGGCAGGGTGTGGATGGCAACGGTCTGAAAGAGCACATGGACGCTTATGCCACGACCGAAACGCCGGAGGCTCAATCGCATATTCAAGCATTTGTGAAAGGCAAACATGAGATATTCCCTATTCCGCAGGAGGAGATTCAGTTGAATCCGACCGAGATGAAACAGAACCCCGGGTATTGATGCAAATGTTAATAAGGGTGAATGTTGGTGAGTAGGTCAAAGGTAGCGTAAGGGTTGCTTATCCTATGCTTATCCTATGCTGTTTGACACGAACCTTTTACGAGCAAAAAAGAGAAAAATATATAACAATAATTAACCATTAAATTTTTTCATTGTATGAAAGCGAACAAATTTTTTGCGGCTGCTATGGCAGCATTGGCATTAGTAGGATTCTCATCCTGCAAAGACAAAAATGACGACAATAAGTCGTTGGAATTGACAGAGACGTCTATTAGCATGAAAGTGGGTGAGACCCATCAGTTGGTGGCAAATGTAACGGTTGAGACATGGAGCACATCGGACGAGAAAGTGGCTACCGTGGACAAAGGTATGGTAACCGCAGTGGCAGAAGGTACAGCAATCATTTCTGCTACAGCAAAAGGTACAACGAAGACCTGTGTAGTGAAAGTTACTAAAGAAGGCCAAGGCGGTGGTGGAACTACTGCTGCTGAAGTTAAAGGTAGCCAAATTTGGCCGATTGTTTTGGACGAGGCTACGGCTACCGCCAATGAGTCAAAAATCGTAGCATCGTTTGCACCTAATGAGCAAACCAAGTTCTTCTATGTTTGGGACAAGACGTACGTTGCAAATACTAATCCTACCGGTCGTGGTTTCTATGGCGGTGAAGGTTATTTGGCAATGACGGTTGCCTTAGATTGGTCGGGCTGTGGCTTTTGCTTGACTGCAGATGGTACCGATTGGGAACCTGCCGAAACTTTACGTGCTGCTATCGTGGCTAATCCGGACGATTACTATTTGCACTTGGCTATCAAATCGACTGACAATTATGCTCACTGCTTCTATTGCTTCGGTGCTGAGAATGGAGGGAAATTTGTACTTGGTAGCAAATCGGTTTACGATGGTCCTGTTTATAGTGATTTTACGCGCGATGGAATGTGGCAGGAATTTGACATCCCTATGTCGAAGTTCGCTGCCGCATTGGCAAGTGTCAAGTGTGAAGCAGGTGTAAATGTATTTGTCGCCCTGACCGAAGGTGTGGTTGGTGCACAACTCAATTTGGACGCTGTTTATTTCTACAAAAAGTAATAGTGTATTACATTCTTTTGCTATAAGGAGGCTGATACCCTCCTTATGGCTCTAACGCGAAACTGACAGACTATGCACAACAAACTATTTATTCTATTTGCACTTTGTGCTGTGATGATGGCTTGCCAACAGGAGCCTGATTTTGCTTTGGATCATACTACTTTGTCTCTCAAAGTGGGGGATATGCAGACAATTAGTGTGATTGGCAATGCAACTGATGTGGAATGGACATCGTCAAACGATTCGGTGGCAACAGTGTTTCATGGAGTCGTTACTGCCAAGGCTATCGGTGCTTCTACCATTGTGGCCCGCTCTGGTAAAACGGAAGTTAATTGTCATGTTTTTGTCAGTGGTACAGATGGAGCAACATTGCGCATTACACCTACTTTGGTGTCCCTCAAAAAAGGAGATACGTTTCGTTTCCAATATGGCAATGCGTATGAACTGCCTCTTAGTTGGACCTCAAGTGACGAGAGTGTTGTTACGGTGTCGGGCGATGGGTTGGTTACTGCGCTTAAAAGTGGAAATGCTATTATTACACTCAAAACAAACCTTGAGGAAGTGGCTGCCGTTGTAGCTGTTGAACATAAGTGGGGAAACTATCAATTGGTTTGGTCGGACGAGTTCAATGGCATATCTTTAGATGAGAGTATTTGGAATTACAACACCGGTGGTGGCGGTTGGGGAAACCAAGAGTTGCAATATTATACCAAACGTCCCGAGAATATCCGCGTACAGAATGGTTGTTTGGAGATAGAGGCACTTAAAGAAAAATACGAAACGCGTGAGTACACTTCGGCGCGTATCCATTCAAAGGACAAGAAAACGTTTGTCTATGGAAAAATAGAATCTCGCATTAAATTCCCCGGTGGCAAAGGAACATGGCCTGCATTTTGGATGTTGGGAAACCAGGGAGGGTGGCCTAAGTGTGGTGAAATAGATATTATTGAGCATATAGGTGCGCAACCCTCCCGCGCTTCTTTTGCTTTGCATACTGATTTGAAGAATGGTATGCGAGGTAATAACTGGGCAAGCACACATTTCTTTGACACCAGTTTGGCGGATGATTTTCATATCTATGGCATAGAATGGTGTCAGGAAGAGGAGGGTGGCAAAGATTGTATGCGTTTTTTTGTGGATAATGTTGAGTACGCAACAGTGTGGGAGAATGATATCGACAATGCCAAGGCATGGCCGTTTAATAGACCTTTTTACATTATCTTCAATTTAGCGATAGGTGGCAATATGGGTGGAACGGTGGATGATGCCATTTTCAATGAGAAACGAATAATGTACGTGGATTGGGTACGCGTTTACCAACGTGAAGAGATAGAATAATATGTTCAGAGCAGGTCGGCATAGTGTGGTGATTGGTGCGATCTGTGCACTATTGAGCGGGTGCGTGTGCGTATGTCCGCCCGACTCGGAACTCCATTCAGAGATGCGCAAGAGTGCAAAACGAGGTGTGTCGTTTGATTTCAAACAAGCGGAAGACCTTCCACCATTGTCGCCGTCCTGTTCGTGGGCGTACAACTGGGGCAATACCCAAAGCGCACAAGCGGCATTATGGTTCGATAGCAATGATATGGACTTCTGTCCGATGGCGTGGAACAATACCTACAATGCTGACGCTATTCGTCAATATGTACAGGCGCACCCTAAAACGAAGTATTTGCTTGGTTTCAACGAACCCAACTTGAAAGACCAATGCAATATGACTCCCGCCGAGGCGGCTGCGCATTGGGGCGAAGTTGTGGCGTTGGCAAAGAAACTGGGACTACAATTGGTGTCTCCTGCAATGAACTACGGCACATTGGCGGGGTATAGTGACCCGGTGAAGTGGCTTGACGAGTTCTTTGCACAACCCTCTGTATCGTTAGACGATGTATGCGCTATTGCTGTACATTGCTATATGTCCTCGCCTTCGGCAGTAAGGAACTACATCGAGATGTTCCGCAAATACGGCAAACCCGTTTGGCTAACGGAGTTTTGTGCCTGGGACCCGGTGCCTGGGAGCGTAGAGAGCCAGATGGACTATATGTGTACGGTGCTGAACTATTTGGAGCAGGAACCGTTGGTGGAGCGTTATGCATGGTTTATGCCTCGTACCTCCTCCCCCGTGGACAAAGCCCCTTATATGCAGTTGCTGACTCATACATCGCCGGTTGAACTGACGGACTTGGGAGTGCTATATACTTCATTCTCGTCTTTTGACAAACAGGCATGGTTGCCCTTGGAGAACGGTATCGGAGCACATCAGTACGTGGCATTGAGCAATAATACAATAGCATTGCGGGTATCGGAGGAAAAGACCCCTTATATACAAGGTTTGCAGTCAGGAATGTGGGTGGACTACCAGGTGCGGAGTACTTCGGAGGAACCGTTGCAACTGACTTATGCTACGATTGCGAGCAGTCAGATCTGTGTCTATGTGGACGATGTCGCACAAGCCATAGTGGATGTGCCGAAAACGGCGGATATGCAAGCATGGAGTACGCTGAATACCGGTGTCCGGTGCGGCAAAGGTAGGCATACGGTGCGCCTCGAAATGCTGAAAGGAGTAATAAATCTGCAAGAATTGAAAAATTAGATATGAAAAAGGTTTTGTTGGTTAGTGTCGGATTTGTATTTGCGTTGGTTCTCAACGCAAATACATCTGCCGATTATCAGTTGGAAAAGAACGAAGCAATTAATTTGTTTAATGCGGCAACTACCACTATGGAGTGTTGGTCTATGCCGGGGTGGACCGGCGATGTACAAAAGAGTTTTGCCACATGGCAGAATGGCGAGTTGGTGCTGACGGTACCGGGCCAATGCAGCGAGCGTTGGCAATGTCAGGTGAAACTCAAAACCAATGGCATTGTATTGAATAATGGCAAGACTTATACGTTCTCTTGCAATATGAACGCTTCACACGATATCAGTCTGGTAACCGTTAAATTGTTTGATGACTCACCTTTATCTGATGTGTCAAATCATACTCTCAAGGCGGGCAATAATACTGTCACAAATCCTGCTTTTCAGGGGGGGGCAGTAGGCAATGGTATCATCGTTTTCGACTTTGGCTATGCCGCCGGAGGAGATGTCATACGTGTAAACAATATCACATTGCAAGAGGTTTCGGGAGCGGCACAACCGGATCAACCTGTTGTGGACGGCTATACCTTGGTATGGAATGCCGACTTTACCCAGTCGTCGCTTAATTCCGCCGCATGGAATATCGAGGTGAACGGTGATGGTGGCGGCAACAACGAGTTGCAATACTACTGCGAGAAAGGTGTCCGCCTCGGTGTGGAACCCGCTACGGGGAAGCATTGTCTTATTCTCACTGCCACCAAGGAGAATTACTTGGGAAAAACCTGCACCTCGGGGCGTGTGAATTCGTTGGGCAAAACCTATTTCAAGTATGGTAAGATAGAGGCACGTATCTGGTTCCCTAATACTGCCAACGGGCTATGGCCTGCTTTCTGGCTTATGGGCAACGATTTCAACGAGGTAGGTTGGCCGGCTTGTGGCGAGACCGATATTGTTGAACTAGGACATCAGAATGGTATCAATAGTGGTACACAGGACCGTTATTTCAACGGTGCAAGTCATTGGGGACCTCGTTGGAATGCGCATTATCAGCATGCCAACGCTATCACCAATTCCTATTCGGTGGAGGATGGTTTCCATACTTTCACATGTATCTGGAATGCAGAGAGGGTGTCCATGTATGTTGACTTGGATAAGTATCCTGATGCGCAGCCGTACTACGTGATAGATATTCCTGTCAGCAATGAGGATAATGCTACAGGTAAGTATTTCCACAAGGCTAACTTCATCATCTTTAACTTGGCTGTCGGCGGTAGTTTCCCCGGTATCTACGATATCAATGGGGTTACAGCCTTGCAGAATGGACCGCGCTCGATGTATGTGGATTATGTACGTATCTATCAGCGCGGCGATGCGGGAGAGTTGTTCTATTCTGCTATGCCAAGCGATCCTGTCGAGGGTAACTCAACAGGTTTGGAGAGTGTGTCTGATGAGGACGGAAAGGCACGCAAAAGGATACACAATGGCGTTCTTGTGATTGAGCGTGACGGACAATACTACACCATAATGGGTGAGAGAATTCAATAAATCGATAGCATAACCGACTGTTTTTGAAGAAGTAAACTAATTATTGTAACGAATATGAAAAAGTTTTCTGCAATCTTGATTGCTTTGGTGGCTTACCTGCAGGTGTATGCTATCTTCCCTATGCAGATTACCAACAATAGCCAGTATGATGATACCGATATATACATAGGTATTATAGGTAAACGTCTGGACGGCTCGGATATCTATTACAATTTGCGAAGCAATAGTGCCTCTGGTGTTACATTGGCGGACCTGAATGAGTCGGTTAATACTCTGCATAAGGTGGATGGCGACTGGGGATATGCCAATATTTTCGTTACTTTGGATCAGATTCCGGGCAACACGGTCTATATCGACCGTTCGATGGCATGCCGTATGTTTATCGGTTTCCGTAGCCCGATGTACCTGCATGCTTTCAACAACGGATATGCCGGTGCCGACCTCAATAACCCGAATGACCCGAATGCAGACCTTCGTTGGGAGATCGTGGAATTTTCCTACGACAACAACGATGTGATGTTTGTGAACACTACGCGTGTGGATGCTTTCCAGTATCCAATGGGAATTGACCTCTATGGCAATGTGGCTGCGGGTGCCAACAATGCGCACATGAGACGCGGCGACTTGAAGTCGTATGCGGCTACAATAGCCGATTGGGATCGGGAGTTTGGCGGTACTATCTACAACAATTGCAAAATCAGTCGTATTACCAAAGACAACCTTGGTCCGATTATTATGCAACCTTCCAAGGTGGCAACCGTTAAACAGAGCAATGAGTTTGATAATTATATCAATCAGATTTGGTCTGCTTTTACCGGCAAGACGCTTCGTTGCAACTTGGGTGAGCGTGGTACGTGGTATGGCCGTGTCGAGAATGGTGAGTTCGTGATGCATTTTGAGGGTAATCCGGCGCGTATAGGTAGGGTAGGTAAACCTTCCACTGTGGATGTAATCGAAGGCGCAGGTGCTTTTGCTACAGGCAATGAGGAGGACAAGGCTACCCAGGCACAGTTCTGTGGGGCAATCAACCGCGGTATGATTGACCTGAACAAGGCGGACAACGAACTCCAGGATTGGGGGGAGCGTGCTTCGTTTTTTACGCGCAATACATGGAATAAGTATGTGGCATTCTTCCACGATGCGGCTCGTAGTCATGAGGGATATACGTATGCTTTCTGCTACGATGATACATTCGACCAGTCCTCTACTTGTGCTACAAGCCACCCTGAGCGGTTGGTGGTAACCATTGGTGGTTTCGCAGAGAATCCGGGCGGAGCGGTTCTGCCTGAGCCGGAACCGGGGCAACCGGACCAACCGGAGGAGATGCCGGTGGGCGAACAGACCGGTACTACCAAACAAGGACTCGACTACGCTTGTCGGATTACGCAGAATGGTATGGATGTTACCTATACTTTCTCTGTGCTGAATGCAAGCAAGTTCGTTGGATTGGTACCCGTTATTTGGGATAATAGCAATGGTTTCAAGGAGGATGTGAATAAGAACACCATTACTTTCACCAACTGCACAGAAGGGCAAAAATTATCTGTTGCGTGTAAGTGGATGTATGCCGGTGGCGATACCCACACACCGTATATCGACTATGTCGTAACGAATGGGGCTACCGGCTTGGAAATTGCCTCAGACGCTGTTTCGGCACGCAAGATTCTGTATAATGGCAGGTTGTATATTCTTGTAGGAGAAACTCTGTATTCCGTTACCGGAGAGATCATCAAAAAATAATCTTTTCTATATCAACTTTTGGAAAATAAATGATACAACAAATGTTTTTTCGTAAATTGCGCATATTGCTTTTGACAACTCTTGTTGGTATGGTTTCATGCCAATCCAATTCGGCTTACACCCTCGTTTGGGAAGACAATTTCGATGCCGATACCATCAATACGGCATATTGGAATATCGATGACAACGCCCGTGGTGGCGGCAATGCCGAGATGCAGTACTACACCCCGCGCAATGTGTCGATAGAGAACCACCCTGTTACGGGCGAGTCCTGTCTGGTGCTGAACGCCAAGCGCGAGGACTATGGCAATCGTCCTGCCACATCGGCACGTCTCAATACGCAGGACAAGGTCACTGTCCAATACGGCAAGATTGAAGCGCGTATCGCATTCCCCTACACCGCCGATGGCCTGTGGCCTGCTTTCTGGATGCTTGGCAACGACCTCGCTACCGACCTCGGCAACAACGATGACGTGGATGCCAAGGCGGAACAACTCGCACGCGAAGGACGCTGTGTCTGGCCGCGTTGTGGCGAAATCGACATCGTCGAGATGGGGCATAAGACAGGTATCGACAAGGGGATTCAGGACCGTTATTTCAATGGTGCTGCCCATTGGGGAGAGGCGTTCAACAACGGCAAATACCCCAACGAAGCAGGTGTCTGCGAAGCACCATACCCCGTGCAGGGCAGTTTCCACCTCTTCACCGTCATCTGGACAGAGGATAGTCTGGCGATGTATCTCGACCGGGACATATACCCCGATGTTGCACCATATTTCGCCCTGTCGCTCCGTAACAAAGAAATCAATAAACCGGGGCATTATTTCAACAAACCGTTTTACCTCGTGCTGAACCTCGCCGTAGGCGGTTTCTTCCCGGGACTGCCCACTACGCCCAAGTACCCCGAAGTGGTAACGGCGGATGACCCCAATTTCCGGCAAATCACGGCTCTCCCTGCCGATGGCACCCCCGTCAAGATGTATGTGGACTACATACGTGTCTATAAAGAAAACAAATAACCCCTAAAACATCCTATTATTTTACTATAATTTATAGAACATCTAAATCCCCCTGAAAATGAAACTCAGCGTCAAAGAAAAGTTAGGATATAGTCTCGGTGATACTGCCTCCCATTTTGTATGGGATATGGTCAATTTTTGGTTGATTTTCTACTACACCGATGTCGCAGGTATCAGTATCGGTTGGGCTACCACCATCGCTATTCTCGGTACGATTATGGACGCCGTGATGGACCCTGTCGTGGGAATCTGGGCGGACCGCACCAACACGCGTTGGGGCAAATTCCGACCATTCATTCTCTTTGGTGCTATTCCCTTTGCGCTCTGCGCCCTCCTCGCTTTCTGGGGACCGTCGCTCACGGGCAATGCGCAGATAGCCTATGTGTTGATTACCTTTGTTATGCTGCGCGTCATATATGCCATCGTCAATATCCCCTATTCCTCTTTGGGGGCAGTGATGACCAACGACTCTATTGAGCGGGCGGGACTCAACTCCTATCGTTTCGTGGCTGCTAACATCGGGCAACTCATCGTCTCGGGTATCGCACTTTATGGCGTTTATTATCTCGGTACAATGTGTGTTTCCGGAATCGACTACTCCACTATGGCTAACGATGAGGCGCGCAAACTCTTTGCCGAGACATCCGCCGACAATGCCGCTTTGGTCAGCAGTGCCTATCAGTACGGTTTCCGCTATTTGGTGGCAATCTTTGGTCTGATTAGCGTGGTGCTGTTGCTCATCACGTTCTTTTCCACTCGTGAGCGTGTTGCACCGGCTGCCAAGCAGGATACCAATCTCTTCCGCGATTTCGGGTCGCTTTTCCAGAATCGTCCTTGGGTGGTACTGACACTGGTAGGAATCGTTTCCTTTATTATGTTTGCTATCCAGAATATCTCTGCCACCTACTACTTCAAGTATTTCTGCGATGCCGAGTCTAAGAGCCAGTTATTCAATATCTTGGGTACGGTTGCTCTTATTATTGCCATTCCGTTTACCAAACCCCTCGTCGCACGCTATGGCGGTCGTAATCTCTATATCGTCTGTTCGATCTTGTCGGGGTTCTTTTTCTGTATGCTCTTTTTTGCGGGCACCAATTTCGTGCTGATCAATGTCTTCAACTGCCTCGCAAAAATCTCCTATGCCCCCGCCATTTCGCTCCTTTGGACAATGCTTGCCGATGCTGCCGACTATGGCGATTGGAAGTTCCGGCGCCGTACCACGGGGCTTTGCCTCTCTGCGGCGGTCTTTGCGCAGAAAATAGGCTGGTCTATTGGTGCGGCTATACTGGGGGCTATTATGAGCCACGTGGGCTTTGACCCCGCTACCATGACTACCTCCGAGATACAAGCCGTTCCCGAGATTATGTCTGCTATCCGCGTCCTCTTTGGTATTGTCCCCGGCGTCCTCTATGCTTCGTGTGCAATCCTACTCGCTTTCTACAATATCGACAAACCGACCCTTTCCCTTATGAAAAAGGAGTTGGAGGAAAGACGTGCCGCAGAGTAATACCATCGTGCTAACAACAATAGGATATTCATAGGTGATTCATATGTGATTCATATGTGATTCCCGAGAGAATACCGAGAGGACGCGGGTACCCCGCCCGCGGAATAAACAAATTCGGCTTAATTTCTTTTATTTCTCTTGCCGCTCAGCGGCATAGGACACTAAACAAAATATAGCAATGAACGCAACAGAAAATACGAATGTAGCAGGACGCTACCTGACTATCAATGGAGAAAAGTTCTACCTGATAGAGAACTACAATCAGATGCAACCATTCTTTATCAGTCTGGCGAGTGATACCGACCTCTGGATGTATATTTCCTCCACGGGCGGTCTTACTTGCGGTCGCCGCAACCCCGAGCAGGTACTTTTCCCTTACTATACCGACGACAAAGTTACCGAGAACTATGAGCACACGGGTGCTAAAACCCTCATCAGAATACTCTCTACTTCAAACTCGCCACTTCTTTCAACTTTCAACTCTCAACTCTCAACTATAGTATGGGAGCCCTTCTCCGACCGCTATATGGGGCTATATAATATACAGCGCAGCATTGCCAAGTCGGTTACGGGCAATAAGTTGCTCTTTATCGAGAGAAACTTCGATCTCGGACTGACCTTCTCCTATGAGTGGACAGCCGCCGACCGTTTCGGTTGGGTGCGCCGTGCGATGCTCAAGAATGACACCGACCACGCCATAGTGGTGGAGATGGTGGATGGTTTGCAGAACGTGATGCCATCCGGAGTGGAGCAGAAGACGCAAAATGTGTTCTCTACGCTGGTCGATGCCTACAAGAAAACCGAACAGGTGGAAAACACGGCGATGGTCTTGTTCCGTATGGAGGCAATCCTGGTGGACAGAGCCGAACCGAGTGAATCACTGCGTTGCAATACGGTATATACATTAGGACTACCCGATGCGGAATATCTGACTTCTTCTTGCCAATTGGACGCTTTCCGCAAGGGCGAAACCATAGTAGCCGAACCAGAGTCGAAAGGTGTCAGGGGGGCTGTCTTTGCCCATATCGGACAAACGCTCAATGCCGGCGAATCCCATACGTGGTACAGTATCTGCGATGTGATGCAGGACGCCGCACAGGTGCATAATAGTCTGCGTTTTATGCAGCAGCCGGACGCTATCGCACAGGTGGAGACCGCTATTGCCAAAGCCACCGATACACTTCGTGCTGTCGTTGGGCAGAACGATGGTATCCAAACCACCGCCGATGAGGCGGGGATGGCACGCCATTTCGCCAACACGCTCTTCAATACGATGCGTGGAGGTTTCTATTGCGACAACTATATGATTGATGGTGCTGCCTTTGCCAAGCACATCGCTACCTTCAATCATGCTCTGGCTGACCAATACCGTGGTTTCCTCAACGGGCTGCCCGAGCATATTGCTTACAGCCGTCTTGAGGAACTGGTACTTGCCCAGCAGGACCACCAGTTGCACCGCCTGTTTATGGAGTACTTGCCGCTGACTTTCTCTCGCCGGCACGGAGACCCGAGTCGCCCTTGGAATATGTTTGATATTCGAGTCAATGACCAAGACGGCAAGCGACTCATATCCTATCAGGGCAACTGGCGCGACATCTTCCAGAACTGGGAAGCACTTTCGCTCTCGTACCCGGATTACGTCAATGGTATTATCGCTAAGTTCCTCAATGCCACCACCATTGATGGCTACAACCCCTACAAAGTTACATCCGAGGGTATCGACTGGGAGGTTATCGAGCCCGAGAACCCGTGGTCGAATATCGGCTATTGGGGTGACCATCAAATCATTTACCTCTGCCGTCTGTTGGAGTTGAGTTTCTCCCACGACCCGGAGGCGTTGCGTGGTATGCTCGGCAACCGTGAGTTCGCTTTTGCCAATGTGCCGTATCGCTTCCGCTCTTACGACGAGATAGTCCGCAATCCCAAGGACTCTATTTGTTTCGATGATGACCTTCACAAGCATATTCTTGCTCTCCTGCCTGCTTACGGACAGGACGCACGTTTGGTGCTGGATAAGCATAATCAGCCGCTTCTCGTTACTTTCACCGAGAAAATCCTCGTTACTCTGCTTACCAAACTGAGCAACTTCATCCCCGAGGCGGGTGTTTGGATGAATACTCTTCGACCCGAATGGAACGACGCCAATAATGCACTCGTCGGCTATGGCACCTCTATGGTTACGCTCTGCTATATCCGTCGTTTTGTCTCTTTTCTGGAGAAACTGTACGCGGGTGTGGACGCCTCGTATGCTTTGTCCAAAGAGGTGGTTGTTTTCTTGCGCGATGTGTTGAGTGCTTTCGCTGCTCACGATGCAGAGTGCCGCAATGGTGCAATCACTTTCACCGACGAGACTCGACGTACTTTTATCGACACGGTCGGGCGCGCAGGCGAGACCTACCGCAACGCTGTCTATGCAGGTCATTCGGGCGAAAAAGTAGAGTTGACTACCGACCTGCTCCTGCAATTCCTCGCCAAGGTGCAGACCTATATCGATGAGTCCATCGCTGCCAACCGCCGCCCTGACGGCTTGTACCACGCCTACAATCTTATATCTTTCAACTCTCAACTTTCAACTGTTCGCATAACTCACCTCTACGAGATGCTCGAGGGGCAGGTGGCAGTTCTCTCTGCGGGTGTTCTCTCGCCTGCCGAGGCGGCAGACCTG
Source organism: Bacteroidales bacterium (assembly GCA_050872525.1). Classification (GTDB taxonomy): domain Bacteria; phylum Bacteroidota; class Bacteroidia; order Bacteroidales; family Paludibacteraceae; genus Colicola. The sequence goes on along the minus strand of JBNMHB010000037.1, from coordinate 1,644 downwards.
TTGGATGCTATGCGTCGGTCGGCGCTCTATCGTGAGGACCAGCGCAGTTATATGTTGTATCCCAATCGGCGTCGCCCGTCGTTCTTGGAGAAGAACAATCTCCCTAAGGATACCCTGACCTTACCTGTGGTTCAGCGACTCCTTTCCGACCACGCCACCGACATCCTTGTTGAGGATTGCGAGGGTGGGGTGCACTTCAACGCAGGCTTCAACAATGCCGATTTCCTGATACGTGCTATCGATGCCTCGTCGGAAACCGTCAGCGCGGAGGAGCGTCAGCAACTGCTTGACATTTACGAGAGAATGTTCAACCACCATGCGTTCACAGGGCGTTCCGGCACATTCTACAAATACGAGGGCTTGGGCTGTATCTATTGGCACATGGTCAGCAAACTCCTTGTGGCTATCGGTGAGAATATACAAAATGCGTTGGATACCTGCGCCGACGCGGCTACTGTCGCCCGTCTTAAAGCCCACTACGCCGCTGTGCAAGAGGGTATCGGTGCCCACAAGTCCCCTGCCGAATACGGCTCTTTCCCCTTCGACGCGTATTCGCATACACCCGCAATGATGGGGTGCCAGCAACCCGGTATGACAGGACAAGTGAAAGAGGATATCATCTCCCGTTTCTTTCTGCTCGGTCTCCATGTTGTCGATGGCGAGATACATATTCAGACCGGTATGCTCCGTCCTGAGGAGTTTCTCAATGGCGAACTGCGTTTCACGTATTGTCAAACGCCCTTCATCTATCGTCTTGGTGAAACCGAGGGCATTGAGGTTGAAATGCAAGACTCTTTGCATATTGAGTCCTTGTGTCTTTCCCGTACCCTCTCTCGCCACATCTTCTCTCGCGACAAGCAAATCAAACAAGTAATCGTAACCGTTAAACTATAAAAACAGAAGTATGAAAACACGAACAAACACCTATTGGTTCTTTCTTCTTTGTCCGTTATGCTTTGTCCTGTTGCTGGCAAGTTGCCAAAAGCAAGACCCCACCGAACAAAAGATAGACATACTGCTCGCGAAGATGACTCTCGATGAGAAGATTGGTCAGATGACGCAGGTTTGTGGTGGTTGGTATAGTGAGGACTTGGAGAATCAGGTGCGCAACGGCGCAGGCTCTATGCTTAATAGTGTCGGTGCGGAGGCGAACCACTACCAGCGTATCGCTGTCGAGGAGACGCGGCTGGGGATTCCTATGGTCTTCGGTCGTGATATTATTCATGGTTTTCGTACTATCTTTCCTATCCCGCTCGGTCAGGCGGCTACTTTCGACCCCGCTTTGGTGGAAGACGCTGCTCGTCTGACTGCGCAAGAGGCTGTGCAGGCAGGGTTGCGTTGGACTTTCTCCCCGATGGTTGATGTGGCGAGAGACCCGCGTTGGGGGCGTATAGCAGAGGGCTATGGCGAGGATACTTACCTCACTTCCGTTATGGGCGCCGCCTGCGTCCGCGGTTATCAGGGAAAAGATTATAATCCTTCCACCGGCAAGGGGACTATCAACCTTGCTGCCTGTGTCAAGCATTTCGCAGGCTATGGCGCGTCTGAAGGCGGACGCGATTATAACACCACTTGGATTCCCGAGGTGCAACTCCGTGAGGTCTATCTCCCGCCGTTCAAGGCGGCTATTGATGCTGGCAGTGC
>JBNMHB010000036.1:0-19231 GCA_050872525.1 Bacteroidales bacterium | reverse complement strand
TTACAGGGTTATGCCATTGCCAATCACGTGATGAACAGGCAATGGACTTTGCTTTCAACCTCTCATTGGCTGCAATCAATGTTGCAAAGGCGTTCTGCAAGAAACAAAATCTCAACTGCTAAATTGCTGTTTCACAATGCAATAATGATTGAACGATTTTTATTCACGTTCGGAAAAATGCCGAACATAAACAAAAATCAAGTGCAAAAAGAACACTATTTCAAAGAACTATTGCTTTACGGACTGAAGACTACCGCGTAGCTATTTTGTAAAGTTAATTTTTAACGATTTTTTACGAACTATTGATATTGTTTACTTCTATTTTATTTCTTACTTCTTATCTCTTATTTCTTATTTTTTTTGGACTTTTTATCTTTTTGGCCGAAGAGGGAGAAATGGACGTAACGTTTGGGATTTGCTTTGAGGTCGGTAAGGAGAGAATCTGCCGAAACAACCGTGGCATCAATGTTCAAATAAAGAGACTTATCATGCAACAAAAGACCCAATGTACCCTTGTCCGAATTGATGTCTGCTAATGTGGTATTCACTTGATTTACAGCCGAATCCACACGCGCCATAGTGGCTGCTACATCGGCATTATTAAGGTCGGAGGCAATTTGCTTGATATTACAAATCGTACTATCTGCGTTGTCCACAATCCGTGGTACTTTATTTGCCATCAGTCCTTTGAAATCGCGCGAAACGATAGTCAGGTCGGACGAGATATTATCCACATTGGATAACGTATTTGCCAAATGGTTGTTGTCTAACTGACTATTGAGTTGCTTCACCAACGAGTCGATTCCGTTGACGGTATTTCCAAGCGATGCCAACAAGTTCGCTTGCAAATCCTCGACCAATCCGGGGACATAGCACGTGGGTAACGTTTCGCCTGATTTGTACATTGTTTCCCCCTGATTAGCAGGCAATTGCAATTCGATAGCCATACCTCCGAGCAATCCGTCCGTAACAAGCGCCATCTGCGTTCCGTGCGGCAAATTGATGTTGCGGCTGATAGAAATATCGATAGTGAAAGCACTATCTTTTGTGAAATCGTAGTGGATTTTGTCCACCTGTCCGACCTTATATCCGCGTATCATCACAGGGGCTTGTTCCTCCAAACCATGGATATTGTCGTACACACCATGGAATGCATACATTGAGGAAAAGATATTGACTCCTTTTAAGAAATTGAAGCCAAAAAACAAAAGAAATATACAAACGACGGCCAATACACCGACTTTGATTTCACGAGCGTATTTCATACTCCTATCTATTTTCAATTATACATCACGTTCCTGACTTGCACAAAATTTCGGCAATCAAGGGACTACTAACACTATCAAAAACTATTCCAATTCCGTCTGACGAAGGGTTTATCATTTTTCCAATTTGATAATCCAACAATCGGGGAAGTGTTTGCGAATCTCTTTTTGTGTACGTACAACTTCCTCTCTATCAGGCGATTCTCCATAATAATACTTGTACAGCCCATTGACCTCCAAACATTGACATTTCAAGCCATGGAAACGGGCGTCTTTATCGGGGATGGGCGTGCGCGACGCCAAAACTTGAATGGCGTAAACCGTCTTTTTCTCGGTCTGCGCCGGCTGTACAGAAGAAGATTCCATAGGGGTTGTTGGGGGGGCATCCTGCGATACAACCGGCTGATTATCAACCGAAACCGTATCTACCAAAGTCTTAGACACCGACCATGTACGACGTGTAAACTGCGCAAACGCATTGCATAACGATTGCGCCATATCGCGCTGCCCCTGTTCGGAAACGAGGTATTTTTCCTCAGCGGGGTTGGATATGAATCCCATCTCCAACAAGATACTCGGACATGCCGACTTGAGCAACACCCAAAACGCCGCTTGACGCACTCCACGTTCCGCGCGGTGGAGGTTCTCAACGAACTGGCGCTGCACATAGGTTGCGAACTGCAGCGACTGGTCCATATAGGCGTTTTGCATCAGTTCGAACATGATATACGAATCAATGGAATTGGGGTCAAAGCCCTGATAAGCAGTCTGATAGTCTGCCTCCAACTTGATAACCGAGTTCTCGCGCATTGCCACATCGAGGTTCTTATCCATCTTCTCCGTACCGAGGATAAATGTCTCAACGCCCTCTGCGGTTTTCGACTCGGAAGAGTTGGTGTGGATACAGATGAATAGGTCGGCATTGTTGCTATTAACGATGTCAGCCCGCTTCTGCAAAGGGAGGAAGACATCGGTTTGGCGTGTATAAACGACTTTCACATCGGGGAATTGCTCCTGAATCATCTTGCCCGTGAGCAATGCAACGCTTAAGTTGAGGTCTTTCTCCACCGCAATCTTGCCTATCGCGCCCGGATCCTTTCCACCATGCCCTGCGTCAATCACCACAGTAAAAGGCTTGGCAGGCACCTGCTTTGCCACCACCGGCAGAACGCCAAGTAGCACAAAAACGATATAGAGTAGTATTTTTTTAGACATACTGCCTGAATTTGGTGCAAAGATACAATGTTTTTTTTGAATTACCAAGTGCCGTCGGTCTATTCGACACGTTTTCGCGCGCGCGAACATCTTATTTATTAAAAAGCACACGCGAACTTGCATATATGAAATAGTTTTAGTAATTTTGCGAACCTTTTTCAGTACAATGACAAAAAGCGAATTTACACAGGAAGAAGAGCAAATGATACAACGCGAGTTCGACGCGCTGCTGGACGATTACGCCCATACAATACACCGCCAGAAAATAGAACTCATCACACACGCTTTTCATTTTGCTAAGCAGGCACATCAAGGTGTCCGCCGTTTGAGCGGTGAGCCCTATATCATGCACCCGCTGACGGTGGCACGTATCTGCGTGCGCGAGATTGGGCTGGGAAGCACCAGTATATGCAGTGCCTTGCTCCACGATGTCGTAGAAGATACCGACTATACCATTGACGATATTCGCAACCTATTTGGGGACAAGATTGCTCAGATTGTAGATGGTCTGACCAAGATTTCGGGCGGTGTATTCGGTACGCAAGCCAGCGAGCAGGCGGAGAACTTCCGCAAACTGCTACTCACCATTTCCGATGATATTCGCGTGGTGCTGATTAAGATTGCCGACCGTCTGCACAATATGCGCACCCTTGGGGCACAGCCCAAAGACAAGCAATACAAAATTGCCGGCGAGACACAATACATATATGCTCCGCTTGCACACCGATTGGGATTATTCCCCATCAAGACGGAGTTGGAGGACCTGAGTTTCAAGTACGAACACCCCGATACATACGCTGAGATAGAGAGCAAGTTGGCGGCGAACAAAAACGCGCAAATGGCGACATTTGAGACATTCTCCGCGCCTATCCGTGCCAAATTGGAGGCGATGGGCTACCGTTTTTCTATCGCAGCGCGTATCAAATCGGTCTATTCCATCTGGAAGAAGATGACCACCCAACAAATTCCGTTTGAAGATGTGTACGACCTGTTGGCAGTGCGTATCGTCTTCACTCCCAACGAATCGATGTCGGAAAAGGACCAGTGTTGGATGATTTACTCGGCTATCACTGAGATTTATCGCCCGCACCCCGAGCGTATCCGCGATTGGATAAGCACCCCAAAAGCCAATGGTTATGAGGCATTGCACGTAACCGTGATGGGACAGGACGGCGAATGGATTGAGGTGCAGATTCGTACCGACCGTATGCACGAATTGGCAGAACGCGGTTTGGCAGCACACTGGAAATACAAGACGGGAGAATCGGACGAGTCGGAATTGGACAAGTGGCTCTGCGAAATCAAAGAGATTCTGGCACACCCCGGAAAAGACGCAATGGAGTTTTTGGGGACATTCAAACTCAACCTGTTCGCGCAGGAAGTGTTTGTTTTTACCCCGAAAGGCGAAATCAAAACGATGCCTTTGGGTGCTACCGCGCTCGATTTTGCGTTCCTACTCCACTCCGAATTGGGAGAACATTGTATCGGCGCGAAAGTGAATCACACCTTAGTGCCGCTGAGTTATGTACTCAAAGGCGGCGATCAAGTGGAGATTCTGACTTCGAACAGCCAACACCCACAAGAAAACTGGCTCGATTTTGTAACAACCGCCAAGGCACAATCGTGTCTGAATGAGTATTTCCGTCGCGAAGAACGCCAATACATCAAACGCGGAGACAAACTTTTTCACGATGCGTGGAATATGCTTGAGGCAAAAGCCAGTGAGGATATGGCACTCCAGCGCATGCTGAATCACTACCAACTCACCCGCCCAAGCCAACTCTATCTGCAAATAGGTCAGGGAGTTATACGCCTTGACGACATACAACAAATCATATTTCCGAAGAAAGGTTTTTGGGCGCGAATCAATCCTTTTGCCACAAATGACAGGGATAAGAAACCCTTGCTTCCGGAACCTGCCAAGGCAGAAAAACCGGCACCGAAATCGCACCAGATAGTGCTGACCGATGAGAATTTGGGACGCGATTATATCCTTGCCGACTGCTGCCACCCCATCCCCGGCGATGAGGTATTGGGCTACCTTGGCGAGGACGGCAAGATGTATATCCACAAGATTGATTGCGACGAAGCCATACTTCTGAAATCATCACACGGCAAACGAATCTACGCCGCCACATGGAACACGCACCGCGTGCAGTCGTTTGTGGAGACGATTGAAATTCAGGGAATTGACCAATTTGGTGTGTTTATCAATGTGCTGACTATCATCACCGAAAAGTTCCACATCAATATCCGCGCAATGCGTGCAGTAGCCGACGACGGTATCTTCAGAGGCGAGTTTGAACTCTATGTTTACGACCGCAAAGAACTACAAGATTTGTTCCAGGCGTTGCGAAAAATATCGGAAATAAAAGTGGTGAAACGCATTGAGACACCGAATACTTAACTTATAAACCCTATCGCGACACACATCGGTAAATAAGTAGTAGCGGGGTAGAAAAATGATTAAGGCGGAGGAACATAAAAAAACAAAGCAAATTTAACAAATAAACTATAATAGTGATTATGAAAAAGATTTTTGCAACTCTCTCTATGGCTCTGGTGGCAGTAGCCATGATGGCACAACAGCCCGTCATTACATTTGAGAAGACAGAGCATGATTTTGGCAAGATTAACGAGGCTGATGGTCGCGTTACGACGGTTTTCAAATTCAAGAATGAGGGTATGGAACCTCTTGTATTAAGCAATGTACGTGCCAGTTGCGGTTGCACCACTCCCAAATGGACTCGCGAACCTATTGAGCCAGGTCAGAATGGCGAAATCACCGTTACCTATAACCCGAATGGCCGTCCGGGTCGTTTCCAAAAGACTATCACCGTTACCTCGAACGCCACGGTGGCTACCCAACGCCTGTATATAAAAGGAGAGGTTATTCCGAAGCCAGCCAAACCCATCAACCAATATGCAGTAAAAATGGGGGAACTGAGCCTGAAATCGAAAACGATTGATTTCGGAACTATCAAAAAAGGCGAAAGCGTAACCCGCGAAATCGAATATGCTAATCTGACACAACAAGACATCACCGTGGAATTGGCAACCCGCGACCAAGATAATTATCTGCTTTCACAAGTTACTCTCAGTCCTGTAAAAGCCACACAGACCGGCAAATTGGTGTTTATCTTCGATGCAAAAGTTTGCAAGACCTACGGTCCGAACACTCTCTATGCATACGTGGTAGTAAACGGACAAAAGCAACTTACCGACGACTTTAAGATTACTCTTCGCGCGGATATAGTGGAAGATTTCTCGGCTATGACTCCTGCACAACGTCAGCAGGCACCGATTATGGATATGGATACCCAGTTTGACCTCGGCACCGTGGTGGCAGGCAAACATCTGAAAGCCAATATCACACTCAAGAACAGCGGTACCAACGCATTGGCTATCCATCGTGTGTATAGCGCAGACGAGAACGTAGTTTGCATCGCACCGAAGTCGGTAAAAGCCTGCCCGAAAGCAGTGAATATCAAAGTGGATATCAACACGTTGGAGAACGGAAAGCCTATGGAACCGGGCAAGTATGCACGCCAGATTTTGGTTATTACCAACGACCCGAACCACCCGCGCCACACAGTGAACCTCACGTGGACGGTGAAATAAATTATGAATTAAGAATGATGAATTAGGAATGATATGCTTTGTGGAATTGTCCGCTATATACACGCCACCCTGCATATTTAATTGTTAATTGACTTATGCAACATCCTGAAAACGAGCAACAATACAAAGGTTTGACGGTTAACGCCGGGGTACAAAATCTCCCCAGCGTTAATCCGTATGCCACTTTTCATCGCAAGAAAAAAACTCTGAGTGCCGAAGAATACTTTGAAGGGATTCGTCGCGGCGATGTATCCATTCTCGGTCAGGCGGTTACGTTGGTTGAGAGCAATCTGTTGTCGGACCAAGCCGTCGCTCAGAAAGTCATTGAAATGTGTTTGCCCTATTCGGGAAACTCCATCCGCGTGGGTATTACGGGTGTTCCGGGCGCGGGCAAATCGACTTTTATCGAGGCATTGGGGACAGAATTGTGCCAACAAGGCAAACACCTTGCCGTGCTTGCCATCGACCCATCGAGCGAGCGTAGCAAAGGTAGTATCCTCGGCGATAAGACACGTATGAACGAACTCTCCGCTGCTGCGAACGCGTTTATCCGTCCCAGTCCATCGGCAGGTTCGTTGGGCGGTGTGGCACGGAAGACACGCGAGACTATTGTTCTCTGCGAAGCCGCCGGATTCGACACTATCCTTGTGGAGACGGTGGGTGTTGGGCAATCGGAGACAGCAGCCCATTCGATGGTGGACTACTTTCTGCTCCTGCAAGTAACCGGCACGGGCGATGAGTTGCAGGGCATCAAACGTGGTATTATGGAAATGGCAGACGGTATCGCTATCAACAAATGCGACGGTAATAATATAGAGCGCGCGCGCGCGGCGCGCGTGAGTTTCCGCAATGCACTGGCTCTCTTTCCCCCCTCGGAATCCGGTTGGAAACCTGATGCTATCTGCTGTTCGGCAGTGGAGCATACCGGCGTAGCCGATGTATGGAAGAACATAGAAGATTTCATTTCTTTCATTCGCGCCAACGGATATTTTGACCAACATCGCACAGAGCAATCCAAGTATTGGATGTATGAGACCATCAATCAAGCCCTGTTGGATGGCTTCTACAAGAGTGAACGCATGGAGCCACTCATCGAACAAGCAGAAAGACAAGTACTTAACAACGAAGTGAGCAGTTTTATCGCAGCGAACAACCTACTAACCGAATATGGTAGAAAACACTAAAAATACACGTAAACGCACTACTCAAACCACTATCACAAAAGTGGGAGCAAACGAAATGGGCAAGTTGCCTCCTCAAGCACCCGAGTTGGAAGATTCTGTGTTGGGTGCATTGATGATAGAGAAAGAGGCCTATGGCGTCGTAGCCGACTTGCTCACGCCTGAGTCTTTCTACAAAGACCAGAACCGTATCATCTTTGAGGCAATACGTGCATTGGCAGCCAAAGACCAACCTATTGATTCTCTGTCGGTTGCAGAGAAACTCAAGAGTATGGGGACGTTGGAAGAGGCGGGCGGATTGACCAACCTGAGCGAACTCACACGCCGCGTTGCTTCTACTGCCCACTTGCGCTATCACGCACAGATTGTGGCACAAAAAGCCACCGCGCGCGAACTTATTCGCCTTGCGGCAGAGATAGAAGAGGCAGGGTACGACGAGACACAGGACATCGAAGACTTGATGAATCGTGCCGAAGCAGGCGTATTCGAGATTGGTCAGCGTGCGCAGAAACGTGATGTTACTCAGATTGACCCTGTCGTGGCAGAGGCGTTGCGCCGTATGAACGAGGCCGCCAAAAACGACAGTAATATATCGGGTATTCCATCCGGTTTCGGTGCTTTGGACAAGATTACCGCCGGTTGGCAGAAATCAGACCTTATCATCATTGCCGCCCGTCCGGCGATGGGTAAGACCGCTTTTGTGCTTTCGATGGCAAAGAATATAGCGGTCAATTATCAAATCCCTGTGGCGATGTTCTCTTTGGAAATGTCTAACGTGCAGTTGGTTAACCGTCTGATAATGAACGTCTGCGAGATAGAAGGCGACAAAATCAAGACCGGTCGTCTGACGCGCGACGACAAGGCACGACTGAATACCAAAATCAACGAACTCTATGGTGCGCCGCTCTATGTGGACGATACGCCATCGCTGTCGGTGTTCGAGTTGCGTTCCAAAGCGCGTAAACTCAAGAGCCAACATGGTGTACAATTGATTATCATCGACTACCTGCAACTGATGAACGCGCAAGGTATGAGTTTCGGCAGCCGTGAGCAGGAAATCAGTATCATCTCGCGCAACCTGAAAGGTTTGGCAAAAGAGTTGGATATACCTATTATCGCCCTCAGTCAGTTGAACCGTGGTGTGGAGGCGCGTCAGGGTAATGATGGCAAAAAACCTCAATTGAGCGACCTACGTGAGTCGGGTGCCATTGAGCAGGACGCCGATATGGTGTGCTTTATTCACCGCCCTGAATACTATAAATTTTACAACGACGAAAAAACGGGAAAAGACTTGCGAGGATTAGCAGAAATAATCATTGCCAAGCACCGTAGTGGTGCCACTGATGACGTTTATCTCCGTTTCCGCAACAAATATGCGAAATTCCAAAATGAGGACGAAATAGTCTCTGATGAGGAAATCAATGAAGTGTCTCAAGTACCTGTTGACAGAGGTTATATGAGCATACCGTCAGGCATGAATAGTATGAGTCCGGACGGAGCGATGATCAATATGAACTCGATGGGGGATGATGATCAAGCTCGTTTTTGACAGAGAAAAGAAGTAACAGACCGGTGAAAGTAACAAAATTTTGGCGTCAGACCCGCTTTAGACCCGCTAAAAAACTGCTTATCTCCAGAATAACAAAAAGATAGCAATCAGTACGTTTCTATATTCATTTGCCTGTAATTTGCTTTACATTATGGCAATTGGCGGATGGTAGGAACAGCAAAATAGTAAACTTAAATACATGCAAAGAACAGTAATCATTGATGCGCTGAAGCGCACCGACTTTGGACAAGAAATCAATGTCCGTGGTTGGGTAAGAAGCCGTCGCGGAAACAAAAATGTGTCGTTTATTGCCTTAAACGACGGCTCGACTATTAAAAACATTCAGATTGTAGTGGATTTGTCCAAGTTCTCGGAAGACCAACTTAAGCCCGTTACTACGGGTGCTTGTATCTCCGCCACCGGCACATTGGTAGAAAGTCAGGGTGCGGGTCAATCGGTTGAAATTCAACTCACTGCGTTGGAAATATACGGCACTGCCGACCCTGAGAAATATCCTCTTCAAAAGAAGGGATTGAGTATGGAATACCTTCGCACCGTCGCGCACCTGCGCCCGCGTACCAATACATTTGGGGCAGTGTTCCGTATCCGCCACAATATGGCAATGGCTATCCATACCTATTTCCACGAACACGGATATTTCTATTTCCATACGCCCCTTATCACGGCGTCTGACTGTGAGGGTGCCGGGCAGATGTTCCAAGTAACGACAAAGAATCTCTACAACCTGAAATATGACGAAAACGGCAAGATTGACTATTCCGACGATTTCTTCGGCAAACAGACTTCGCTGACCGTGAGCGGACAATTGGAGGGCGAATTGGCGGCGATGGCACTTGGCAAAATCTACACTTTCGGTCCGACTTTCCGTGCCGAAAACTCCAACACTCCACGCCACTTAGCAGAGTTTTGGATGATTGAACCGGAAGTGGCTTTTATTCAGAAAGAAGAACTGATGGACCTTGAAGAGGACTTTATCAAGTATTGCGTGCGCTGGGCTTTGGAGCACTGCAAAGACGACCTTGAGTTCCTCAATCAGTTTGTAGACAAGGGTCTGATAGCGCGTCTTGAGTCGGTAGTAAACACTGATTTTGTGCGACTTACGTACACGGAGGGTGTTAATATCCTGCAAGAAGCCGTGAAGAACGGAAAGAAATTTGAGTTCCCATGCACTTGGGGTGAGGACCTCTGCTCGGAGCATGAGCGTTTCTTGGTTGAGGAACATTTTGGCAAGCCTGTCATTATGACCGACTATCCGAAAGATATCAAGGCTTTCTATATGAAAATCAACGAGGACGACAAGACCGTGCAAGGTACCGATGTGCTCTTCCCGCAGATTGGCGAAATCATCGGCGGTTCGGTGCGCGAGGAAAACCTTGACAAACTGACCTCGGAGATAGAACGCCGACAGATTCCGATGAAGGATATGTGGTGGTATTTAGACACGCGTCGTTTCGGCGCAGCACCTCATGCCGGTTTCGGATTAGGCTTCGAGCGACTGATGCTTTTTGTAACAGGTATGCAAAATATCCGCGATGTTATTCCTTTCCCACGTACTCCGAAGACCGCAGAATTCTAATCTAACATACACAAAACCAATTACTTATGAGAAAAGTTTTTTCTATGTTGTTTGTTCTATTGCTCACGTTGGGAGCCATGGCACAGACATCACTGCGAGGAACTATCATTGACGACGCAAACAGTGCGCCTATCGTTGGTGCAAAAGTTACCTTAGGCAATCAGAACATATCTACAACCACTAACCAGGCAGGCGAATTTGCACTGCAGTACTTGGAAGCGATGGACGAAGAAGTGGTTGTTGAAGCAGACGGATATATCGCCACCATCGAACTGGTGCTTCTGCAAGAGAATCAGACCGTTAAGATGGACCCCATCCGTCTGCATAGGGACATCGCGCGCGATGCACAAGAGGAGATACTATTGAACCTTGCCGATGAAGACCTGAACGATGATGAGGGTAAGTCGCAGGCTATGGCATCCGCCTCGTCGGCAAGCACCGATGTATTCAACTCGACCACCTCATTTGCCTGGTCCACAGCACGTTATCGCAAACGTGGCTACAGCCAAAACTATGAGCAGAACTATATCAATGGTATCAACTTCAACTCGGCAGAACGTGGTCAGTTTAACTTCTCGGCTATGGGTGGTCTGAACGACGCTAGCCGATACAAAGAAGTGGTGAACCCGATAGGTGCCACCAACTTTACCTTTGGCGGACTCGGCACCTCGACCAACTACCTGATGGACGCTTCGCGCTATGCACAAGGTTGGAAAGTGGGCGTTGCCGGCACAAACCGCAACTACAAAGGCCGCGTCAATGCCACCTATGCCAGCGGCCCCCTCGCTAAAGGGTGGTCGTTTATCGGACAATTGGCATTCCGTTTCTCTCCTTATATAGATCAGAAAGGTATCATCGGCGAGGGTATCAAATACTACTCGTTGGGATATTTCTTCTCGGCACAAAAGAAATGGGACAATGGCAACAGCCTGTCAATCATCACTTTTGGTGCGCCCACAGAGCGCGGACAGTCGGCTGCCGTTACTCAAGAGGTGTACGACCTGACAAATGCTTACAACAAAACCTCGTGGGGACACAACAACTACAACCCCTATTGGGGCTATCAGAACGGGAAAGTACGCAACTCACGTATCGTGAAGACATACGACCCGACGGCGATTGTAAACTACGACCTGAAAATTGACGAAAACAACAAGATGAAATTTGCGGTGGGCTATCATTATAGTTTCTACAGCAACTCGGCACTGAATTTCTACAACGCACCTGACCCCCGTCCCGACTACTATCGCAACCTGCCTTCGTTCCTGTGGGACGGACAGATAGTGGATAGCCACTCGGAACAACTCTATGGTCCCGACGGAAAACATTATCCGTACGGAAACTTTATCGGCGCGGACATGAACGGGCTCGGAATGGGTATGGGACAAGTGGCACACGACGGCAATATCATCGGTCCGAGTATCAATGCACAACAATACAACGACTTGGTTGACCTCTGGCAAAGCCGCGACAACAAGACGACCCAAATTGACTGGGACAATATCTACGCTTCGAACATCGCGAACAACTACACCAATCCGAATGGTTCGGCACGCTACCTGTTGGAGCGGAGACACAACAACATTCAAGAGGCCATGGTGAACATCAACTATGTGAACACACAATTTGACCACCTGAAAATCACTGCCGGTTTGGAAGGAAAATTCTCGCAAGGTATCCACTACAAGACCGTGGACGACCTGCTTGGGGGTAATCAGTGGATTGACGTTGACCCGTTTGCAGACCGTGATATCAAGGAGTTGGCAACCAACGCCGGTCTTTCGCAAACCGATATTGCCAATGTGAAGAAAAACGACATCGCTACCGACTATAACGATGTGAAACACGATGGCGACCGCTTTGGTTATGACTATCGTATCAATATGGGTACTGCCAAACTGTGGGCGCAGAACGAATGGACCTTCAACGAAGTGGACTTCTACTACGCACTGCAATTGACCTACTCTTCGATGCAACGCACAACGAACATGATAAATGGTCGTGCATGGTATCTGTCACAACTCAATCCGGATTTGGCAAATCTCTACTTGGGACGACAAGCCGATGAGATTATTGCACAAGCACAAGCCGGAAGTCTGAAAGCAGGAACCACCTATATGGGACTGGGACATCACTTTTTTGACCCTGCACTCAAGATTGGTGCCACATACAAGATTAATGGTCGCAACCAACTGAAAGTCAACGCACTTGCAGAGACACGTGCGCCGTTTGCACGCGATGCGTATATCTCACAACGTGTACACGACCGTGCTATTGAATCCATCTACACTCACGACCATGCCAAGAACCTAAAAGAGTTCTATGCTGCCAGCGAGAAAGTGGCGGGAGGAGACCTCTCTTATGAATTTAACTACCCGATTGTGCGTGGTCGTATCACCGGTTTCTACACCCAATTTTGGGACGGAAGCGAACTGAACGGCTACTATGATGATGAGGCAAGAACTTTTGTAAATCAAGCACTTACTGGTATCAATCGCCGCCATATCGGTATTGAGGCTGCCGCTGCTGTAAAACTCGGCACCTATTTCACCCTGACCGGTGTAACCAGCGTGGGCGACTATCGCTATATCAACAACGCGATGGCGATTACTTCCGCCGAAAACGGTATGGCATTGGCTGAAGACAAAGACGGGAAGTCGGTATTTGAGTTGAAAGATGAGGTATTGCTCAAAGGGGTGCGTGTATCAAACGGACCGCAAGTGAATGCCAGCCTCAAACTATCGTTCTTCCACCCGAAGATGTGGTTTGCCGATGTAACGGTTAGTTACTACGATTGGAACTTCCTCAATGTGGCTCCCTCGCGCCGTATGAAAGGTCTATACACCGGTGTACGTGCTGACGGAACACCTGTAAACGGTTGGTATGGTGATAGTTACGCCAATGCCATAGAGACAACCGACGGCAAAGCAGCAGTGGTAAACGGTGAGGGTGGTTTCCCGACTAATGCTGTTTTGGACAAAAACGGAGTACCTGTGCTTCGCTATCCGTACAACATCCTGTCGATGCAAGAGTCGTTGGCAGCAACCAACCCTCTCAACCGCTTCTTGATTGATGCCAGCGTGGGTAAACTGATTTATTTGAAGAACCGTCAGTCGCTGTCTATCAACTTGTCTGTTACCAACCTGACTAACAACACCCACTTCAAGACGGGCGGATACCAACAGGCACGCCTCCCGCGCTACACGCGCCAAGGTGTTGGCGACAACGAGAACTCTGTTATCTCACCCAACGCATGGAAATTCCCAAGCAAATACTACTACGCATGGGGTATGAACTTCTTCTTGAGTGTAACCTATAAATTCTAATTTGTATGCAACGTAAATTCTTTTATATAGCCCTGTGTGCCATCTCGGCAGCGACATTGTTCACTTCTTGCGAACCGCGCGCCATCACCGAAGATGATGTATTCATAAAAAGCACGAATGTGGATAGTATTATTCGCTTGCGCGATACCGAATACCACCTCTATACACTCAATGAGTTTGTAGATAAATATATGACTGAGGAGGGTAACTTTTGGAGCGATACATCACAATATCGTACCCGCGCGACCAATGGCGATGGTATCTACCTTTTCTCGTTAGATACTCTGCCGACCAATGGTGAAGGTATTTATATCCGCGGACGAATCTCAACCGACGACTACGGAGGAAACTTCTACAAAGCGATGGTGATTCAACAAATTGTGGACGGCAAACAACAAAACCTGCGTCTGTCGGTGGATATAGGTTCTGTGGGCGGAATGTACCAATTGGGACAAGAGATTCTGATTCGCTGCAATGGTCTGAGCGTGGGACGCTACGGCGACCAACCGCAACTCTGTGTACCTGCGTACAACAACAATATCTATGCGCAAAATGCTACGCAGAAAGTTGGTTGGGCTCCCGGACGTATTCCGAGCGCAAGATTCCGCAATGTAGTTACGATGTTGGGTGTACCTAATCCAGCACTTTTGCAATACGACACCATCACTATCAAAGACTATATAAACGTAACCGACGAGAAGCAGATGCGTACAATGGACGGACGTTTGGTGGTACTCAAAGACGTTTGGTTTACAGGTAAATACGAGAATCAAGGTACGCTGACCGATTGCACCACAGGCAACCCCGACACAGATAGTTATGCCAATGTCTTTGCCCCGACAACCAATAACATCGGTTTCCCCCAAAGCCGTGTCATCTCTGACGGAACCAACGAAACTCTTGTCGGCAGTTCGGAATATAGCAAGTTCTCCCATTTCTATATCCCCGGTGCCAACGCTTCAGGTATAGCCGAGTGCGCTAAGTACAAAGGTACCGTTACCGGAATTCTCGGTCAGTTCCGTGATAACGCACGCTATGCACATGACAAATACGACTGGTCGATTACCCCGCGCAATATCAATATCGGCAATAGCAGTACGCTCAACGATATTGTGATGTTCAATACCGAGACGGGAGAAAAGTGGATTCCGCAAGAGTACACCGTTCCCAAAGAAGACACACCCCAAAAATAAAACAAAATCGGGACAAAGAGCATCGAACTAAAATGGTAAGTGTTCTTTGTCCCATTTTATTCTTTATTCATTGTTCCTCGTTCTTTGTTTCAAAACACAATGAATTGGCTTGATGCGTTACTCATTCTCCCTTTGCTCATCGGACTTATCAGAGGTCTGATGCGCGGACTTATCAGCGAACTCATTGCCATATTGGCAGTGGTGTTTGGCGTGGTTGGGGCGCGTTTGTGGGGAGCGCGTTTCTCGGCGTGGCTACTCGCGCAGACGGAATGGCCCGCAGGTGTGTGCGATGTGATTGCATACGCTCTATTGTTTTTGGGGATTGCCATCGTATTGAATCTCATTGGCAGGCTGCTCTCGAAACTGCTTCGCGCCATTCATCTCGGTTTTCTCAATCGTCTCGGCGGGGGGGTGTTTGGCATTGCCAAATGGGCGATGGTAGTGTTGGTGGTAGTGTTTCTTGCCGACCGTATAGACCATCAGTTCGGTTGTTTTAGCAAAACCGATATTGTCAAATCCTCCGTTCTCTATCACCCCTTTGCGGACGCTTCCAATCATCTGCTCAACGTAGTAACCTCGGCTACTACCAACACTTTACAAGAGTAAAGTAATTATGGAAATTTGTACATCAGTTGAACAGGAGAAGTGTACCATCTATCTCTCCTTAGGCAGTAATCTTGGAGACCGCGAGCAAAACTTGCTCCATGCGCTACAACTCATCGGCGCACGAATCGGGAGCCTTGTCCGTTGTTCTTCTTTTTACTACTCAGAGCCATGGGGCTTTCAGTCGGAACACTCGTTCTGCAACCTGTGTGTTTCTTTCTGTACCTCTCTCAGTCCTTTGGAGATTTTGCACGCCACACAACAGATTGAACGTGCAATGGGGCGAACACATAAATCGCACCACGGACACTACCAAGACCGATTGATTGACATTGACCTTCTCTTATATATCACGCCCGACGGGCGGTCGCTCCCCATCCTAACACCCGACCTGACTCTTCCCCACCCTCTCATCCATCTGAGGTCCTTTGTGATGACCCCACTTATCGAGATACTCCCTGCCCCCACGGTGTGAATAACGTCATGGGTTAGATAATTTATGAATTAAGAATTATGAGATTACTTTTTGCTTTAGGTTGAAATTGCAGAATCACCCGATAACCACCCGATACAAACAGCGAGAATAATAGGGAAATTGGAAACAAATACGCAAAAAAATACTTTTTATTTTACTTCTTCGCCTGTTACGGTGTAGGTCTTGTCGCCACGGAGGATGTAGATTTTTCCGTCGCGGACAATCTTCTGTATGGTAACTGACTGATTATCTTCGGTTTGCTCGATAGCGGTTGAAATACCGGTAGCATGGAACTCTGCAGTTAAAGTAATATCCTCTGTAAGCGTGATGGTGCGTGGGTTGTCGGTGTTGCCGTCGTTCTATTGGATAAAGCGGCGTTGGGCATTGGGGATAGCCACTATGTTCACTTGCTGACCTACATCACACGTGAATACGTTTGGCGTTATCGCAGCCGTCGGCATAGAGGGTGAGCGTATAAGAGGTGGCAGCATAGCACCAACCAACTATTGATAAAGCATAGCAGCAACCAACTATTGATAATGCAATCGCACTGAGAAACAGTTTTGTTTGCATTGTAAAAGTTGTTTGCATGTGTATTTTTGTTATTTTGATGTTCGTAAAAAGTTTCTGTCGGTTGCGCCAGTTAGCCTGCTCCGCAGGCGCGCTACCGACAGAAACTTTTTGCGTGTGTTGCGTGTTCTTTATCGGTGTGAGAGGGTTCTACTGCTACGGGCAAACAGGGCGGACGGAAGGACCGTAGCTGCGATAGTAGTAGTTGTTCCTGCTCACGTAGTCCGAATCGAAGTAGAGGCTCCACGCGAGGTTCGGGCAGACCTCGTAGAGCGACGAAGACCAAAAGTAGCCGTAGTCGCCGGCACTGTTGAGATACGTGCCGTAGCGATAGCCCGCAGCGGGAAGAAAAATGGAGTTACTATTCGTTTTGCTTGCTACTCGGTAGCCATTGATGCCGTTTTGTGTGGTCCACGTCCAAGTACAGTTGTCCTGTAGTTCTTGCCATTCGGTATTGGTCGGCATACGCCAACTACCACCCCAATTGACATGAGCGGCATCGTCTTCGGGTTCCAAAACGGTCTTGTTGTCGGTAAAGCCATTGTCGCCGTAACCTGCATTGTTGCAATACTTGGTGAGTTTCAGGTCTTCCCAATATGTCCCATTGGCGTAGTTGTAGGTATCCCAAGAATAGTCCTCTTTTGGTAAGACTTCACCCCATGCATAGTAATTGCCGGAGTCTTCAGGTTTCTCGGCACCGACGTTGCATAATGCCCATTTGATGCCGCTTGGCAGACCAAGGTCAACGGCTTGCACATTCTCCGGTTCCGGTTCTGTGGTGGGACGGCACGCTGACATTCCCATCAGCAGGGCGATACTCAAAGAGATAAATTTGGTTTTCATATACTTGCTTGTGTTTGTTGTTTCCACTTTGTTAATTCGGTTATTGACTTTCTCTGTTGTATAGATTTTGTTTACATATTAGGTACACAAGATTCTACGATTATTTCATTTCTTGACCCAGAATAGTGTATTCATTGCCCTCGCGCAAGATGAAAACTTGTCCGTTGCGGATAATCTTCTGTATGGTAACGTTCTGATTATTGTCTTGGCTATTCTGTGTTTGCTCTACTGCGGTAGGCGTGGCACTTACAAACTCTGCCGTCAGGGTCATATCCTGCGAGACGGTTACCAAGCGTGGGTTGTCGGTGTTGCCGTCGTTCCATTGGATAAAGCGGCGTTGGGCATTGGGGACAGCCACTATGTTCACTTGCTGACCTACATTACACGTGAATACGTTTGCACTCTCGCAGCCGTTGGCATAGAGGGTGAGCGTACAAGAGGTGGGTATCGGTGCGAACTCGGCAGTAAAGGTTGTATTCTGCGAGACGGTTACCAAGCGCGGGTTGTCGGTGTTGCCGTCGTTCCATTGTACAAAGCGTTGTTGGTCATTGAGTGGCACCGCACTGATATACACTTGCTGCCCCACGTTACACGTGAATACGTTTGCACTCTCGCAGCCGTCGGCATAGAGGGTGAGCGTATAAGAGGTGGCAGCATAGCAGCAACCAACTATTGATAATGCAATAGCACTGAAAAACAATTTTGTTTTCATTGTAAAAGTTGTTTACATGTGTATTTTTGTTATTTTGCGTGTGTTGCGTGTCCTTTGCCGGTGTGAGCGGGTTATGGGCAAACAGGGCGGATAGACTGACCGTCGGAGCGATCGCTGTTGCCCTTGCCCACGTCGCCCGAACCGAAGGAGAGGCGCCACGCGCAGGACGGGCGGCTCTCGTAGAGCGACGAAGACCAATAGTAGCCGTAGGTGCCGACATTGCGGAGATTCGTGCCGTAGCGAAAGCCCGCAGCGGGAAGAAAAATGGAGTTGCTGTTCGTATTGCCGGTTACTTGATAGCCATTGATACCGTTTTGCGTGGTCCACGTCCAAGTGCAGTTGGCAATCAATTCCGCCCATTCGGCATCGGTAGGCATACGCCAACTGCCACCCCAATTCACGTGAGCGGCATCGTCTTCGGGGTCCAAAGTGGTCTTGTTGTCGGTAAAGCCATTGTCACCGTAACTTGCATTATTGCAGTACTTTGTGAGTTTGTTATAAGCACCATTGGCGTACTTGTAGGTAGCCCAAGAATAGTTCTCTTTGGGAAAGACTTCTCCCCACACATAGTAGTTGCCGGAGTCTTCAGGTTTCTCGGCACCGATGTTGCACGACGCCCATTTGATGCCACTTGGCAGACCGAGGTCAACGGCTTGTACGTTCTCCTGTCCTGTGGTGGGACGGATATCTTCGGTTTTTCCATCCTTGCTACAATCCTCATAGATTGAAACAGTTGGCACCTGCGCCCACGCTGACACTCCCATCAGCAGGGCGATACTCAAAGAGATAAATTTGGTTTTCATATACTGGCTTGTGTTTGTTGTTTCCACTTTGTTAATTCGGCTATTGACATTCTCCGTTTTTGTATTGTTCACATACAGGCACACAAAAAACGCGGAGAATCCTTCTATATTTAACATGAGTTCGAAATAACGAAAAACTATAAAACAAAACGAACTTTACCTTTGCACCGTGAAAGTAGAGGTATCAAAAATTAAGATGGAGAGTCAAAAAGAATATGAGGATAAAGGATGCCCAAAAGGTATCTTTTAAGTCGGAAGACTTGCAGGCAAAAGCGTTA
>JBNMHB010000035.1:0-19330 GCA_050872525.1 Bacteroidales bacterium | reverse complement strand
AGAAAATATATGAATTTTGCATATCTTTACGTTTGTAAAGTGACTGCAAAAATCAATCCGTTGACTCGAAAAATCTGCGTAACTGACTAATCTACAAATATTTCAAAGAACAATTCCTGATTTTAATGGGACAGTAGTGACTTAAGGACGCAACTCTATCTGTAGATTTAGCTAATATTCTTAACAATAATTTTACCGCTTTTGATTTTGTTCTCAAATCAAACTTTAAACCCAAGTTCGATATAGTTATTGGCAATCCGCCCTATGTCGAATATGGGAAATTGTCACAAAAGCCTTCTACTAAATTTGGTAACATCTATGCAGATGTTCTAAAGAACTCCATAGATAGTTTGAAATCAAATGGAATCATCGGTTTTGTAATTCCAATATCCTTTGTCGCTACACCGCGAATGAAAGGGATAAGGGACTACTCTTATTCCAAACTGAGTAAGCTTTTTGTCTTGAATTTTGCAGACCGTCCGGATTGTTTGTTTGATGGTGTTCATCAGAAATTAACTATCTTGTTTGGTCAAAAAGGGAAAAAGAAATGCACTGTATATTCATCAAGTTATTACCATTGGTATAATGACGAACGGAAGGAATTGCTGAACAATGTTACGATTGTTCCTGTCCGTCCTTTTGATACATTTATACCGAAGATTGGAAATAGATTTGAACAGAGCGTATTTAATAAGATTATTCATAGGCAAGGGGAAACGCTGGGTAGTATATCAAATGAAATGACCGGTGGAGACTCTCTATATTTGAATATGCGTGGCTGTTTTTGGATGAAAGCTTTTTCATTTAATCCGGGTTCAAATGAGTATCGTAGATTTTATTGCCCTGTTAATTTGAAGTCTTACCTAATATCGTTGCTTAATTCTAATCTGTTTTTCTTATATTGGACTATTGTTTCTGATTGCTGGCATATTACAGGAAAGGAATTATCCGAGTTTAGAATCCCAACTAATGGCATCGATTTCGAGGCATTTGGAGGATTGATAGAAAATCTTGAGAGAAGATTAGAGGAAACGAAAAAATATATCGGCAGCAAGCAAACTGCTTATGAATACAAGCATAGGGATTGCAAACGAGAGATAGATGATATAGATACTTTGTTGCAACCTATTTTCGGTCTCTCTGACGAAGAAGTAGAGTTCTTAAGAAACTATAAAGTAAGATATAGAACAAGTAATGGCTAAACTAAAGGTTATAGATTTATTTGCTGGCTGCGGAGGTTTTTCTGTTGGGTTCGAGAAAGCGGGTTATTCTATTGAAAAAGCAGTAGAATACGACAAAGCTATTGCCGAATCGTATTCACATAATCACAGAAAAACGACCATGTTTGCCGATGATATAGGGAAACTCGATGATGAATGTCACTTCTCTCGTGGAGAGGTTGATGTTATTATAGGAGGTCCTCCTTGTCAGGGCTTTTCTATGGCGGGGGCGCGTATAAGAGAAAAGAATGCTTTCATGAACGATCCGAGAAACTCTCTTTTTCGTCACTATGTGAATGTAGTTAAGATAGTTCGACCGAAAGTATTCTTGTTAGAGAATGTTAAAGGCATTCTATCCAAGGATAAAGGGGCTATATTTAGAGAGATAGTAAACGCTTTTAGTAATCCCGATAATTTTGACGGAGATAGATATTTCTTGCACTACAAAGTATGTAAAGCGATAGAGTATGGTGTCCCTCAACAGAGAGAACGGGTTGTTGTTATAGGTGTGCTTAATCATGATTTCTACATTGACACCGTTTTTGAATCCGCTCGAAAAGACATCGCGAAGAAAGACAAACATTTCTTTGATTATGTAACTTTGAGTGATGCTATATCTGACTTACCCAAACCAACTATCGACGGCAGAGTTGAACTATTGCCCTGCAAATCTAACTATCAAGAATTTCTACGAAACGGATGCACTCTTTCTGCGAATCATATAGCTTCGCACCACAATGCAGTTGCAGTTACAAGAATGCAGAATGTGGGGATTGGGCAGAACTGGCAGGTTCTGGATGAAGATATACATTCTGTACATAGTGGGGCTTATGGTCGATTGGCTTGGGATAAGCCGACGATGACTATAACAACAAGATTTGACACTCCAGCGGGCGGACGTTTCATACATCCAGATGAAAACCGCACGCTGACCCCTCGTGAGGCTGCGCGAGTACAATCTTTTCCTGATGATTTTGAATTTTTGGGGAGCAAGACGATTGTATGTAGACAAATAGGAAACGCTGTCCCTCCCAAGATGGCATATTTTTTAGCAAATGTAGTTAAACATCTGATTTAATATGAGCAAATTGAGTGATGACAAACTGAGCAAGCTAAAAGCCTTGGATGACCAAGGTGGATTTTGGTACATCACAAAGCAAAATCTAATTTTTCGAGATTTGTGCTTTATGGCCAAAATTCTTGAAACTTGGGGAGATAGTAAAGAAGAAAACTATCAAAGTTTCTTCGATAGTCACAAGACCTTACCTGAATATGGGGAACTGCCTCCATTAACGGCTCACCGTGCAACAAAAAATTGTGAGTATATAGGTCTTACAATGCCATCTGATAAATATAGTGCGCAGAAACTGACACCATTTTACTTCGCTCTCAAAGAGGCATGCAAAGGTGATTTCAATAAGTTATCTTCTTTCCCAACTGTTATAAATAAGCAATTGGAAAGAATGTTTATTGATTCTCGAAATAACAATACCTATTCTGTAAATTTTCAAATTTGTCCTTTTATGTTTTTATTCAAGGTCTTACTCCTGATAGGAGATATTACAAAGTCATATAAAATCTCCACATCGGAGTTTAAATTATTTGTAGCTACAGCACAAAGTTGGAATGATTATTTTGAGACAGTGGAGTCCATAATTCGCTATCGCAATGATAAGGAGTATCGGGCACAGTGTGATAAAAATTCTTCCAAGACAACTGATGTCCGCTATAATGTTTTGGCTCAAAACCATTCTCAACTTGACGTCACAAGTAACGAAATTGCTATACGTGAGAGTGAAATTAAAAATGTGCGCAGAAAAGTTGCAGAATATGAATTGAGTGAGCAAGTGCAAACATCTGAAGATATTTATTCGGCTATTTCTTTGATGTCAGAGCCTAATCAGGTCATATATTTTGGTGCTCCCGGAACAGGCAAAAGTCATACAGTAAAATCGTACACCAAAAAACTGCCAGATGGGAATGTATTCCGTACAACATTCCATCCCGATAGCGACTATTCCACTTTCGTGGGGAACTACAAGCCCTCTATGAGACCAGCTGCCAACAAGCAGACAATTCTTGATTATGACAGCCTTGTAGATAAATTCAAGGACTATTTGACTGCTGACACGAACATCACACGCGCTTGCACTAAGTTCGGCTTTGACTACCACGATAGTATTGTAAAGATGCAAGAAAATAACGCACATACTATCCCTGTCCTTGTTGCTGACGCATACAAGTCCGGTACGACTTACGACACGCAAGTTCGTTCAGGTATGAGCGTCTATGAGACATCGCACAAAGAAACCGGAGCAGAGGATAAAATCATATATTCGTTTATTCCGCAAGCATTTACGAAAGCGTATGTTCGTGCTTGGCAGACCGACCAACCTGTGTTCCTCGTGATTGAGGAAATCAATCGTGGAAACTGCGCCCAAATCTTTGGTGATTTATTCCAGTTGCTTGACCGCAAAAACAATATCTCTGAATATCCCATCAAGCCCGATACCGACCTTGGGACATATATTCATAGCGAGTTTGAGAAAAACGGTTGTGTCGCTCCAGATGATTCTGCAATCTTCAAAGGCGAGGAACTGTGCTTGCCGGCAAATCTTTATATCTGGGGAACAATGAATACTAGTGATCAGTCATTGTTCCCGATTGACAGTGCATTCAAACGCCGTTGGGAGTGGAGATATATCAAGATTGCCAAGCCGATAGACAAGGAAACGGGTAAACCATTTGATTGGCATATCGAGGGAAACACCGATTGATGGCAGTTCCTTAAGAAAATCAATGTCATCATCAACAAGATGACCAACTCCGCAGACAAGCAACTGGGCTATTTCTTTGCCAAGGCTGACGATGCCGGAGAAATCAAATACGACCGTTTTGTTGCTAAAGTCTGTTTCTATCTTTGGAACGACATCTTCAAGACATACGCCATGGACGATGTGGAAACGGACTTGTTCAAGTTCAAATACCAAGACGAGGACGGACAAGATAAAGTGGGCAAACTCAACTTCACGGAGTTCTTTGATGAGAACGGCAAGGTAGTACCGGACATTGTGCAGCAGTTCATCGAGAACGTGATGAATTGGAACGACAATAACAAGCAGGAATAGCGATGTACATTATCTTCGAGGAACATCAATACGAAGCCGATACCGTCAAAGACGTTCTTCGCGGTATCAGCGAGTTGCAGGATGTTGACAAGATGGTCAGCGTCAGCTATGTCGGCTATTACTACGAGTCGCATATCCATGACTGTGTGTTTATCCTGCCCAAGGTCTTGCTCAATGAGCAAGACCAGTTGGTCGTTGGATCGGGCATGACCATTGACCCTGCTTTGGTCATCACGCCCAAAGGTCAAGCCAAGCACCTCACGTCGGAGTACCGCAAGTTCCTTTATGAGTTTGCCGTATGGATATACCGCACGATAGCCGTCTATCATCAGCAGAACCGCAGTTCGCAGGCTATCTACTACCGCCGTTTGCCCCAATCGGGTGCAGGCTCACGCCATAAGGCAAACACTTACCTCGACATCATTCTTTCGCTCATCCAATTCAACAACGAAAATCAAGATTTCTTCCTCTATGTTGTGAAGAATATCCACTCCGGTTTCAACAAAATCAATTGGACGCGCACTATCTCTAACACACTGGCACACTTGCAGGACAATGTGCCGCTGTATCTCAATCCGGTCAATAAGAAACGGCAGATTAACTTCGATGAGGAACTATTTGTCATTTTTTTCTCCATACTCAATTATATCAATGATGAGTATGGTTTTCGCACGACCATCAGTCTGCAATACGAACTTCTGACCAAAGCGCAGTTTGAGAATTACCGCCGTGGGTACGGGCGGATACGCTTGCGCGAGATACGCTATAAATACTTCTCCGACAAGACACTGCTTCTTTGGGACTTGTGTTATGCTTTTTTCGACAGCAGTTATCAGTTAGCGGTGAATACTGACAACAAAGAGTATCTGCTTGCCAAGAAATACAATATCATCTTCGAGGCGATGATAGATGAACTCATCGGCACGCCGCACAAGGATATACCCAAAGGACTGGCAGAGCAGGACGATGAGAAACGAGTTGATCATCTTTACACCGACCTCGCCCTTACCTCGTCCGAGACAGAGAAACGTGAGGTATATTACATCGGTGATAGCAAATACTACAAGATGTCCACCTCGCTCGGCAAATCGTCTATTGCCAAGCAATACACCTATGCTCGTAATGTCATCCAATGGAACATTGACATGTGGAGGGACAACGCAGAAGGCAGACGCATGCGTAATGAGACTTCGGATGAATTTCGCCGTGTTCGGTTGCGCCCGGATAGTGCAACCGAAGGCTACGACATCATCCCAAACTTCTTTCTATCTGCCGATGTGGATGAGCAGCGGCGGTACAACCGTGGAACGGATGTCGAGGGACACGACCTCAACATTCATCCGCGTATTGAGAACGGAGAGGAAAAAACCTTTGTACAAAGTCATTTTGACAATCGGCTATTCGACCGTGATTCGTTGTTGCTCCTCTACTACGATGTCAATTTCTTGTTCATTGTGCGCATGTATGCTCGCAACAACGCTGCCGAAAAAGCCGAGTGGAAGACCAAAGTGCGTGAGATTTTCCGCCAGAAGATACAGAAAGTACTTGCAGACAAGTACCATTTCTACGCACTTGCTCCCAAGCCGCAGACCTATGCTGAAGGCTATATGCAGGACAACCTGAAAGTACTTATCGGCAAAGTCTATCAGCCGTTTGACAATCCGGAGATGTACGTGCTTGCGCTCGACAATGAAGACCCACAGCACGAAAACGCTGAAATATTGCAGACACTGGGCGAACATTTCTTCATCACACCGCAAGGTGCATACTCAATAGGTCAAGACCCCACCGCCCAACTCCAAACTGCCGGATATACGCAAGGAGCAGATGAGCCTGTTCTTGCAGATGAATATATCTTGCTTTCTACCATTGACTCAAAAGCCAATACTGACATCAACGCTCTAATCAATGGTACTGCAGCAGTATTTATATCCGGCTACCGTCCAAGCGATAAAGTGGATTTGCAGTCCATAAAGTATGTCGGCGCAATTTTCAATCACAAGGTATTTGGTGCATATCAAGTACGCTCTATCAATGTCGCATATATTGAGAATGCTTTCCGCCTAAAGTTCAACTTGGGCGAATATCATATTTTTAGGCAGCCCATTATCTATGGATTGGATAAGTACGCCACTCCTGGTGTTGCCCTCAATGTTGCCCAACTTTCCGACCGAGCAGGCATCAGCCCGACACCGAAACGTTTTTCCGCATTTTTTGAATAGATAAGAAATATGAATGCATTAGATAATTTCTTGAAAGTTATTGATAAAATGCCCAAAGAACAGCAACAAAAAGCCGTTCCTTTGCTGAAACTAGTAAGTGTTATTATTGATAATAACAATGAGATGGTAAAGAGAAGGTATGAGATTAATTCTCAATTTACGGCAGTAGTGGGGGTCGTTTTTGGTGTACTTGCGGCTTTCAACAACATCGGAAATAATAAGTGTGCTGATATTATCTATAATTATTGGCTTAGTTTGTTGTGGTCTATGTTTGGTATGTTGTGTTATAGGTTTATATCAGCCTGTACATAATGCAGAAGTAAAAAAGACAACAATATCCTTAAAGCTTTTAATGAATTGATAGTTGTGTTTACACTTGGGCAAAAGGACAAAGTGGATGATGAAACTAAAACAGAACAAATTGAAGAAATAAAACCAAGTAGAGTATTCAAATGGCTACATATATTTTCATACATTTTGTTTGGAATAGCAGTCGCTTGTATGGTGACTAAAGTTATCATTTTATACGCAATAGCATACTAACCATGCACCTCTACATCGCATCCTCTTGGAGGAATACATATTGCGACTTATCTTATTAAATTGATATTCACGTGAAAGCAAAAGTATTACTGATGACAATGTGTATTGCACTATTATGTGCTTGCACAACCAAAGACGAAAGAAGTCTTAATCAATTTAGGAGATTTACAACCAATCTTCAACAAAAGTCAAGTTCATATACCGACACCGATCGGCAGAAATCTCTTGATAAGTATGAAAAAATCACAGAGGGCATTTCAAATGGTCGTTACACAGATGAGGAACGCCGAGAAATAGGCAAACTTAAAGGTCAATGTATTGCTATTTATGCTCAATATCCTCTTGGCATATACGAGAATGAACTTAAAGGTGCTACCAATGAATTAGAAGGAGCAATAGAAGGTTTCCTTGATATATTTGGTGATATTGATGATGAGTAAGTACTTTCTTTTTATATTTGTTATTTCTCTATTCTCATGCCCAAGGGTAGTTAGGAATAATAGCAAGAGGCTGCCCAACTTACTTGTTAGACTGCCTCTTGAATAATGAGTGGATTAGCGATGGTGCTTGGGTGTCTCTTCGCCCACTATCTCGGCGGCGCGGGCAAGGGCACCGTTGATATGGTCGCGAATGTTCTCCTTGCCAATCATTTTCACAATGCCGGCTTTGTCCAAAGCATGGAAGACATGGTGGTTCACACCCGACAGAACCAACTGAATACCACACGATTGCGTGCGCTGGTAGAGTTGTTCGAGGTTGTGGATACCTGTGGAATCAATAAAGGACACCTTGCGCATGCGAATAATACGCACTTTCTGTCCGTCTTTGCCTATTCGGCGACTAATATCCTCAAATTTATTGGCTATACCGAAGAAATACGGACCATCAATCTCATAGACCTCGGTGTGTTTCGGAATTTGGAGCATTTCCAAATCGTCGCCGTGGAGACGGATATCGTTGTCCTTGGTGGGGTCAAGTTCGTCGGAGAAAGTGCGAATGACCGTCGCCTCGTTGGTACGCTTGATAAACAAAAGGACTGCCAATAGGAGACCGACCTCGATGGCAACGGTGAGGTTGAAGATGACGGTCAGCACAAAAGTAACCAACATCACGATAAAGTCAGACTTGGGTGCCTTGGCAAGCCATACTACTGAACGCCAACCCGACATATTGTAACTGACCATCACCAATACGCCCGCCAGACATGCCATAGGGATCATGCCCACGAGCGTACCGAGAAACAAAAGGACAAGCAACAATACGATGGCGTGGATGATACCTGCCACCGGTGTGCGACCGCCGTTGTTGATGTTGGTCATTGTACGCGCGATGGCACCCGTGGCGGGAATACCTCCGAAGAACGGAACTACCACATTAGCAACACCTTGCGCAATCAGTTCGGTGTTGGAGTTGTGCTGGTCGCCGATGACACCATCCGCCACCATAGCCGACAAAAGAGACTCGATAGCACCCAACATAGCGATGGTGAACGCTGCGGGGAAAAGGTCCTGAATAAGCATAAGCAGGGTCTGACCGTCTTTCAATTCGATAGTGGGAAGATGGGGAGCAGGCATACCGTGAGGCAGTTCGTAGAGGTCGGCAATGGTGGTGAGAGAGGTGATACCACCATATTGGCGCAGCAACCATGCCGCCACAGTCATCACGATGATGGCGATGAGCGAACCTGGTATTTTCTTACTCAGGCGGGGCATAAAAATAATGATAAGAATCGACGCAATACCAATAACCAACGCCCACCAATTCACGTCATGCCAATGTTGGGCGTAGCAAATCCATTTATGGATAAAATCGGCAGGCGCATCGGTGATACCCAGACCGAAAAGGTCGTTCATCTGCGTGGTGAAAATAGTCAGGGCGATACCCGCCGTGAAGCCGACAATGACGGGGTAGGGGACAAACTTAATGACGCTGCCTAATTTGAATAACCCCATGATAATGAGCAAGATACCTGCCATAATCGTGGCGATGAGCAAACCCGTCATACCATGTTCCTGAATGATACCATAGATGATGATGATGAATGCGCCTGTAGGTCCGCCAATCTGCACTTTGCTACCACCAAAGGCAGAGATGATGAAACCCGCGATGATGGCGGTGATAAGACCCTCGGTGGGACCTACACCCGACGAAATACCAAACGCAATAGCCAATGGGATAGCCACCACGCCGACAATGATACCCGCAATGACATCTTGGAGGAAACGCCCCTTGTTGTAACCGCGCATTGCCGTGAACAACTTAGGGCGGAACACGCCCTGAAAAGAGAAAAAGTTTTGCATACAAACAGAACTGAAATTTACTAATAACCTACTGCGAGTGCAGGTGAGGCATACTTTTTATTATATTGTGAAGGTCATTCCGACAGACGGGCAATTGTGCATGTCGTTGTACAGAAACCGTGAAATCGACCGTCAAGGCTCAATGTCGTTGGGGATGTTCAGTGTCTCGTAGGTGTTGATTTTGCTTTTGTCGTATGGGCGGGACACGCGGATGTAATTCTCGGTAAAACCCTCCATACGGTACTCATTATCAGACACTTTGATACGTTTGCTTTCCCACAGGACTGTGGCTTGCTCGCCGGCGTGTGCGCGGTAGAAAGCAGTCAGTTTGTCTGCACTGACTTGGTGCAACTCTCTGCTTCTGCGTTCACGCTCTTTCTTTGGCACGACATACAAATCCATCTTAAGCATACGCGTGTGCGCGCGCTCCGAATAAGTAAACACGTGCAGTTGGCTGACCGGCAGAGCAGAGATAAATCGCATATAATCAGCCCAATAGCAGTCGTTCTCACCCCGCACACCCACCATACAATCCACACCTATAAAGGCATTGGGCATCACACGGCGGATATGTTCTACACGCTCGGCAAATAGTTCGCGCGTGTAGCGGCGGTGCATAATCTGAAGTATCTCGTTGCTCCCCGATTGCAAAGGAATATGAAAATGCGGTGCGAAATGGCGGCTATTCGCCACAAAATCAATCACTTCATCGCTCAGCAGGTTCGGCTCGCAGGAGGAAATACGAATACGGTAGTAGTCGGAAACAGGCAGGTCGTCGAGGGCACGGATAAGGTCGATAAACGTCTCTCCGGTGGAGCGACCGAAATCGCCGATATTCACACCCGTGAGTACAATCTCTTTCGCCCCCTCTTCCACCGCGTGCGTCGCCTCTTTGACCAACGATGCAATACTCGGATTGCGCGATTTTCCCCGCGCGAGGGGGATGGTGCAATAGGTACAGAAATAGTTGCAACCGTCTTGCACCTTTAGAAAACAGCGTGTGCGGTCGTCTTTGGAATAGGCTCCGTGGAACTCGTCCACCTCGCGAATGGCGGAAGTGTGGATGGTTGCCAAGTCGCCGTGGCGTTGCTCCAACTGCTCAACAAGGTCAGGAATAGAGAACTTCTCGTTCATGCCAAGCACATAGTCCACATCGGGGATTTGCGCAATCTCATTCGATTTGAGTTGGGCGTAACAGCCTGTAACTATGAGGATTGCGTTCGGATTTTGCCGGCGGATACGGTGTATCGCCTGACGGTCTTTGTGGTCTGCCGCATCGGTAACGGAACAGGTGTTGATGATACACACATCTGCCTGCTCCCCTTGTTTGGCACGCACATGACCACGCTGCGTCAGGGCTTTCCCCAACGCACTGCTTTCCGCAAAATTGAGTTTGCAACCGAGTGTGGTAAATGCTATTTTCATTGTTCGAGGTGCAAAGGTACTGCTTTTTTCCGATATGGGCAAACTATTTTGGATTGCGTTTGTGTATCTCGTAAATAAGTTGTAATTTTGTACTCAAAATAAATAGGATAGTATGTTGCCACTTGCAGAACGATTGCGTCCGCGGACATTGGACGAATACATAGGTCAGAAACACCTTGTGGGGGAAGGAGCGGTGTTGCGCCAAATGATAGAAAGCGGAAACCTGAGCAGTTTTATTCTTTGGGGACCTCCTGGAGTAGGGAAGACCACGCTTGCCAAAATCATTGCACACCAATTGGAACGCCCCTTTTATACTCTTTCGGCAGTAACGAGTGGGGTGAAAGAGGTGCGCGAGGTGATAGACAAAGCCAAACGCACGGCGGCGATGAATAGCGGAATCTTTGCCGCGACCACCGACCGACGCTCGCCGATACTATTCATCGACGAGATACATCGTTTCTCTAAGTCGCAGCAAGACAGCCTGTTAGGCGCAGTGGAAGACGGCACAATCACCCTGGTGGGAGCAACAACGGAGAACCCCTCTTTTGAGGTCATCACGCCTTTGCTGAGCCGTTGCCAAGTGTATGTGTTGAAATCGCTCGGAAAAGAGGATTTGCAGGAATTGCTACACCGCGCGCTGACAGAAGACGAGTATATCCGCTCGCTTGCAATTGAGGTGAAAGAGACCGAAAGCCTGCTGCGCTATTCGGGGGGAGACGCGCGTAAGTTGCTCAATATCATTGAGTTGGTTACCAACTCCGGCGTGCGGGTGATAGATAACGACACTGTTACGAAACAGTTGCAACAGAACCCCGTGACGTACGACAAAGACGGCGAATTGCACTACGATATTATTTCCGCCTTCATCAAATCGATTCGCGGAAGCGACCCCGACGCGGCGATTTATTGGTTGGCGCGTATGATAGCAGGGGGCGAAGACCCCAAATTTATCGCGCGGCGATTGGTGATTTCGGCGAGCGAGGACATAGGTCTTGCTAATCCGAATGCTATGCTTGTTGCCAATGCCTGTTTCGATACACTGACAAAAATCGGGTGGCCCGAGGGGCGTATTCCGTTGGCGGAAGCCACTGTCTATTTGGCGACATCGCAGAAATCCAATTCCGCCTATCTGGCTATAGACCAAGCACTTGCGGAAGTAAAGCAGAGCGGAAACCTGCCCGTGCCTTTGCATCTGCGCAATGCCCCCACGCAACTGATGGAGGAACTCGGATACAGCGACGGATACAAGTACGCGCACGACTATCCCAACCATTTTGTAAAACAACAATTTATGCCCGACGAACTGCAAGGCACACATTTCTGGACACCGCAAGGCAGCCCGCAAGAACAGAAAATGGCAGATTGGATGAAATTCCTCTGGGAGAAAAAATACTGAATCGAATATCCTGCTTCCTATCCGGTAAACCATATTGTTGCCCGATAAAAAGTGTCCGATTACTAAGATTTACCCGATAACAAAAACTCCCGCAGAAACGATATGTTCCGTGGGAGTTTTTGTGGATGTATGTCTGTGGTGATTATTCCATCAGTTTCTTGTAGCGTACGCGGTGTGGTTCAACGGCGTCATCGCCCAAGCGCATACGTTTGTTGGTTTCGTAGTCGGAGTAACTGCCCTCAAACCAGAACACCTTCGAGTCGCCCTCGTAGGCGAGTATGTGGGTGCAGATACGGTCGAGGAACCAACGGTCGTGAGAGATGACTACCGCGCAGCCGGCAAAGTTCTCCAAGCCTTCTTCCAACGCACGAAGCGTGTTTACATCGATGTCGTTGGTCGGCTCGTCAAGCAGCAACACATTGGCTTCCGATTTCAGCGTCAGTGCCAAGTGCAGACGGTTGCGTTCACCGCCCGACAGCACACCGCATTTCTTCTCTTGGTCGCTACCGGTGAAGTTGAAACGGCTCAGATAGGCGCGGGCATTGATTTCGCGTCCGCCCACGCGGATATATTCCGTGCCATTGGCGATAGTCTCAAAAACAGTCTTCTCGGGGTCGATATTCGAGTGTACTTGGTCCACATAGCCCACTTTCACCGTTTCGCCCACCGCAAACGTACCTTTGTCGGCGGTCTCCATGCCCATAATCATTCGGAACAGGGTGGTCTTACCCGCGCCGTTAGGACCAATCACGCCCACGATACCATTCGGCGGCAACATAAAATTGAGGTCTTCAAACAGCACTTTGTCGCCAAAAGCCTTGGCAACGCCCTCGGCATTGATAACTTTGTTACCCAAACGCGGACCATTGGGGATGAATATCTCAAGTTTCTCTTCCCGCTCTTTCTGTTCCTCGTTGAGCATTCGGTCGTATGCTGCCAAACGGGCTTTACCCTTTGCCTGACGTGCTTTAGGAGCCATACGTACCCATTCCAACTCGCGTTCAAGGGTCTTTCTGCGCTTGCTGGCTTGTTTCTCTTCCATCGCCATACGGGTGGTCTTCTGCTCAAGCCACGAGGTGTAATTACCCTTCCAAGGAATACCCTCCCCGCGGTCGAGTTCGAGAATCCAACCCGCCACGTGGTCTAAGAAATAACGGTCGTGCGTGATACAGATGACGGTGCCGGCATACTGCTGCAGGTGCTGCTCCAACCAATCTATCGACTCGGCATCAAGGTGGTTGGTAGGCTCGTCAAGCAACAGAATATCAGGTTGTTGCAGGAGTAAGCGGCATAGTGCTACACGGCGACGCTCACCCCCCGACAGGTTCTTCACCACAGCGTCATCGTCCGGACAACGCAATGCGTCCATCGCGCGGTCTAATTTCTGGTCGATGTTCCAGGCGTCGCTGCTGTCAAGTTTGTCTTGCAACTCGGCTTGGCGTGCCAATAGTTTGTCGAAGTCGGCGTCAGGTTCCGCAAAAGCGGCATTGATTTCATCGTACTCGCGGAGCATGTCCATAATCGGTTGCACACCCTCTTGTACGCACTCGCGAACGGTCTTTTCGGCGTCGAGTTGTGGGTCTTGTTCCAAGTAGCCCACTGTGTAGCCGGGCGAGAAAACCACCTCACCTTCGTAGTTCTTATCTACGCCGGCAATAATCTTCATCAGGGTGGATTTACCCGTACCGTTCAGACCGATGATACCGATTTTGGCACCATAGTAAAACGAGAGGTAGATGTTGTTGAGTACACGTTTTTGGGGCGAGAAACTCTTGCTCACGCCCACCATTGAGAAAATAATTTTCTTGTCGTCTGCCATATTATTATTGTGTGTTTATCACGTTTGGATTAATTTGCATACTGTTGGCTACGTTGTGTAAGTCATTTACATTGTGTAGGTCAGTGTGCAGGCACAAAAAAATGAAGAATCTGTGTACATATTCTTCATTCTTTGTTGTATCTGTATTATCCGAGACGGGAAATTTTCTTTATTTCGTCTTCGCGCAATAGTTTTATTTTGCGTCCGTCAACGCTGATTAGTCCTTCTTGTGCGAACTGGCTGAGCGTGCGTATGGCGTTGCTGGTAGTCATATTGCTCATATTCGCCAAGTCCTCGCGGCTCATATACATCGCCAGCGTACAACCGTCTTCGTCGAAACCGTAGTTGTTCTTGAGCGTGAGCAGAGACTCTGCCAATCGTCCTCGGATATGCTTTTGTGTCAGATTGATAGTCTGCAATTCGGCAACTGCCAAGTCGCGTGCCATTGCCACCATCACTTGGTAACAAAACTCACTGTTCTGACGCAATAGGGTCAGAAATACATTAGCGGGAACACGATAGGTTGTACATGGCTCAAAAGCACTGGCGCAAGATGTAAAACGGTCCTCGCCGATGACGGCGCGGTAACCGAACATATCGTAGGGTTTTAACAAACGAATGATTTGCGCACGCTGACCAATACCCTCCTTATATATACGCACGCGACCATGAATGAGTACCCACATATCGCCGGCAA
The DNA here is from genome assembly GCA_050872525.1 of Bacteroidales bacterium. Classification (GTDB taxonomy): domain Bacteria; phylum Bacteroidota; class Bacteroidia; order Bacteroidales; family Paludibacteraceae; genus Colicola. The sequence goes on along the minus strand of JBNMHB010000035.1, from coordinate 4,580 downwards.
CATCGCCCTCACTATGAATGAGTTCATTTTTTTTGTAAGACACTATCTCCACCTGTTCATCTGTCCAGGCTTTCTCGTCTTCTGTGAGAATGTCCCAAATGTGGTTTAATTCCCATATCTTTGCGTACGATTCTTCTTTTTTCTTCATTGGGTTACCGATATCTGTTTCCGCTAAAAAAGTTTCGTGTGCAAAGATAGTGTATTTTGGCGGATTATGCAAATGTTTTTTGTGTTTTGTATGCGAAATATATGTTTTTCAGCATAAAAACTTGCACGGAACATAAAAATGTAGTACCTTTGCACGTTTATAAACAGCGAAATATATTAACCCTTAATAAATCCTTTTTATCGTGAAAGTGAATTACCTCAAACAGAGACACATTGGTCTCAGTGAGCAAGATGAGCAGAAGATGCTCAAAGTGATTGGTGCCGAGTCGGTAGAGCAACTGATTGCGGAAACAATGCCGGAGGACATTCTCCTCAAAGAGCCTATTGGCGACGGTAAACCGATGACCGAGCAACAGATGCTTGACTATCTCGATTCTATGGCACAAGGCAATATGCCATATCATAGTTACATCGGACGTGGATGGTATGGAACTATCACACCATCGGTCATTCGTCGTAATGTGTTGGAGAACCCCGTGTGGTACACCTCCTATACTCCGTATCAGGCAGAGGTAAGCCAAGGTCGCTTGGAGGCACTGTTTAATTTCCAGACGCTGATTGCTGACCTTACAGGACTGCCGCTTGCCAACTGCTCGCTCCTCGATGAGGCTACTGCGGCTGCAGAAGCAGTAACGATGATGCGCAACTTGCGCTCGCGTGAGCAAGTGAAGAACGGTGTTTGTAAGGTATTCGTAGATGAGAAAATGTTCCCCAATACGCTCAGCGTAATGCGTACACGCGCCGAAGGACAGGGAATAGAATTGGTAATGGGCAACTATGCCGACTTTGAGCCGACTGCAGAATTCTTCGGTGCAATTGCTCAGTTGCCGAATGCCGATGGGGCTATTGAGGATTATGCAGAATGGATTGAGGCTTGCCACGCAGCAGGACTGAAAGTGGCTATCGTGGCTGATCTGATGGCTATGGCATTGTTGCGCCCATTGGATGCAGATATCGTATGTGGTACGGCACAGCGTTTCGGTTTGCCCATGGGCTTCGGTGGACCTACTGCCGGATATATGGCTACGCGCGAAGAATTCAAACGTGAACTGCCGGGACGTATCATCGGTTTGAGCAAAGACAGCCACGAACACCCCGCTTATCGTTTGGCACTCCAAACACGCGAACAACATATCAAACGCGAGAAAGCCACTTCTAACATCTGCACCGCTGAGGCATTGTGTGCTATGATGGTAGGTTTCTATGGTGTGTATCACGGACCGGAAGGCATTCGCGAGATCGCCGAGGGTATCCACTCGAAAACCACTTACCTCAACGAGATGTTGCAGGCGTATGGTTTCCAACAGGAGAACACCGAGTTCTTTGATACTCTGAAAATTACCAACTGTGAGGTTGAAAATTGGCAGGAAGTGCTCCGCGAGAATGCTGAGGCAATGGGTATCAACCTCTATTACGACGAGACAGGGTGGGTAGGTATCTCGCTTGACGAGACCGTGACTCTCAAAGAGATGAACGACCTTATTGAACTGTTTGCCGAAGTCAGTGGCAATGTACCGCAATGCGAAGAGGACGAAAGTGCTTTTGAAGGCTTGTGGTCGATCGATGAGAACCGTATTCGCGAGGTGAATTATATGCAGGCAGAGGTGTTCCAAAAGTATCACACTGAAACGGAGATGATGCGTTACATCAAACGCCTTGATCGCAAAGACATCAGTCTGACCCACTCGATGATTCCTCTCGGTTCGTGTACGATGAAACTGAACCCCGCTACCGCTATGACGCCAATCACATGGCCCGGTTTTACAACCATTCATCCCTTGGCACCGGAGAATCAGGTGATAGGCTTTAGCGAGGTATTGGAAGGATTTAAGCAACAACTTTGTGTTATCACCGGTTTTGCGGCATGCAATTTGCAACCTACATCGGGTGCTGCCGGCGAATATACGGGTCTGATTACAATTCGCGACTTCTTGCAAAAGTCGGGACAAGGACAACGCAATGTGCTTCTTATCCCCGCTTCTGCACACGGAACAAACCCCGCTTCGTGCGTACAGGCAGGTTTTGTACCGGTGGTTGTGAAATGTGATGAGCAAGGTAATACCGACATCGCAGATTGGCGTGCGAAAGCAGAACAAAACAAAGATGTTTTGGCAGGCTGTATGATTACTTATCCTTCAACACATGGTATCTTCGAGATGGCTATCCGTGAGATGTGCCAAATCATACACGACAATGGTGGGCAGGTATATATGGACGGTGCTAATACGCACAGATTGGTTACACCAACCCCGGTTTTATCGGTGCCGATGTATGCCACCTCAACCTGCATAAGTCGTTTGCCAGTCCTCACGGTGGTGGTGGTCCCGGTGTGGGTGCTATCTGCTGCGCAGAGCACCTTGTGGATTCAATGCCGAGCGAAGACCACAACCGCGTTTCGTCCGCGTTGTATGGTAATGCCAATATGGCACTTATCAGTTTCAGTTATATCGCAATGATGGGCGTTGAGGGACTGCGTGAGGCTACTGCTGCCGCTATTTTAAGTGCCAACTATATGGCTGCCAAACTGCGCGATGCGTATGGCATTGTTTATACAGGCACGCGCGGGCGCGTAGGACACGAGTTGATTCTCGACTGCCGCCAATTCCACGCTATCGGTATCACCGAATCAGACATCGCAAAACGACTGATGGACTATGGTTATCACGCGCCTACGCTCTCGTTCCCCGTACATGGAACTTTGATGGTAGAGCCGACCGAGTCGGAGTCGTTGGAAGAGATTAATCGTTTCATCGATGCAATGCTCACTATCCGCGAGGAGATTCGTGAGATTGAGCGCGGAGAAGCAGACGCCAAAGACAATGTCTTGGTAAATGCTCCACACCCGGAGTACGAAGTGGTGGCAGACGAATGGAATCACCCCTATTCGCGCCGCAAAGCCGCCTATCCGACAGATTGGGTGGCAGCGAACAAGTTCTGGATTCCTGTCAGCCGTGTAGATAATGGCTGGGGAGATCGCAACTTAGTCGCAAAGTATTGAGTCTCTGTCCTATCCCTGACTCTTCTTTCGGTTCCTAAAAGGGAAACGAGGGGGAGTCAGGGGGTACAGGACCCAATGTGTAGTTAATTATAAATATTAATTGTGCATTGTAATTGTACATTGTACCTTGTACATAGCCGTACATCGTACATTGTTGATTGTGCATTGTAATTTTGTACATTGTAATGAAGCAGAGTGAACAACTCAAAGAACATCTACAGCATTATCAGCGTATGAAACCGCTGATTGCTATCAAGGAGTATTTTATGATTGCTGTCAGCACTCTTCCGTATGCGCTATGTGTCAATCAGATATTGGTGCCGCATACCATTGTGGGTGGTGGTCTGACCGGTCTTTGTGAGATTATCTATTTTGCCTCGAATACGGCAATACCGATTTGGTTGAGTACTTTGGTCATCAACTTGATTTTGCTGACGATAGCGGCATTCACTATCGGATGGAGATATTGTATCCGTACGGTGTATGGCGTATTCTGCTTGTCGGTATGGTTGAGGGTCGTTCCCATAGGCACAGAACCGATAGTTTCCGACCCATTTATGGGTGTGGTATTGGGAGGTCTGTGTGTGGGGTTGTTCCTGGGTATCGTATTCCTCAACAATGGTTCTACGGGAGGTACGGATGTTATCGCAATGATTGTGAATAAGTATCAGCATTTGCCAATGGGGCGCGTGTTGATGACGTGTGATATTGTGATAATCAGTTGTGCCTACTTCCTGCCTGATGTGCATAGTGTAGAGAAGGTGTTGTTTGGTTTGTGCTATACGTTCATGTCCTCAACGGCGGTTGATTGGGTAATGAATCGTATGCGTCAGTCGGTACAATTCTTTATTTTCTCAAAGAAATATAAAGAGATTGGCGAGGCAATAATGACGCAGGTGCCGCGTGGTGTAACATTCTTGGAAGCCCACGGAGGCTATTCGAGAGAATCGACTATGGTAATCACTTGTGTAGCACGTCAGCACGAGTCGGCTAAAATTTTCCGCTTGGTGCGTTCTATCGACCCGGATGCTTTTGTGAGCCAGAGTAAGGTGAGAGGCGTCTTTGGAAATGGATTTGACTCTATCGTAGAGAAAGCCTGATAGGGTATCTTATTGCAAGCGACAAGACAATAGTTCGTTAAAAAATCGTTTAAAAATGACTTTATAAAATAGCTAAGCGGTAGTCTTCAGTCCGTAAAGCAATAGTTCTTTGAAATAGTGTTCTTTTGGCGCTTGATTATTGTTTTATGTTCGGCGATTTTCCGAACGTGAATAAAAATCGTTCAATCATTATTGCATTGTGAAACAGCAACTTAGCGTCAGCAATTGAGCAGTTGAGATTTTGTTTCTTGCAGAACGCCTTTGCAACATTGATTGCAGCCAATGAGAGGTTGAAAGCAAAGTCCATTGCCTGT
>JBNMHB010000034.1:0-20012 GCA_050872525.1 Bacteroidales bacterium | reverse complement strand
GCTTTACAAATTATCAAAAACCACGAAGAAAGCGGGAAAAAGAAACGAAGTCTTAAGAAAAAACTTTTTATGGCGGCAATGAATCCGGACTATTTACTGCAAATCATAAAAAATGCTAACTTTTGATGCGGTTGCCCTGTTTCCTGCGTGTCTGCCACACATTCGCTATCGCTGCCACCAACGCTATCGCCAGCAACGAATACGCCACCATATATATCAGTATATGCGGAAAGAACCACAGGCTGCGCAACGCCGGTACCAAGGTACCGAGTTCCACACGCGCCAGCGATGCCACCGTGAACAACCCCGCCAGCACCACTGCCACCACAAGCACACGCCAACTATGCCATGCTTTGCAAGTCATCACCATCGCGCCAATCACCATCAGCGCAAAACCCGCATACACCACAGGCAACCACGGGTCGCGCACCACCTGCAAGACACAAAAATCCTGCTGTTGCCGGTCGTAGTCGGATTGATATATCCACCAACCGTGGTAACGTGCCGGGTGGTTTACCGAGGTCTCATGCACCTCTTTTCCGTTGATAATCAGCGCAGAAGTAAACTGCTTTGGGCTTGTGCCATCGTCGTAATAGTCGATACGGAAGTCCTGCAAACGGATATCAAACGGCAGTATCTCCGGTTCGCCTTTCTCTGTGTAGGCAACACGCTCTGTGGCGTGCTTATCCACCACTATCTTCACATCGGTCTTCACCACCGCGCCTATCATTCCGCCTGCCAACACACAGCCAAGCCCCGCATGACTCATCGCCGCAGCCCATGCACACCGATGTATATCGCGCACACCCGCTATTACCAACAACACCGCTGCCACCATCGCTACAGAGACAAACAACCATGAACGGTGCAACCGGATTGCCCATGTACCTTCTACCATGAGCATACCGATAAACAGGAGCAATACGATTGCCCCCGCCCATCTGAGTATCTGTATTCGGTTAGATTGCATTGATAAACGCTACTAATGCATCGCGGTCTTTCTTCGCGAGGTTATAGAATTTCTTCACCGACTCCAATGCGTCGCTCTCTTCGCTGTAGCCATGCCACATTATCGCCTCCACCACATTGCGTGCGCGTGTGTCGTGCATACGGGCTTCGTATTGGTCGCCTGTTATTTTCTTGTGCAGTCCCCTTCCCCACAAAGGTGTAGTGCGGCACCAGCCTGTGCGGATATCTTTCTCCATACAGAGTTTGTGTTGCACAAAGTCGGTGTAGGGCCAGATAGTCTGGTAGGGATAGCGGGGCATTTCGTTGTTGCGTGTGAAGAATTTGTTGGGGTCCTGTATATGGTCTGCGCCTGTTGTCCACGATGGTCGGTGGCATTGGGCGCAACCTATCTGATTGAATAGTTCGCGTCCGCGCAGCACGTTCTCATCATGCACGTTGCGGGCAGCAGGCACTGCCAGACCACGGTGCCAAATCATCAGGTCGGCGTACTCATTATCCGACATCTCAACAGGTAAGTCATTGCAGGTCAGGTAGTTGTATATATTCTGCTCCACGTTGTCGGTAAACCAATCGGCATGTTCGTGTTTCGGGTCTATCTTCTCTATATATGCCGGAAAACCTGCTTGCACATCCGGGTCTTTCGATGAGATGGTGGCGTAGTTGGTTCCCGCCAAGTCTAAATAGTGGTATCGGCGGTCGGAGCGTGTAACGTTGGTGATGTTCCATATCGCGTTTGCTCCCGCAGCGTCCAACAACGGTCCGCGCGACATGGCGTAGGTGTATCGGCGCACATACTTCGTACCGTCGCCCTGCTTCGAGTTCGAGTAGTAAGCACCCTCTTTCCAGTTGCCGCCCTCGAACCATGCTGATTTCCAGTGCTTCAGGTAACCCGCCGCGTAGGCTTTTTCCTCTTTCGCCCACTGTGCCGTGATAGAGTCGTCGGGGATGGCGTCGGTCAGTCCGGTGCCGAAGATACCTATTGTGTTCTCCAATCGCACCTCATACTGTCCGAGGTCTAATTGCTCATGTCCGTAGATAGCGTCTTCGGGCATTGTTACTTCGGGGTAGCGCAGTTCAAAGGTCTCGCCGTCGGCAAACGCCATCTTGTCGCCACTCGCCGCACACGTGCTGACCGTCTTCCAGGTAATCCGTATCTTACTTTCGTCAATCGGTGCTTTGAAAGGTGCTACGGCATGCAGTTGTGGCATTCCAGCCACCCACGTCTTGTAGTTCTCCGTTACGGGGTCGAAGATAACCAAGAGTGTACCATTGCCAATCTCGGTGGTGTTGTACACACCCTCTTCCACCGACTTGCCATGCCCATAGTTAGGGTGGCAGTGCATACACGATGAGCGGACATACACCGGTCCCAAACCGCTGCGCGTACCTGTTGCGTTGCTTACAAACTGTTTCTCAAACAATGCCTCGCCGGCTTTGAACGACTCCATCCACTGTCCGTTCTCGACAGAGGGCGTCGGCTGCTCAAAAGCATTGGAAGTAAACAAAAACGACGTTCCGAGTTGTCCGCCCGTGTAATACCAGTCGGGCAGTTCGGTATCCGGGTTGGCAGGCTCATTGCCCTTGCCCGGCTCAATATGGCAACTTGCCAGCACAAAAACGCAGACAAGCATACCCGTCATAAGATAAGAACGTTTCATATCATTCATAATTCATAATTAGTTCTGCTCGCTCAGTTTGGCATTTACTTTGTTCAGCACGTCCACCAAGTCGGAGCCTACCACTTTCACCGCTCTCGTAGCCGCAGCCCCTTTGGCGTTGGCGTCTGCTGCAAACGGTTCGCTTATCTGTCCGATGGCAGCGATGGCGTTCTCAATAGCCTTCCTGCACTCGGTGTCGAGGTTGGCGTCCACCGATTTGATATAGTCGGACACCGAAGCGTCGCCTGCCACGCTACCACAATAGGCGTTTTGGATAGAGCGGATATTATCTTGGAAGTCCTCCACCGAGTTGAGGGCGTATGGGCTTTCGATGTAGTTGCGGTCTTCCTCGCTCGAGGCGTTGTTGGGGCGTCCAATCTTGGTGTTTCCTACCTCGTCGGCAATGTCGATACAGCCCTGTATGAGTTCTTCCGCCGCCTCTTGGTAAGAAGCATAAGTGCCACCTGTTGCCACTTTCATGTATGTGCCGTAGCCTTTGCTAAACTCTACGCCATAGTCTATCTCCGCCTTTTCGAGGATAGTCTGTTTCTCTTTGCTGATGTTCTCCACGCCTGCCCACGATGCCTCTAATGCCACCGTCTGATTGCGCAAATCTTCTGCCACAGCGACCAAATAGACCAACTCCGCGCGAGTGTAGGTCGAGATGTCGTGTGTGCGCACATGGCTCTTGTCGGCATTGTCGCCGGCATAGAGCATATACTCGATAGCATGGAAACCGAGCAGCCCATAGCCGAGTTTATCACCCACATAATCAGCACCTTGCTCCTCAATCAGTTTCATCTGTTCGGCGTTGCCGAGCATGGCATCCATACCGTCTTTGTCGAGAGGCCATGAGTCGATATGAGGGTCGATGTTGTGGTTGGCTGCGGGTCCGAACAGGAATGCCTCACTCAACTCCCAGTAACGCCGGGCGTCGGTCCATGCTTTGGCAGCAACCTGCACATCGGCGTCGGTGAGTGTCTTTGCCTCATACTTGCTGAATATGTTTTCGCAATCCGTATAAAGCGTGATGGTTGCATCGGCAAGACGCCTGTAGGTAGCCACAACCGTGTTGTCCACATAGGGTGTCATGGCGGCTTTCAACATTGTCTCTTTGGGCGAATCCACATCGCGATTCTGAGTCCCCTTACAGGAAGTGAGACTCGTGGCTGCCACAGTGAGCAGCGTTGCATAAAAGAAAATCTTTCTCATTGTTGTTGAGTTGTTATTGTTAGACTATATTATTTTACATTACCTACTCCCCTCCTTTGAAGGAGAGGATGGGGGAGGTTTCCCATACCCTCCTCACGACCTGCGTATAGGATAACCGATACATAACCGATAGATATGAATACTTTCTCTATACTTTGGTGCTACCCTAATGCTACTCATATACTCCCCACATATAGGGATACATACACTATTTTGCGGATACGCATATCTCGTCTGTGATGGTCTTTCCGTTCCCCGTTGTCTGCCATATTTTCCCCTTTTCTCCTGCTATCCTCCACATTCAAATCACATTGCAAAATTACTACCTTTCTCCCCCTCAAACAATACCATATTTTATTGAAATTTCACCCTCCCATATCCCCTGAAATAGGGAGTTGTAAGGTTGTTAGTGCCACTTATGGTGGAATTATTGCTTATTCCGACCTCCGATATTTGCATAATCCGCATATTTCATGTAACTTTGCACAAAAATAGAAGAACTCCTATCTGAGCAATGGATAAATGCTACATGGCGTAACTTTGTGGAATGTTTAAAATCGAATAGTAATTATGGACAATAATCTTCAATATAGTATTATCTACGCAGACATCCGTCCTGAAATAAACGAGCGTCTCAGTTTGGGTATCCTTGCCATAAAGCAAGGCAAAGTGCGTGTGATGCATTCAGAAAAGAAACTCGGCATACTCAAGCAATTATATACTCCCAAAGAGTATAAGGTTATCGCATCTATTGTGCGCCGTGAGTTACGTCAAATGGATTCGGTGGAGACGCTGCAATACTTGACGCGCTACTCCAACAATCTCATATCCTTTTCGCCCATCCAAAGTATTGATAGTACACAAAACAATATCAATGAAACATGGTTGTATAGAAACTATATATTTGGGGTATAAATAGTGCCTTTGCTTGTATAATCGCATATTGTGTCCTCAATTTGCAGGAGATGACAAAAATTAATACCAATTTTAGAACAAAACAAATGAAAGATTATATCAGTCTTGGCTTGGAAAAAGGGCTTATATCATTTAATGAAGATAAGTCCAGAATATGCTATATAGGGCAGAATAAAGAACGTAACTACAACAATCCCGAAGAGAAAGTGCAGGCACAGACTTTTCTTCAATTGATTATAGACTACAACTACCCTGTTAATCAAATCCGCCAATTTGAATCCGTTACTATGGGGCGTGAAGTCAAAGAGGCGGATATTGTAGTCTTTGAAGATAGCCTTTGTGTGAAACCATTGATTCTTGTGGAGTGTAAAAAACAGGAAGTCTCCGAAGCGGAATTTCAACAGGCAATCAATCAGGCATATAGTTATGCGTTTGCATTACCGGGGCAGGTAAAATATGTATGGATTACTTCCGGTATCAAGAATGAGTACTTTGAGGTGGATAAATCTCAAAATACGCGCAATCAGATGCCGGATATCCCGCAATACGGTGTGCAGAATGTAGCAAACTACAAATATGTGTATGGTGCAGATAACCTACCACAAGGAGAGGGAAAGCAGCGTTTCTTCGATTTGTCTGTTATAGACCAATCTGATTTGACGCGCCGTTTCAAACAGGCTCACGAGGCACTTTGGGCAGGTGGACAACTCAATCCGTCAGAGGCATTTGACGAACTGGACAAACTGATATTCTGCAAAATTTGGGACGAGCGCAAGCCGAGGAAAATGGGTGAGCCGTATGATTTCCAAGTCATCACGGTCTCAAAAAATGAAGAAAAGGACGAACGCAAGCGTCGGCTTATGGAGAATGACCAACTCTATCGGCGCATTGCCGCCCTCTACGAGGAAGGCAGAAACAGGGATAAGGAGGTCTTTCGCGATAATATCCGTCTGACACCAGAGAAAATCAGGACGGTTGTCAGTTATCTCGAGAGTGTAAACCTCAGCGAGACAGATTTGGATAGCAAAGGACGCGCTTTTGAGACTTTTATGGGCTCATTCTTCCGTGGTAACTTTGGTCAGTATTTTACACCACGCGAGATTGTAAAATTTATTGTGGATGTATTGCCGATTACGCACGATTCCAAAGTCTTGGATACTTCATGCGGTAGCGGCGGTTTCTTGCTGTATGCTCTCAACAAAGTGCGGAATGAAGCCACGGAATACTATCCCAACTATAAGAAGGACGCAAGGCAATATGCCAAGTGGTTCCCCTATTGGCACGACTTTGCGGAAAAGAATCTGTATGGTATAGAAATCAATGAGCAGATTTCCCGTGCAGCCAAGATGAATATGATTATCCACGATGACGGGCATACCAACGTGATTACATCCGACGGACTGGTTCCTGATACAACCATAAAAGAGCGTACAGGCAACAAAGGTTTTGAGTATGGCACGTTCGATTTTATCATTACCAATCCGCCGTTCGGAAGCAATATCCGCCAAACGGAACAGGCATATATGAAGACCTACCAATTAGGGAAGAAAGAGGAAGATTGGCTTGCTGTTAAGTCCCAATCAGGCGATGATACACGCGACGGACAGCAGAGCGAAGTACTCTTTTTGGAGCAAGATTACAAATTTCTCAAAGACGGTGGAATGTTGGCTATTGTTCTCCCCGATGGTATTCTTACCAATAGCAGTATGCAATATGTCCGTACTCTATTGGAAGATTGGTTCCGTATTGTTGCCGTGGTAAGTATGCCGCAAACGGCTTTCTCTGCCAATGGCGCAGGGGTAAAGAGTTCTGTGCTGTTTTTGAAGAAATGGGGCAAAGCACAGACCGAGAAATTGATTAGTCAAAAGAAAAATATAGAACAACGGTTGCTCAGTAATGCCAACTATATTGCCACACGTGAGTTATGGGACAAGGAAATCAAGCAAAAGCAAAAAGATAAGATAGCATCGTTGAAATCGAATACACTTACTACCGCAACGCAAATCAAACAATCCGAAGCATATAAACAATGGAACACCGATTTGCTTGCGGAATATGCAGCCAAAGTTGATGAACTCAAATCCAAACTTGCGGATGATTACCGACAGAGTAAACAGAAGGAACTGCCAGATTATCCTATTTTTATGGCTATTGCGGAAGAAATAGGCTATGATGCGACAGGCAAAAAGACAACAAACAATGAATTGGACGTAATCGGTGAGGAGTTGAAGAAATTCATTAAATCTATGTAAGAAATGAAACTGACAGGTATTATTGAAGATGTGTTTCGAGGCGTAACCATATTTCGAGGTTATGCGACTTTGCATACTTTGGCAAGACTTTCTATTTCAACAAGTTATCAGCGAAGAAAGGACACAAAAAGAGTTGAAGCAATAACAGAGTACTTAACTAATTCTTCATATGTTTTTTTTCCCGAACTAATTTTTGGTTGGCAATTGGATAATCTGGATGCTATTCGGCAGATAAAAGAGGAAGAGAATACAAATAGTATATCTTTGAATAATGGTATCAAAATAAGAAAGGCAAAATTCCGCTTTAAGAGTTTATCAATAGGAGAAGAACCTAAGACAAAGGTGGTTACAATTGAAATTCCAGACTCCTTAACGGATCAGATTTTTAATCGCATAGATGGCAATCATCGTTTGTCTGTTGTTGATATGATTTTGGAAAATCCAGAGGCATACGATAGCAGTATTTGCAATCAGATAGTTCCCTTTTGTCTCATCATACAAAATTTATCGACAGAAGCAGATAAATATGAATCAGCCTATTTCTATCTAATCAATGCAAAAGCCAAGTCTCTAACAACGGAAGAAAACCTAAAATCAATACTAAGTGCTAATAATTTTACTAATGAAGAAAAGAAAGAATTACTCTCTATCAATTCCGATGAAATTGTTAATGCTATAAGCCAATGTGCGGAAGAACTTGCTCAAAGGCATCTTTGTGTTGTTTCTGATTTTTTTGATGGTTGTGTTTATACATTAAGTCGTAAAATATGCACTGAAACTAATAGCCCTAATGTTGAAAATATCATTTCTGCCTTCTCCTTTATTAATGATGAGTATTTTATAGATGGCAATTTATCACAGTTTTCCAAAGCATACATATACACGTTGGTCAAAGTGAGAGTCGTGCATCGTGACCAATACGACAATTTTAAGAAATGGGCACATCAACATAGTCTTGAAAATAAAGAAGGAATATCGTCCGCTACGATATGGCAGATGTTTGATACAATGATAAATGCAACATTAAAAGTATTCGTTGCTATGCCTTATTTCAAAAAAACAAATAGTGAAGAGCCCGATGAGGAGGTAGTGCATGAATATAGGGATATTTATAAAAGATGTTTTGACCAAGTACTAAAAGAAACAGGGAAACCGGTAAAACTATTTCCAATTATGAATGACAAAGGGGAATCAGATGATATGATAGATAACATTATGGATGAAATAGAGCAATGCGATATATTTATAGCAGACATAACGGATAACAATCCGAATGTTTTGTATGAATTAGGTAGGGCTTATGCTCTACAAAAAAAGTGTATAATTGTAAAGGCTGATAGTGGCTCAAAAGTATGTTCCGATATTCAGAATATGCGCTACTATACATATAAAAACAATTCAAGAAGTACTACTCTTTTGGAAGTGATAAAAGAAAATATCGTTGCTCTTATTTAATAAATACCATATGCTATATATTGTTCCACAACATATTGACAACAACAAAATCTTTATCATACAACGGTCTGAGATAGAAGGGCGGTGGGATGCGCAGTACTATAATGCAGATGTTCACATTCCTAATGCCGTACCTCTATTCTCATTTGCATCGGTGAAAGGTGGTAAAAGAATACCGAAGGGGTATTCATATTCTAACGAGCAAACAAAATACTATTATTTGCGAGTTGCAGATATGGATAATGATACAGCAATCTCATTTGATACCCTTAAGTGTATTGATGAAAAGATATTTACCATTCTCGAAAGATATGAAATTAAAGAGGGAGAACTTGCTATATCAATAGCTGGAACAATAGGAAAAGTGTGCCTTTTGACACATATTCCTGCGGGAAAACGTGTCATTTTAACAGAGAACTGTGCCAAAATAGTAATCCACAATCAAGACAAACTGGACATTAGGTATCTTGAGATATTATTCAAAATGCCTTTTATTCAGCAACAATTGAAAAATAGTTACATCCAAACGACAATTCCTAAACTGGGATTGGATAAAATACTTTCTCTTAAGTTTCCGTCAATTCCTAATAGAGATTTTCAACGGAATGTGATAGAGATTATAGATTCTGCATATACAGATAAAAATCAAAAAGAGTTTGAGGCGCAGCGATTATTGGATAGTATCAAGACCTATTTGTTTGATGAATTGGGTATGGTAATTCCCGAAATAAGCACTAATCTGCCTAATCGAATAGTTATTACTGATTTTAAGGACATAGTTGATACTCGAATAGACCCATACTATACAATGTATGTCAATCATGAGTATCAAAGCACAAAATTTGAGAATGTCCCTCTTGGTAGAATTGCACACATCGTCAAAGGAACTGCATTAACAAGTAAAGAGGTCATTTCCGGGAATATTCCCGTTATAGCAGGAGGGCAAACTGTACCATACCACCATAATGTATCAAATTTTGTTGGAAATGTAATTACCGTCAGTGCTTCTGGTGCGTATGCCGGTTTCGTATGGTACCATACAACCCCTATATTTGCAACCGATTGCAGTGTGGTGTATTCTAAAGACGAAACTAAATTCTTAACGGCATACATATATGAGGTATTAAGATATTTGCAAGCTGTGATTTATAGGTTACAGGTCGGAGCCGCACAGCCTCACGTTTATCCTACGGATTTAATGAATATCCAAATACCTTGTTTGCCCATTGAACAGCAAAAATCTATTGTAGAAAAGACGGCAATCCTCCGCCAGCAAGCAAAGGAATTGCAAACCGAAGGTAAAGCCATCTTGGAAAATGCTAAAAAGGATGTAGAACGGATGATAATGGGTGAATCTTCATAAGGCAGATTAGCAAGGATTATGTACACTATACGGAAAGCGAAAATAACGGATTTGCCGCAGTTGGAACGGAACCATCCCCAAACGAAATAAAAGACATCCGCTCGTTGTTGTACTGGTTTTCTCCTAAACAATACCGACAAAAGGCTGGTAATTATCGGGGGTAATTACTTGAAATGAGGCATTCGGGTACGTATCCCGAAAGGATTTGGGGGTGCGTGGCATTTTGTTTGCATTAAACTTAAATTCGTACGCCTACGTAGCCCCGCCTTCAATCTCTACAAAATCTATTTCCGCCTGTGCTTGTGTACGCATTTTTTATGCGTACACAAGAAAAATACATCCTAATCAACAAATTTATACCAAAAATGTGGATTACAATCTACAAATTGTGAAAACACAATCATATCTTTTTCCCCCCTCCGAAGAGAGGTCGGGAGGGGCTCACATCTTACGGGAGGGTCTTACAACTCAAAGAAGCCGCTGTAGTTGATACTCTATACAACCTGCGACTTGTTCAGTAAGTAAAAAAAGCATTTCCAACTGCTCAATTACACACATAATTAGCAGTTGAAAGTGTCTTTTTTATGGCAAAATTAGCAGTTGTATCTGCTTTTTCTTGCTGCATCTATTGTATTATTCGGTATTTAATAGTACCTTTGCAGCAGTTTTTAAGTATGTATTTATCTATAATTCAATAGTGTATGGCAATCAACGAGCAAGATTTTGAGGTTCTATACCTTTATTCCAACCGATTGGTGAGTGCAGTATCAATGCAATTGCACCGCTATCTATATCGGCAAATCAATTGGAGCAACCGCCTAATTGGTATCAAAGGAAGCCGCGGTGTGGGCAAATCCACTTTGTTGCTACAGCATATCCGCGAGACATTCCTTTCGTCGCGTGAAGCGTTGTACGTATCGATGGATAACCTGTGGTTCCGCACACACGATATTATGGACTTGGTGGAATACCATTTCACGCACGGCGGCACGCATATATTCCTCGACGAGGTACACTATTTGCCTCATTGGCAAACGGTACTGAAAAACATCTACGATGCATATCCGCAGTTGCATATTGTTTATACAGGTTCGTCTATGCTTGAGATAGATGCACATGAGGGAGACTTGTCCCGACGTCAACGGCTCTACACATTATATGGGCTGTCTTTTCGTGAGTACCTATTGTTTGAGGGGTACGAAGTAGACGATGCCCACACTTTGGAGGAACTGCTGCAATCGCACGAGAGTATTGCCATGCCGCTGACGCAGAAGATGAAAGTGCTGCCATTGTTCAGCGACTACCTGCGGCACGGCTACTATCCTTTTTACAAAGAGGAAGGGGACGGCTTCTATGAGCGAGTACAGAGTATGATACGGCAAGTATTGGAGAACGACCTGCCCCATATAGAAGATGTGTCTTTTATCAGCATACAGAAGATACAGCGCATGCTGATGATATTGGCGGAGCGGGTACCGTTCACGCCCAAGATGGCGGAGTTGTACCGCGAGTTAGACACCAACCGCGAGTTAGGTTTGAAGATGCTCTATGCTTTAGATAGGGCGGCTCTATTGGCAATATATACCAATGAGGTAAAGAATGTGAAATCACTCAGCAAGCCCGACAAGATATATTTGGACAACACCAATCTGATGTATTGCCTCTCTACGCATATCGACGTGGGAACATTGCGCGAGACATTCTTTTTCAATCAGTTGCGTGCTACGCAAGAGGTGCTATTGCCCAAAGACGGTGATTTTATGATCAACCGCACGTACCTGTTTGAGGTGGGCGGTCGCAACAAAACCTTCGACCAAATAAAGGACATTCCGAATAGTTTCTTGGCGATAGACGACCTGGAAATCGGGCATCACAATCGTATTCCCCTGTGGATGTTCGGGCTGCTATATTGATATTCTCTACCCCCCCCGAAGGGAGGTCGGGAGGGTCTCCAAGGCTTTTTACAACTCAAAGAAGCCGCTGTAGTTGATACTCAGAGCGATGTAAGGCTCGTTGTTGTAGTTGGTTTCCGAGTGAGGGTTTTGGTTCAGGATACCGTAGCCAAACTCGCCTTTCACCACTATCTGCGGGATAGGAAAGTAGTTGAAACCACATGACACTTTCTGACGCCCTGCCCAATAGTTGCGACTGGCGTTGATTTTCGCCTGCGCATCGTAGATGTCGTAACGCGCAAAGAGGTAGAACTGTTGGCGTTTGTCGCGCAGGGCTTGGCTGAGCGAGAAGAAGTCGTAGCCTATCTCCGCGCCCACAAACAATACCGCATTTTGCTGAAATCCCGCCCGTCCATATCCAAAAAATTAAGTAGAAGACACCCTGCAGCCAATCCATACAATGAAATAGCGGTATTTTTCTCACCTCCCCCATTTGCATAATTCACATATATTTGGTCGAAAAACAGCACGCATTTGCACATTTCAAAAAAACAAGTACATAGTTAATGAGGTCTTGCGGAGAGAGGCGGAGTTGTATGCCGCGCTGACCAGCAGAGACAAATATCTTCTCGTGTAGCAGACAGGTCTCGTCGATGTACGACGGAAACGGTTTCTTCAATCCTATCGGACAGCAACCGCACGGATATAACCGGTGAGTGGTAGCAGTTCCCTCTGCGCGATAGGCTTGCACGACTTGTTGCCGCTGGCGCGTGCCGCTTTCTTTAAGTCCACCTCGCATGCACCCGGTACGACACAAACGAAGTGCTTGACCTTGTCGCCTTCTAACACGATGGTCTTGAACACCGTGTCTATGTCCTCGCCTAACTGATCCGCCACATGCGCCGCGCTCAGGTCGGACTCTTCCACGGCATACTCAATCAGCTCGTACGCTATCCCCGCCGCATCGAGTGACCGACACACATTCGTTTTCTGTATCTTCTATGGCATCTCAATGTCCTTTCACAAATTGACACTCCGGCACGTTGGCGACAAAACAACTATCATCCTGATGCTCCTCGTCAATCGCTTGCTGCTGTTGCGCTATGTACTCGTCGTAGGTCATGTTACTCAGATTCATTGTTACTCAGCGGAATCACCTACTGGTAATTGAGGCGTAGGATCCTCGTCTGATTCGTGCTGCGGGAGCGGATGGACGGTGCTAACCTTGGCACCGAGTTTGACGAGTTTGCGAGCAGAGCCGAGGACACTCTGACCCTTGTTGGCTTTATCCAAAACTGCCTCATAGGCAGTTTGCGCCTCGTCTAGTTTCTTACCCACTTTCTGCACACGTTCGAGCAAGTCTCCGACACGCGTAAGCAATTCCTCAGCGGTGTCGCAAATAGCTTTGTTATTGGCATTCTGTTTGATAGCCGTCCATGTCACTTGCACGGCACGCAGCGCAGCATACATATTCTGCTCACCCACAATGAACACACCCTGATTCATGGCGTCGCGCCATAACGTAGCATCGGACGCAAGAGCCAATTGAAGTGCGGCATCTACAGGAACGAACATCATCACAAAGTCCACACTCTGACGCGGTGCTTTCACGTACGCAGCGTAGTTCTTCTTCGCCAACTCCTTGACATGATTGCGCACGCTCTTGAGATGGGATGCAAGCGCAATAGCTCGTGCATCGTCGTCATCCGCGTTGGTGTAGTCCACAAACGCATTGAGCGACACCTTGGAGTCAATAATCAAGTCTCGCGTCTCATCCAAATGGAGGATGATATCCGGTTGCATACGATGGGTGGTCTCGTCGGAAACGATAATATTGCCATTCGCGTCACGGAGATATTCTTGCGCGTCGTACTCCAGCCCACGTTCCAAGCCTATAGCATTGAGCAAGGTCTCTATCTTCTGCTCGCCCCAGTTTCCTTGCGTCTTGTTCTCTGCGGTTAAGGCATTGCTGAGACGTTCAGCACTATCGCTCACTTTCATCGTCGTGCTGACGAGTGTAGCAATCTTCTCTTTGATGGCTTCCGTAGAAGTCTCCTGCGTGGACTTGTTCTCCTTGAGCGCAGACTCCATCTTAGCAATCGACTCTTTGAGCGGGTCAACAATCATCTTCATGTTAGTCGAATTAGATTGTTGCAACTCCGCCTGACGCTCTTTGAGCATCTGGTTCGTGGCGTTCTGCACTTGCTCTTTCATGGTAGCGAGTGCCTGCTCATAACGCTTGCGCTCTGCTTCGATAGCTTCTGCATGGCGTTTCTCCATCGCCTCCATCGCTTCCGCGTGACGCTTCTCGATGGCAGCAATCGCCTTCTCGTGTGCTTCATCTTTAGCACTCAACAACTCCTGCGTGTGTTTCTCTGCGTCCGATTTAGCCTGTTCCAAGTTATCTTTGGCATTCTTCAAGTCAGCTTCCATCGTAGCAATAGCTGCTTTTTTCTCTGTCTCTGCCTGCTTGGCGGCATCATCCAATGCCTTAGTCAGAGCATCGGCTGCAGAAGATTTCACACTGCGTAGCACAAAGAAGGCTACAATTCCTGCCAGAACAAGTCCGGCTACAAAAGACAATAACATTTCCATAAGTCAAGAAAATAGGTATCAATAATACATCTCAATATACTTGTACGCTTTCTCAAAGACTTCATTGTCTTTGATTTTGTACTTAATCCAGAGGATGGAGCGCAGTTGGCGTTTCACTTCGTTCTGTCCGGCGAGAGTGGCAAACGTATCAGTAAACTTACGCACGATGGCAACCACCTGCGTATCAATATCGTTCACCACTGCTTCCACTGCAATCGGCGTATCTTTGGAGCGGATACTCTCAAACAATTCGGTCAGTGCGGCTTTCGCTTTCTGCCGCTTATCCACAGGCTGATTCTGCTTCTTCTCCTCTTCCAGCACTTCTTTCGCCATCTGGAGCAGTTCCTTCAAGAACTCAATGCTTGTAATCAGGTTTTCGTGCATCCTATCTTTGAGCGCACGCAGTTTTTCAGAGAAGCGTTGGAATGTCGGGTCGCCTTTGTGCTTACCCAGACGCAGTTCCAGCATCTTCTCTATTTTGATCACCTCCCCTCCGGCCTTGGCTACATCGAGCACGCTGTTGATGACTTCCGAGTTGAGAACCAGTTCCTCCAAGTCCTCGCCGATGTCTATCGTCTGTACGTTCTGATGAATCAGTTCGATGGTCTTCGGGCCAAGCACTTTCCATATCAGCGAACCTTCTGTGCCTATCGGCTTGATACTCTCATACACTTGCCCAAGCCAGATATAATCGCTTTGGAACTCACGCAGGCACTCATCCGGACTAACTGCTTCCCATGCCTTATGCAGACGCATATAGTGCTGCGCAAAACGGTCGTGCAGGTCGGCGGTGTACAAGCATTGCTGTGCCGCCGCCAAGCCTTCAAAGCCACCGACTTGTCTATCCACATTCGGAAAGAAATCCAGACACTCCTGCATGAACTTCGGAATGAGGTTCTTTATCTCCTGAATATTGCGGATAACGGTCTTTACGGATTTCTCATCGAAGTTCAGCGACTTCGCCACATTGTCAAACACTCCTACAAAATCCACTACCAGACCAAACTGCTTGCGCGAATCGTATTTGCGGTTCGTACGGCAGATGGCCTGAAGCAGCGTGTGGTCCTTCATCGGCTTGTCCAGATACATACATTGCAGAATCGGCGCATCAAAGCCGGTTAACAGCTTACTCGTCACGATGACGAATTTCAGTGGCGACAGCGGATCGCGGAACCGGTCGAGCAACTGCTTCTCCTCGTCGCGGGAACGACGCCATTGTTGGAACTCGCCACCTTTGTCATCGCCTGTGTGCACGACGATGGTGGTCTGGTCGGTCGTACCGAGCAGCGTATCCAGCGCTTTCTTATATGCCACGCAGCAAGCACGGTTATAAACCACCACTTGTGCCTTCAGTCCGGTCGGCTCCACGTACTCGCGGAAGTGACGCACAATGAAATTGCACACGCGGTTGATACGAGAAGGAGCGGTAAAGAACGCCTCAATACTGGTTTTCTGGACCAGTTTGCCTTTCTCTTCCTCGCTAATCATATCCGTCATTTCGTCGAACGCCTCTTGAAGTGCTTTCTCGTCCAGTTTCAGTTCTACCGGCACAGGCTTGAAACTCAGTTCCAGCGTTGCGCCATCGTCGATAGAGTTCTGGAAACTGTAGCGCGACAGATAGCCGCTCTCATCCACATCGGTACCGAAGGTGGCAAACGTGTTTGTCTCACGTTTGTTAATCGGCGTACCGGTGAGGCCGAAGAAATATGCGTTCGGTAGCGCGTTACGCATTTTCACGCCTAACTCACGTTCCTGCGTACGGTGTGCCTCGTCCACCATCACTATGATGTTATCGCGTTCACTCAACACAGTGCTTACGTCGCCGAACTTGAAGATGGTGGTAATCATAATCTTGCGCTGGTCGCCACGGAAGAACTCCTCCAGTTTCTCCTTGCTTGTCGCGGAGAAGAGGTTCGGTATCTCCGCGCGTGTGAAGTCTCCGGTTATCTGGTCTTCCAGATCCACGCGATCATCCACAATCACCACCGTCGGATTATGCAGTTCCGGCATGTTACGCAGTTTCTGCGCGGCAAACACCATCAGCCAGGACTTACCGCTTCCTTGGAAGTGCCAAATCAGTCCGCGTTTGGTCTTGCCTTCGCGAACACGCTCCACGATAGCATTGCCGCCTTCGTATTGCTGATAACGGCACACCACTTTCATCTTCTTATGCGTGTCAGGATTAGTGGTAAAGACCGTAAAGTAACGGTATATATCTACTATCTTCTCCGGCTTCATAAGGTGGGAGAAGTTTATCTGCACATCAGCCAGTGTGCCGTGCCTACGCTCTTCGTCACAATACCACGGTCCCCATTTCTGAATAGGCGCACCTATACCGCCGTAATAGAAATCTTTCCCTTCCGTCGCAAAGCATAGTACATTAGTTACGAACATCTCCGGGATAGACTTCTGGTAAAGCAGGATATCTTCTGCCCCGTCTGCCCAAGTGACAGCAGGGCGAACCGGTGTCTTCGTCTCACCAATGACCAAAGGAATACCATTAATCAGGAACACGATGTCTAATCGTTTGCCACCATTGATGCTTGGTTTAGGGAACTCCCATTGATTTGTCACGATGCGGCTGTCTTCATAGGGATCGTCGCTGAAGAAACGGATAGCGATATGCTCGCCATCCTTGCCAAACGGATAGGAGTTCTCCTCAAAGAGCATCTTACGCAACTGCTGATTGCGTGTTACAAGGTCATCCGGCCGTACACCGATGATAACGGTGCGCAATGAGTTTATCACTTGCCCGGCTTGGTCACGCGTAATGGGGTTCAGTCGCAGCAACGCGTCTTGCAATACTGTTTCTAACAATACGCTGCTTGTACTGCGTTCCAACTCTGCCGCATTGCGGTATTCCCATCCTTGACCAACGGCTGCTGCTATCAGCATCTCCTCTATGGTGTTCGTCTCGTTAAACATATCTACACAAATAATAAATTCTGTTTTGTTTTTCTCTCGGTCTTCTCCCGCTCTTCTCTCGGTGACAGAAGCACTCGTTATCGTCCCGTCTTCGTCTCGTTATCGTCTCGTCTTCGTGTTTGGATGCTTTTTGTCTGCTGTATATCCACTGTTAAACACGATAGATATACGTTAGATACACGAAAGATATACAATACATTAGGCTGACCTCGCCGTGATTACACTATACTTTCGTCGTGCCCTCAGCAATGAGACTGCGGATAACTGCCTCTATCGCCTCAATACCTTTATTCAACGACGCTTTCGTCTGCTCGGCTTGCTCTGCTGTTTCTGCAAATTGTTTTTGCAATTCCATAGGAGGAATAGGAACATGAATCTTAGCAATATCGTCTGGTTTAATTTCAATCACTTTCGATCCACGAAGATATTTAACTTTTTCTGCATTAAAAACAGATGATTTAAAATAATAAGACATGAACAATGGATTCATATTGTGATGAAATATGGCAGCGTGTCCGCCAACAGCAACATTATAATTGCCCAACCATGCTGTACTTTTGCAAGATCCTTCTTCATCTTCGCTGGTAATAGCAATCAGTAAATCTCCCTTTGCAGCATATTTGACTTTAGATTCTAAATCAGAAGAAATCTCCGTCAGGTGAGAAGATATGTATGGACCAAATTTAGTGTGTATTTGTCCATAGTGAATGCAAGGAATGCCACCCTCAACAAAGTCATTTTTCTGGAAACCACCTCCGCGTTGGAAAGTTCCAATTTCTCCTAATGTTTTATGTTCCCATCTTTCTCCAAACATCTTTTGGAATTGAGCATGGAGGAGTTTATCGGTCTGAGCAAGAAGGTTCTTGTAACTTTCCTTTACCTCGTACGCCGCCCATAGTTTGTCTGCCAACACTCGCTGCTCTTCCAACGATGGCAACTCAAACTCATAAGTAAGCAGCATTTCTTTCGAAATACGTTTAGAGTTCATTCCGTCAGCATGTTTGTTTGCGTAAATCCAAAAATGTTCACTATTTAGAACAATTGGGATGATACGCTGAGCTAAATCTTTTGGCACACCTGTGGCCGATTCACAATCATTCTTTATGCGAAGTACGATGGTGTCACCGGAAGTAATACCATCAAAGAAAACGATTCCTGCTCTTTTGAGATATACATTTCGGCGAGCTATCAATATATCGTTTGTCTCAAAAGCCTTAGCAGTAGTGGTGAGAAGCTCCGTTCCACTATATCTTTTGACAACTAATTCTCCTGAATCATAATGCTCCAAGCCAACAAATCTACTGTAACCGCTTTGACTGGGATTAGTTACAGCAACAGATATTGGGTTCGCAAAATCTTGTAGTTGATACGTTCTCATTTCCCAATAATAAGTTTTGATAACTGTGCTACTTCTTTATTTAACTCGGATGATGCTTTTATCCATTGTTCTGTTGCTTCATCTATTAACAACGTTTCTTCTCTTTTCACACTATCAACATACATAGATATGCTCAGCTTCCCGTTATTAGCGAGAATTTCTTTGTTGGTAGCAACTTTGCAATAACCATCTATATCATTCCATTGGCGATAAGCATTTACCATTTTCTCTATGTGCTTATCTTCTAAATAACTTTGGGCATTCTTGCGGGTTACTTCATTTTCTGCTTCTATAAACAGGACTTGTCCTCTTCTTTCCTTGGGTTTCTTTGTTCTGCAAATCATTACACTGGAAATCATAGCAGAATTGAAGAATAGATAGTGACCCAATCCTATTACACATTCAACAACATCCATTTGCACTAATTTCTTACGTAATTCTTCTTCATCACGACGGAACAACACGCCATGAGGCAAAAGTATGGCACAACGACCTGTGTCGGGTTTCATCGAGCATATAATATGCTGCAAGAAAGCATAATCAGCAAAATTCTGTGGCGGAGTGCCGAGAATGTTTCGACCATAAGCATCGTGTTGAAAGGCGGCACGGTCCCAGTTCTTGATAGAATACGGCGGATTGGCAAGCACGACATCAAACTGCTGCAAACGGTCGCCACGGGTGAACGCCGGCTCTTTCAGCGTATCAGCATTAGCAATACTGAAATCAACTATACCATGCAGATACAAGTTCATGCGTGCAATAGCTGCCGTCAAGTTATTTACCTCCTGCCCATAGACCTGTACGCCTCGCCATTCCTTACCATGGTCTTTGAGATACGTAAGCGATTTGATAAGCATACCGCCACTACCGCAAGTTGGATCATAGATACTCTCGTCCGGTTTCGGTTGCAGAATCTCTGCCATCAGCGTTACCACCGTACGATTGGTATAGAACTCCTGCGCAGTATGACCTGCGTCATTGGCAAACTGACCGATGAGATACTCATAGCCCAGTCCCATCTCATCCGCAGGACAATTCTCCAGACTGAGTGTCTGCGTGGAGAAATGCTCTATCAGCGACAGAATAATCCGGTCGGGCATCTTGTTCTTGTTCGTCCAGCCGCTTTTGTTACCGAAGATACCGGTTAAGCCGCCAACCATACGTCCGTTAATCTCCTTCGGCGGATTGGCTTCTTCTATCTGACGGAAAGCGTCCACAAGTGCCTGACCGACATTCTCCGTCACCTTGCGTACGTCATTCCAATGCGCGCCTTCCGGCACAACAATATCATATTCCTGTGAACGGGCATAATCCTCGTCGCCGTCACTCTCCTCCAGATAGCGGTTATACTGCTCGTCATAGACATCGCTCACGCGCTTGAAGAACATCAGCGGGAAG
>JBNMHB010000033.1:0-20089 GCA_050872525.1 Bacteroidales bacterium | reverse complement strand
GCGTTTATTCTCGGCTACCATCTGTGGAATCAGGTGGCAATGATAGTCAATAATCGGCATTTTAGCCGCATGCTCATGATAGAGTTCCTGCGCAGTTTCAGTCTGCAAAAGGAAATCTTTGTCCAAAAATGGTTTCATCTTGTTGAATTTATTATAGGAGTTATACCTTAAAATGATTATTATCTACTTAGGAAGCACAGACTATACCGTTTCTTTTTGTGCCTGATTTTTGCCAACTACGGTTAGCATTTTTACGAGTGCAAAGGTACAACGGAAAAACGCAAATTATGTGTAAAAACTGACACATTTATTGCACTATCGTTTAATTTTACACATTTTGGACGATTTTAGCACCAAAAAATCCGGCAAAAACAGGTTGCGTTTCAAAAACAACGTGTTTTTGCCGGATTCGTCAGGTATTAAAAATCGGATGTCCAAGAGGGGAAAAACCTCTCACTTCTGATTCTGATTTCTAAAGAGCGAAATGTTTTTTACTTGAAATAGCGATTGAAGAGACCTTCGAAGCCTTTGCCGTGGCGTGCCTCGTCTTTGGCCATCTCGTGAACGGTGTCGTGGATAGCGTCGAGGTCAAGTTGTTTTGCACGTTTGGCAATACGCAACTTGTCTTCGCATGCGCCTGCCTCAGCCATCATACGTTTTTCCAGATTGGTCTTGGTGTCCCAAACTACATCGCCAAGCAATTCGGCAAACTTAGCACAATGCTCAGCCTCCTCAAAAGCATAGCGTTTGAACGCCTCAGCAATCTCCGGATAGCCCTCGCGGTCAGCCTGACGCGACATAGCCAAGTACATACCAACCTCGGTAGCCTCACCCATAAAGTGCGCATTCAGGTCTTTTTTCATTTGCTCATCGGTGTCTTTGGCAACGCCAATAATATGCTCGCAGGCAAAGACAATACCGGCGTTCTCATCTACTTCTTTCCAAGTTACAATCTGTTTGCATTGCGGGCAACGCTCAGGTGCCTGCTCGCCCTCAAATACGAATCCGCAAATCGGGCAGATAAATTTCTTCTTCATAATTCTGTATTTTTTATTGGTTGTACAAATGTGGTTTTTTAACTGTGTGTTACTGCGTATAAATTAGTGTGTGGTTTCCGCGTGCATAGTTTGGCACAGAGGGGACAAAGCCCCATATAGTATAATTCTTCGTTATCAATGAGGCAACCTTCCGGAAGGACGGTTTTGCCTACGAAGGGCATTGCAATGTCGATAATTCGTCCACAACGGGTGCAACGGAAATGGGCATGCGGAGTGAGGTCGATGTCGTAGTGCGCCTGCTTGTCGTTGATAGTGAGCGCACGCACGGCTCTATTCTCCACCAATACATTCAACACATTATATACCGTCGCGCGAGAGACCGATTTGTCCTGCGCATTGACGCGTGTGTAAATCTCGTCCGCCGTGGCATGAAAACGGTTGTTCATCAGGTCTTCCACCACCAATAGCCGCGGCAAAGTAATCTGCAATCCATAAAAACGCAATAAATCGCGTGCCTCCATTTCGCCTGTGTCTATTTTTATTTTTTTCACCAAATGTCGCAAAAAGCAATTCTATTTTTGACTAATTCTAAAACTTGGTGCAAAAGTACGATATTTATCTGACATAACCAAATATATTGGCAAAAAAGTAATTTTTATTTTTTAGAGTAGAGGCAAGAAGGGGAAGGGAACGTTAATTTAACGTGTAATTGGGACGTTGTTTTTTTTGATTTGAACATATAATTAACCATATAATTAAACCATTGTTTGTTCGCTTAATTCATAAATTGACGAAACAAGGAGGGAGGGGGGACGTTTATTAACGTGAGTTCGATATAAGATATTTATAGCGAATCGTTTTTATTGATTATATGTATAGTCTATCCCCCTACCACAACCCTACCACTCACCTCTCTTATACCTCTCTTATACCTCTTTTGCACCATCTCTATCTCTTGCTCATCCCTTGCTAAAATTCTGCCGGTAGCCCCCCCTATCTTCTCGCGACCTGCGTATAAGATAACCAATACATATGAATACTTTCTCTATACTTTGATGCTACCCTAATAATACCTTCTCTATACTTTGATGCTACCCTAATGCTATCTTGTTATTCTATTTTTCATATCAAACTCACGTTAATTCATAATTATCTCTGTTCTCATAATTCATAATTAGAAACACCCTGCTCTCATAATTCATAATTCTTAATTCATAATTTAATTCCCCCTCTCCGGAAGCATAGTCAAAATAATGGGTAATGTGTAAAAATTGGCGGAAATGTAAAACAGATATTGCAAATTCGAGAAAAATGTAGTATCTTTGCAGCGCATTTGCGTACTTGCGCATATTTGCATATTTGTGTACTGACCTACAACAAACAAGCGTAACTATGTTAGAAGCCTTTTTTCGAATACATGATTTTTTGGTGGCACATTCGGAGATGCCCATTCGCCGTTTGCTGATGGATGAGATAGACTGGAACGACCGACTGATAGCCATCAAAGGCGGACGAGGCGTAGGAAAAACCGATTTTCTGTTGGCCCGTGCGAAAGAAATAGAGCGGACAGAAAACCCCTTGTCGGACATGACTACTCACCGCCGGAAAAAAAACGAATTGAAACATTCGTGCTTGTATGTAAACCTAAATAACTTCTACTTCACCGAACACTCCATCGTGGAGTTTGCCGGGATGTTTGTGAAAGCAGGAGGCCGTACACTGCTCCTCGACCAGATGTTTAAGTATCCGAATTGGTCGAAAGAGTTGAAGAAATGCTACGAGAAGTATAAAGACTTGCATATCATCTTCTCTGCATCCCCCGTGATGCGACTGATAGAAGACAACAAAGATATATCGGACATTGTGAAGATGTACAACCTGCGAGGGTTCTCTTTCCGCGAATATCTGAACCTACAGACCGGGCTGACGCTGAAACCCTATACCTTAGAGGAGATACTTCGCAACCATGCTTCTATCGCGCGAGAGATATGCGAATATGTACACCCGTTGGAGTACTTCCCCGACTACTTGCGACACGGCTACTACCCATCGTACTTGGAACTGAAAAACTTTGAGGAAGACCTGCTGAAGACGATGAATATGATGCTGGAGATAGACGTGCTGATGATAAAACAGATAGATGTGGCATGCCTGCCGAAGTTACGCCGCCTGCTCTATATCATGCTCAAGGAGACGCCTTGTACGCTGAATGTGAGTAGCATATCGGAAGAGATAGACCTGTCGCGCGCGACGACGATGAACTACATCAAGTATCTAAAAGATGCACGGTTGCTCAACTTGCTCTATATGGAAAACAAGCAGTTCCCGATGAAACCGACGAAAGTGTATATGCAAAATACCAACATTGCCCATATCATCGCCACCCGCGACTTGGCACCCCAAGATGTGTACGAGACCTGCTTCTATTGCAGTCTGCACGGCTCTCACAAGGTGAACGCGACGGAACGCAATGCGATGTTTGTAGTGGACGGGAAATACTACTTCGACGTAAAAACCGATGTGCCAACACGCGAATGTATACGCCCCTGCGCAGTGGGCAACATAGAAACCGGACGAGGAAACGTGATTCCGCTGTGGCTGTTGGGATTCCTGTATTGATAATTATGAATTAAGAGGACATTGTGGGGCGGAAAGAAGAAAACAATATAATAGGGACGGAACTATAGGGACTATAAATAAGATATAAGGTAGGCTGTTATATATAAGGTAAACCGAAAACTATAGACACGAGGCAGGCTGTTAAAAGTAAGTCTGTATGTGGTGTGCTGTTTAAGGTAGGTATATCAAGGCAGGATTGTATCAAAGGCAAAACAAAACTATTGGTTTGAGGTAGTCTGTATATTATAAATAGTCTGTATATATTATATAAGGAAAAGAAATACTACTATACATATCAACTCAATAAAACAAATACAAAAAAGATGAAAGAAAAAAAGTTTGTGACATGTGATGGTAACGCCGCAGCGGCACATATCGCGTATATGTTCACCGAGGTGGCAGCAATCTACCCCATCACACCGTCATCACCTATGGCAGAAAATGTTGATGAGTGGGCTGCCGGTGGACGCCAAAATATGTTTGGCGAAACCGTCATGGTGCAAGAAATGCAATCGGAGGGCGGTGCTGCCGGCGCAGTACACGGTTCGCTGAACGCAGGCGCACTGACCACTACATTTACTGCTTCACAAGGTCTGTTGTTGATGATTCCAAACATGTACAAGATTGCGGGCGAACTGATTCCTACCGTATTCCACGTATCCGCACGTACATTAGCCAGCCATGTACTCTGTATCTTCGGCGACCATCAGGACGTGATGGCATGCCGACAGACAGGTTTCGCAATGCTCGCCGAGGGTAGCGTACAAGAGGTGATGGACCTCTCGGGCGTGGCACACCTCG
Source organism: Bacteroidales bacterium (assembly GCA_050872525.1). Taxonomy (GTDB): domain Bacteria; phylum Bacteroidota; class Bacteroidia; order Bacteroidales; family Paludibacteraceae; genus Colicola. The sequence goes on along the minus strand of JBNMHB010000033.1, from coordinate 15,671 downwards.
CAACAATCAAGAGTCGCGTTCCTTTTCTGAACTTCTTTGATGGTTTCCGTACCAGCCACGAATATCAAAAGATTGAAATGGTGGATATGGAAGACCTGCGCCCGTTGGTAGATATGCAGGCACTGCAGGAGTTCCGCAACCGCGCATTGTCGCCTATGCGCCCCGTGATGAGAGGTATGGCAGAAAACCCCGATGTGTTCTTCGCACACCGCGAGAGTTGCAACCCGTATTATGAGGGTGTGGCAGACATCGTGAGCGACTATATGGACAAGATTTCGGAGATTACCGGTCGCAAATACCGTCCGTTCAGTTACTACGGTGCTTCCGACGCAGAAAACATCATCATCTGTATGGGTTCGGCTTGCGAGGCTATCCGCGAAGTGATTGATTATGAGGCTGCTAAGGGCAACAACAAATTGGGTATGATTAACGTACACCTGTATCGCCCATTCAGCCTCAAATACCTGAAAGAGGCTCTGCCCGTTTCGGTGAAACGTGTCTGCGTACTCGACCGCACCAAAGAACCCGGTGCCAACGGCGAACCGTTGTATTTAGACGTAAAAGACGCTCTCGACGAACTCGGATTGAGCCATATCTTGTGCGTAGGAGGTCGCTACGGCTTAGGCTCGAACGATACGACGCCCGCTCAGATGTTGGCAGTATATGAGAACCTCGCCCTACCCTGCCCCAAGAACCACTTCACCGTAGGTATCAACGATGATATTACCTTTACCTCTCTGCCTGTGGGCGAAGAGATTGCTATGGGTGGCGAAAGTATGTTCCAAGCCAAATTCTACGGTTTGGGCGCAGACGGAACCGTGGGTGCCAACAAAAACTCGATAAAAATTATCGGCGATACCACCGACAAATACTGCCAGGCATACTTCAGTTACGACTCGAAGAAATCGGGCGGATTCACCTGCTCACACCTCCGTTTCGGCGATGAACCTATCCACTCCACCTACTTGGTTACCACGCCTAACTTTGTGGCTTGCCACGTTCAGGCGTACCTCCACATGTACGATGTTACACGCGGTTTGCAGAAGGGCGGCACCTTCCTGCTCAACACCATTTGGGAGGGCGATGAATTGGCAAAGAACCTGCCTAACAAACTGAAAAAATACTTTGCCGACAACAATATCACGGTATATTACATCAACGCCACCAAGATTGCACGCGAGATTGGTTTGGGCAACCGAACCAACACCATCCTCCAGTCGGCATTCTTCCGTATCACGGGTATTATCCCTGTGGAGAAAGCCGTTGAGGAGATGAAACTCTTTATCGTGAAGTCGTATGGCAAGAAAGGCGAGGACGTGGTGAACAAGAACTACGCTGCAGTGGACCGTGGAGACGAATATCATCAACTGACTATCGACCCCGCATGGAGCAATCTCGGCGCAGATGAAGCCCCCAACTATGGCAACGAGCCTGAGTTCGTAAGCAAAGTGGTGCGTCCTATCAATGCTCAGGACGGCGACTTGCTGCCTGTATCGTCGTTCAAGGGAATCGAGGATGGTACATGGCCTGCCGGAACCGCCAAATATGAGAAACGCGGTGTGTCGGCATTCGTGCCTGTATGGAACGCAGACAACTGTATCGAGTGCAACAAGTGTGCTTATGTCTGCCCTCACGCTTGTATCCGTCCGTTTGTGGCTGACGATGAGGAGGTTAAGGGTATCAATGGTGCTACACGCGAGATGAAGGCTCCGGCTGCGCTCAAGGGTATGCACTTCCGTATGCAAGTGGGCGTTATGGACTGCCTCGGTTGCGGCAACTGCGTGGATGTCTGCCCGGGTAATCCGAAACTTGGAAAAGCCCTCACTATGGTTCCGCTCGAGGGACAAGAGGCTGAGGCTGCCAACTGGAACTACTGCGTGGAGAACGTCAAGAGCAAGCAACATCTGGTTGATATCCAGTCGAATGTCAAGAACTCGCAGTTCGCTACTCCGCTGTTTGAGTTCTCGGGCGCATGCTCGGGCTGCGGTGAGACTCCGTACTTGAAACTCATCAGCCAACTCTTTGGCGACCGTGAGATTGCGGCTAACGCTACCGGTTGTACTTCTATCTACTCGGGTTCTGTACCTTCTACGCCTTACACTACCAACGACAAAGGACATGGTCCTGCATGGTCGAACTCGCTGTTCGAGGACTTCTGCGAGTATGGTCTCGGTATGCAGATTGCACACCGCAAGATGCGCGAGCGTTTGGCTGCCTTGATGACCAAGGCGCAAGAGTGCACCTGTTGCTCTGATGAACTGAAGGCGATGTTCAAGGAATGGCTTGAGAACCAACAGAGTGCTGAGGTTACCAAACGTCTCTATGAGCCGATGGTGGCTGCTATGGAGGCTTGCGGTTGTGACACATGCAAAGAGATTCTGAAATACAAAGACCATATCGTTAAACGCAGCCAGTGGATTATCGGTGGTGATGGTGCTTCCTACGACATCGGATACGGAGGACTTGACCACGTCATCGCTTCGGGTGAGGATGTCAATATCCTCGTGCTTGATACCGAGGTGTATTCCAACACCGGCGGACAGGCTTCCAAATCGACACCTCTCGGTGCTATTGCCAAGTTTGCCGCTATGGGTAAGCGTGTACGCAAGAAAGACCTCGGTATGATTGCCACCACTTATGGTTATGTCTATGTAGCACAAATTGCTATGGGTGCAGACCAGGCACAGACCCTCAAGGCTATCCGCGAGGCTGAGGCATATCCAGGACCATCGCTTGTTATCGCTTACGCACCATGTATCAACCATGGTCTGAAAGCAGGTATGGGCAAATCGCAAGCCGAGGAGGCAAAAGCCGTTGAATGTGGTTACTGGCACTTGTGGCGTTATAATCCCGAGTTGGAGAACGAGGGCAAGAATCCGTTCTCGCTTGACTCCAAAGAGCCGCAGTGGGATAAGTTTGAGGACTACCTGAAGGGCGAGGTTCGTTTCGCTTCTGTGATGAAGCAGTATCCGACCGAGGCTGCTGACCTCTTCAAGGCTGCACGCGACAACGCACAATGGCGTTACCGTTCCTACCAGCGTATGCTCCAGACCTCGTGGCAACCTTTCAATGAGGAGTCGGAAGACAAATCCGCACAGAGCAAGTAAAATGGTATGTTCAAGCCTCCGGCTATCCGCCGAATGGACTTGAAAGAATGTAGAGATCGGCTGTCTGACTCATTGTCAGACAGCCGATTTTTTTACAATATTGTGTATGAAAAAAGTATAGTTTTCGGTGCAAAATTAACTTTCTCAGCAGGTTTTTCTGAAACATTTTTGCCTATGTCGTAAAAAAGTAGTAACTTTGCGACCGAACAAAGTAGCACAGGTTGTTAATTATGTCACAGAAAACGTTTTGGAAAATAGAGTATTTCGGTTTGTGCGTAAACGCATTTGCACGCAAGTTTCGATTGTCTCCGCAGTTGGCGTATAACTACTTGCAGAAATATGAAGGGCTTCAGTTCTTGAACGAATTTTATGATGTGGAGCATACTTTACCGTTGACTGACACACTTGAGTCCTTGCAGAAAATATGTGCACGTAATGGAGGTTCGCTATGATTTTATACCATGGTTCCAATACGGATTTTGACACGATTGAATTATCCAAGTGCCTGCCGAACAAGGATTTCGGGCAGGGGTTTTATCTCACTCCGTCCAAACACGATGCCTTGCAGCGCGCCAAAGACAAATGTAACAAGGAGCATGGAGGAGTGCCAACCGTCTTGCGTTATAAATGGGATGAGACGAACCCGCAAAAACTCTCTGTCAAGCATTTTGAAAAGATTGATGAGGAATGGGTAACGTTTATTTTCAATAATCGCAGACGAAAAAGTAAAAAGCATGGGTTTGACATTGTTATCGGACCTGTGGCAGACGATGGTGTTGTTCTATCGCTACAATTATTCGAGAATAATTATATTGATATGAAGGCTTTGATGGAGCGCTTGACGTATGCTCGGTCTTCCGTTCAGTATTGTTTCTGCACGCAACGTGCAATAGACCAACTGCAACGCATATGAAAAAGAAAGAATTTGATCTTGTTGTAGAAATGATTACCAACCGGTTGGTTAGTTTTCTAATGGAAGATTATAAATTGTCGTTGTTGGATGCAATGGATAAGGTGTACAAATCGCAGACCTTAGAGAAACTGCAAGACAAAGGTACAGGTCTTTATCTTCGCAGTGCAGCATATACGTACGAATATCTGAAGAAAGAATTGAATTCTGGTAAGGTTTAAGAATCAAAGACATCACGTGGTATATAAGTTGATATGAGTAAAGTAACATATATATTTGGAGCTGGGGCAAGTTATGGAAGTCGAGGTGTTTTGCCTCTTTCTTCACAACCCGTTATGAGTTCTGATGAAACCGAACCTGAAAATGGAATTGTTCGTGGATTACCGATTCTTCAAGAATTTCCTAATGCAATTAGTCAATTAAAAGGAGAATTGGCAAGTATCACAGATTTCGTAGCGGAAAGGAAGTTTCTGTGTTCCGAAGTGTTGAATAACATTTTACAAATTAGCATTGAGTTTCCAACAATTGACACTTATGCTAAATTGTTATATGCTACTAAACACTATGAGGAGTACGAAAAATTCAAGGAACAGTTATCTTTATTCTTTCTCATTTGGCAAAAATATCATAAATATGACTTGCGCTATGATTCTTTTATTGCATCATTGATTGATGCAAAGACAGGTCAGTTACCATCGATGACAATTCTCTCATGGAATTATGATATGCAATTAGAATTGTCTTATGCTAACTATATCACCGAAGGACGTACTCTTTGGAAAATATGGGATCAACTAAATGTATATTGTAAATCAAATAGAACCTTAAATTATGACGATACCTATCCGTTTGCTTTTATCAAATTAAATGGTGCTGCCATGTTCCATGCGACAAAGCAAGATGAGCATTCTTTGCGATATACATTGCAAGATGTTTTATGGTCAAAGGTTTCTGAAAAGTATTTTTGGGAGGATTTATGCAATATATATGATAAAGGACAGCATAAGAATCTATGGAATGTCCCTGAATATAAAAATGAGTTGTCTTATGCTTGGGATGATTTCGGTAAAGAACCCATGAAATCTATAATAAATCAGCGAATTAGTGATTGCGAGGTAGTTACTGTGATTGGTTATTCTTTTCCTTATGTAAATAGAGAAATTGACAGACATATCTTTGATAATATGCCAAATTTAAAACATATATACATTCAAGATAAACAAGCAAAAGGTATCGCAGAAAGAGTTAAAGCAATTTTTGATTTTATCAAAAAGCCTGTACCAATAATCGAACTAAAAGAAGATTTAAGTAGTTTCTTTATTCCGAATGAATTAGGATAATGTATATACGTCAATTGCCCAAGACGAAAAAATAGGGTGACATATTGAATTAACGAAGCGTTTGCTTTCGCTCTTAAGGAAAGAAAAATTGGGAACTTTTCAAATCTAAGGGCAACGAGAACGAATGTGAATAGTCTTCACGTACAGCGTGAAGTTCTATCTGCATACTTGTTGCTATTAGGTTTCCCAATACCTACTTTCCTTGAGTGTGTGGCATAGTAGCCTCACGCTTTTGTTTATAAAATAATTGTTTGAATGACAATTGTGTATTTTGTTTGCTATATATGATAATGATAGATGGGGTAGTTCGAACATTATGTATGGAGATACATAAATATTCTTATTATGCCGCTTGGATATGTAGATGTCGCATTGCGAAAGTTTGTAGAAGAAAAGTCACTTAACGATTTCTAATTTAAATTTCTTATGATATGAAAAAAGTATTATTTTTAGTTCTGACAGCATTGTTTGTGTTTCCTTTTAATATGGAAGCAAAAAAGCCAAAGTTAAAATTAACTGCGGACATTGAACTTGAATCAAAGCACGAAGGTGACGCAAGTAAAATCAAGTTCCAAATTGACGATTACATGTTTTTTTAACTCATGTTATGTGGAAGGATTTAGGGTGTGGAATGGAACAGGTCAGCGTGTGTACATTCAATGGGAAGATGCTAGACTTGCTTATGGAAAAGTATGTTTCGATGGAGATACTCCCTTGACATATCAAAATCCTAAGGCAGACGAATCTGTGTTTAATAATAGTTTTTCTGTGAGTAGAAAAATATTCTCTGCTAGTTATATTAATTCTTTTGATAATAGTCTTAGGACCTTATATGATTCGCGTAGTTTGAAGAAAAGTGGAGGTTCTACAACAGTCCGTTTAGATTTACCCATAAAGTTCTCAGATAACCATTTGGAATTGTATAAGATTAAAATCATTTATAAGTATATCCCAGAAGAAGATAAGTAGTCATGCTATTTCTACTTTGAAGCAATGAATGAAACATTTATTATGTCCCCACTCTGTTACAAAAACATAGAGTGGGGACTTTTCTTGTTTTTATAGGTGTGGTAGGTCAATTCATACCTTTGCACACACGTGCGTATATGTATATGGTTTTAGCAATCCATCTACCCAACCTACCCGCCTTTCCTTCCAATAAAAATTTTCCCAGTTCTTTCCCCGCTCTTATCCTGTGGAGTGTCGTCTCCGTTGCTGTCGTATTTTGCAGCCCTGCAAAAAGTATCAATTTTTAAGATTTTTCTCCTTTATCAAGCCACTAAAAAGAGCACTCAAAACAGCAAAGGATGTGCAAGGGATACGCATAGGATAGACTACCGATAAAAAGTGTCGAATTTTAAGATAGGTAATTCATCGAATGGCTTTTCCCGACTTCATTGCTGCTGCAAGGCACAGCACGCTGCAGATTCCGTTTGTGGTAATGGAAATTGCCAGCAATTTCAGAGGTCCGAAAGCGTGCAGCCAAGCCAATACAGAACTTCCGGAACCTATTACAATAAAGCAGATTATCGCAGCATATCGCAGCCTTGTATTCTGCAGTTTCCTACAACAAAGCACCCCGAATAACAAGGCTAAAAGCGCATAAAATAAGGCATTCAGCAGGTGTATCACCACACAAAGCCATGTGTTATGCAGCACGCCATGTTGGAGGAATTGTTTTTGTAGTCCGCTTTCGAGTTGATTGGCGCGATAGCGCATATAGTTTGAGTATCTGCCACTCGCCTGCAAAGAGGAAAAGGTAAACAGTCTAACATCGGGAGACGATTGGCAATATGTCAATAAATCCCGCAAGTGTTGCCAGTCATCTTCCGTACTCAGGTCGTATGCGTGGAACATAATCACACAGATAGCGTTTGTTTCATGGCATCGGGAAATTGTTGTTTGTGCCGCCTCCCAAGTTCCCATTTGTTCCATCAAGTGCCCGAGCGTCTCTGGATAATACTGAATATCGCTACGAATACTACTAAACATATCCGCTGACAGTATATGTATGGAATCGCGTTGCAATGCCATCGGAACATAGGCATTGATGGCATTATATGGCGGAATAAACGTGTTTATCGTTTTGTCTGTTGCTGATTCCAATATTTGCTTCCCTTTGTGGATACGTCGACAGGTCTCTGTTTCATTCAATGCGCCAAACTCGCCTCGGTGTTGTAAGTCTTGGTGTGTCAAGCCGTGCAATGCAATCTCGAAATTGTCTCTTTGCAATAGAGTAAGTAGAGTGGAATCGGTCACGGGAATCTGCTTTTCGTTACTGTCACAAGGAATTACGGCAATAGAAAGAGGTACATTTAGTTCGCTAAAGAGTTCAACTACTTTTTTGTCGGTTTCATTGGGATTTAGAGTAAGGTCATCATAGCGGAATACCACATCCACACCCCACAGGGGTAAACATAATAGCCACAATGCCGCAAAAATTACAAGATAATTTCGTGCCATAGATTGATAGATTTATGCAATGCTATCAATCTCGACGAGAACGGAAGCAGACACAAAAAAGTGCGAATCCTTTTCGCGTTCACGGGAAGTCCGGAATGAAAACCCGCCAAATGTACAAAGGATTCACACAAAGTGTGAAGCATGCTTGTACATTTGTGGATAGCCCTAACGAACTACTACCGTGAACATAGACTATTTCCGATAAGAAATTGTTTTCCGGACTTTTTCTTTGAACGCGAAATAATAGCCAATGCTGTTAAATAAATATGTCGGTTGTGCCGCCTGCCGGCACGCGGTTTACATAAGCAGTTTATTTTGTTTAGTTGTTATTGTTTATTGGTTGTCAGTTGTATTGTATTGATACAATACCTTTTATGTTTGCAAAGATACTGCTTTTTCGGCATTTGTGCAAATAAAAGAAGTCTCGGGTAGGGTAGAAGGTCAATTCTTACCTTTACACATACGTATGTGTATATATAGTTTTGGCACTCCATCCACCCTACCTACCCGCCTTTGTGAACCTACTTGCTCACTTTTTGACATCTACTTGCTCGCTTTTAGGGGTATTTTCCTTTGATACTTGCTTGAATTTATCCTAAAAAACGCCCTTTTTTCGCTCATAAATCCCATTTTACTTGCTCACCCTTGCACATATCCGGTACTTGTATGTTGATTTGTTGTGTAATTGTATTGCTTTGTATATCAACTGATTATATATCACTTTGCTCCCAACTGTCCCCAATGTAGGGTGAGTAGGTGAGCAAGTAGAGTAAGTAGTTTATACCTTTACACGTACGTATGTGTATATATAGTTTTCAGAACTTACTTGCTCTACTTGCTCACCCTACCTCAACAAAGTTTCTCCCCGTGGTATCCCCTAAAACATTCCTTTTGTTAAGATTCGGTTGTGCATTGTACATTATAAATTGTACATAGAAAAGTCCTGTGGATGTCAGGTGGATAGCAGGTGTTTGCCCTCTTCATAAAAAGTGCTTTTTGTTAAGATTTCTCCTTGTTCCAACTCTTTGAAAAAAGGCAACCGACCCGCGATAGAACTGATAATGAACCGATAAAGATAGGCGGTCCATTAAAAGTAACAAAAAATATGCACTTGCACGGGGGTGCAAGTGCATATTTATGGATTAGGAATGGAGGATTAGTTGAGAGTGATAGCCTTGATTCCGTCGCGTTCGAGGAGGGCGTTGATAGTAGGTTCGCCACCACGGAAACGCTTGTACAAATCCATAGCAGGCTCTGTGCCACCGCGCTCCAAGATGTTCTTGCGGAACAACTGTGCCGATTTCTTATCGAAGATTGTTCCGCCCTTCTTCTCAGCAGCCGCCTTGAATACGGAGAAAGCGTCTGCATCAAGCAACTCCGACCATTTGTAACTATAATAGCCGGCAGCGTAACCGCCTGAGAATATGTGCGTAAAGGCAGTTTCCATCTGTGTACCCGGCACATTCGGCATGATACGAACCTGCTCCATGGCGTCGTTACCAAACTTGATGACAGCCTCTTCGCGAGTGAGGTCAGCAGGAACGGTGAACGGCTCGGTAAGCGTATGCCAAGCCATATCAAGATAGCAAAATGAGAGTTGGCGAGTGCAAGCATACGCTGCGTGGTAGTTGTTGGAAGCCTTGATTTTCTCAATCAGTTCCTGCGGCATTTTCTCGCCTGTCTGATAGTGCTTTGCAAATGTATCGAGGAACTCTTTCTCGCCGAGGAAATTCTCGTTGAACTGGGAAGGCAACTCCACAAAGTCGCGGGGAACACTTGTTCCGGAGAGTGCCGAGTATTGGCAGCGAGTGAGCATACCATGGAGTGCGTGTCCGAACTCGTGGAGGAAAGTCTCTACCTCATCATAGGTGAACAACGCCGGTTTGTCTGCTGTCGGACGTGTGAAATTCATCACATTGACGATATGCGGACGATGGTCGTTTTTGCCCTCACGGTATTGAGGTTGGAAATCGTTCATCCATGCACCACCGCGCTTGCCATCCCGCGGGTGAAAATCGGCATAGTAAACCGCCAGATATTTGCCTTTCTCGTCAAATACCTCGTATGCTTTTACCTCAGGATTGTACACTGGGATGTCTTTGTTCTCCTTGAAAGTCAGACCATAGAGGCGTTTTGCCAAACCGAACACACCTTGAACAACCGCTTCTTTCTCAAAATAGGGGCGCAAGTCGTCATCGGAGATAGCATATTTCTCGTTTTTCAGTTTCTTGGAGTAGTACGACCAATCCCACGGCTGGATGGTAGCATAGAAACCATGCGCCGTAGCAAATTGTTGCAACTCTGCTACCTCGGCATTTGCTGCGGACATATAGTTGTCGCGCAGTTGGTCAAGCAGTTGATAAACCTTTTCGGGTGTCTCTGCCATCGTCTTATGGAGCGATTTCTCGGCATAAGTGTTCTTGCCAAAGAGGTTGGCGAGTGCCAGACGGGTGTTCACAATGTCGATGATAACCTGCGTGTTATCGTATTCGCCACCAACGCAACGACTGTTGTATGCCGTATACAACTCACGACGGATATCGCGGTTGTCGAGGTCTTGCATCACAGGGATATAGGTGGTCGGTTTGAGGTTGAGCAACCAGCCTTCAACACCTTTCTTCTCTGCATTTTCGCGCAAGATAGCCTTGGTGTCGTCGTTCAGACCTGCCAAGAGAGACTCGTCGGTGATGAGCATGGTCCACGCATTGGTAGCACGGAGTACATTCTGCCCATAGAGCAAAGTGAGTTGGCTCAGTTTGGAGGACAACTCGCGGTAGGTCTGTTTGTCTTCGGCGTTGAGGTTAGCACCGTTGTTGGCAAACGACTCGTAGATGTCATCCAAGAGTTTGGATTGCTCTTTGTTGAGTTTCAGTTGGTCTTTTTTGTCATACACCGCCTTGATACGTTTGAAGAGACCTTCATTGAGGCGGATATTTGCCGAATATTCCGACATCTTCGGAGCGAGTGCCGTCTCGATGCTGTCGAGGGTCTCGTTGGTGTCGGAGTTGGTGAGGTTGTAGAAGCAACCGGCTACCAAAGAAAGCATGTGTCCCGATTTCTCGTATGCTTCGATGGTATTGGCGAAAGTCGGTTCCTCGGTGTTGTTTACGATAGCGTCGATTTCAGCCAATCCCTGACGCATACCCTCTTCAAAAGCGGGCATGTAGTGTTCGGGGCGAATCTCGTTGAAGGGATAGGTTCCGTGTGGTGTTTTCCATTCGTTCTCGTGGAAGAATGGGTTGTCAGCCTGAGCAGGCGTGGCAGCCATAGCCGCCATTGCAGATGTGGCAATAGCCATAGTAATCAGTAATTTTTTCATATTATATAGATTTATGTGTATTGTTAGATTTATGTGTATTGTCTATTCAGTCCATTGCTGTGCCAAATTTTCTAATCGGTCTATTTGCCGCGGATGAGGTTGATGTCGCCGGAGAGTTGATAGACGCCAATGACGGCGTTGGGGTTCTTCTCTCTGTCTTTGGTGTATTTGATTTTTGACGAAAAACCTGTTTGGGCATCGGTTCCCAGTGCGCGAATGACGTAGAAGTACGCCCCTTCGGCAGCAGGGCGTCCGTTGATAGTACCATCCCACCCTTTGGCAGGGTCGGTCCACTCATAGACCAACTTGCCCCAACGGTTGTAAATCCAACAATGGAACTCCTTGATGGAGCGGTACAGGACACGAAACTCGTCGTTCTTTCCGTCGCCGTTGGGCGTAAACACATTCGGTACCATGAGCATGGATTCGCTTACTTGAATCGTAACCTCGGCGGAATCTCTCTGACAATCAGGGTCTTCCGTCGTTTGGCACGGGCAGGCATTGTTGCTCACATAACATACCGCGCGATAGGACCCCGGCTCGGTGAACGTATAGCGATGTTCCGCGTCGGTACGGGATACAATCCGGTTGGTACCTTTATATATAGTCCACGAAAAATACTCCACCGCGGGCGTCGGGTTGGTTTTGAACAGCACATCTATCGGCGCAGAGCCTATCAGCACTGTTTCGTCGGTGGGGCGGTCCACCTCGTTGCTCCTTTCTCCATCTATTCCGCGTTTGGTAGTCAGCGTGGTGGGCATTGCCTTTACTGCAATGGGTGTATCAAGCAACACCATAACCGAGTCTTGCGGCAGACCGAGTTGCGCAGAAACAGACTCATAAGAGAGCCATATTTCGGTACGTTTATATATCGCGGGCAAGAGATACTCGCCGAGGCGGAATGTTTGGTCGGAAAGCACTGCCAGCGAGTCTGTCCATTGTTCGCCTGTCCAAGTGAGGGCAGTATATCCTATAGAACACGTGCGCGCGACCGTGCGCCTGCCTGCGGGAGACTGATAGACCATCTCGGGCAGTGTTCCCGATACAGTAAGGCGTGTATCGCGACAATATGGTTTTACTTCCAGCGTGATTCCTTGCGGGCGATAATCGGGATAGGAAAAGACGTAGAAATACTCCTTTTTCCCTCCTGCCTCTGTGTAATAACCTCCATTGTCGAGGTAGGCACTTGCGCTGTTCGATTGTGCCACAGTGCCATCGGTTTTGTACCAATCCACAGGCTTGCCGTCCTTGGTACGCATTTCTATCTCTTTGGCAAACACAAACACTGTATCTCCCTGATTATCAATCAATATCGCCTCTCCCACACATTCCACACGCATGGCAAAAAGCGATACCGAAAGCAACAGGAAAACACCTGTCAGCATCTTCTTTATATCAAAAGACATACTCTTCTATCAAATTTTGGTCTGCAAAGTTACAACAAAAAAGCCAATGCTGCAAGAAAGCCCGACAATTTTTAGATTATGAACATAAAATAGCACGATTCGGAGGGGCAAATTTGTATCTCAAATGGCGTAAAAAACTGCTCGCAAGGCACAATGCAAACGGAGTAGCGTGTCCGTTTTCGGATATGGAAACGGGAGCACCCGAAAACGGACAGAACACGGTGTACCGTGTCCGTTTTTCAGGTTGCCTAAAGTCTGCTTTGGGACGGCTCTTTTCGCCGTCTCGTTGCCGTCTCGTTGCCGTCTTTTTAACCTTTTTTGATGTAATTAACTGCGATGATTTTTACATAGGGGGGTAAGCATTTTTTCACATAGGGAATTGGAATTTTTCACATAGGGAGTTGAATTTTTTTACGTAGGGAGTTGGATTTTTTTCACACAAGGGATAGGCAAATTTTATATAGTTGTTGCGCAATCCGAAGATTTTATGTACCTTTGCAGTCGCTTTTGAAATATGAACACTTTACTACAAATACGCAAACCGATAGAAGAGTCGTTTCATGCTTTTGAGAAACTGCTTGACGAGACTCTCAGAGGCGACGATAACCCTCTGCTGAACAATGTGCTGACCTACGTTGCCTCCAAACGCGGGAAACAACTGCGCCCTATTTTGGTGCTTTTGTCGGCTCAGATGTGTAACAAAATCACCAGCAAGACCCTGAACGCGACCGTGGCTTTGGAGTTGCTGCATACGGCATCGCTGATGCACGACGATGTAGTGGACGATTCGGATACGCGTCGCGGCGTGGAGTCGGTGCATGCACACTGGAACAACAAAGTGGCGATTCTGTCGGGCGACTATATGTTGGCACGCGCGCTCTCTCTGATTGCGGAGATTCGGCACGGGCGTATATTGGAGTTGGTGTCTCAGTTGGGTCGCTCGTTGGCATCGGGGGAATTGCTGCAACTGCATGCCAACGAATCGATGTGGATTAGCGAGGAACAGTACTATCAGGTGATTGAGAAGAAGACCGCCAAGTTGTTCGAAGCGTGCACAGAAGTGGGGGCTGAGTCGGCAGGTTGCACCATGCGTCAGCATACCGCGCTGAAAGAATATGGCAGGCTGTTGGGGTTGTGCTTTCAGATTAAAGACGATATTTTCGATTTCTCGGACATTGAGGATATAGGCAAGCCGACGATGAACGACCTGCAAGACGGTAAAGTTACGCTGCCGTTGATTATCTCTTTGCAGCGTGCGCCGGAGGAGGAGAGTGCTCACATCCGTGCTTTGGGTGAGGCATTGGCAAACCATGACCCGCACATCAACATCAACAAAGCCGAACAGGAGATAAAATCGTTTGTGATGCGCTATCAGGGCATACAATATGCCAACGTACAGATGCAGATGCTAAAAAAGAAAGCCGCAGAACACCTGTCGGTATTCCGCGACTCCCAAACCAAAGAAAGTCTGCTAATGCTATTCGACTATTCCATCAATCGCCTGCACTAACTGCTCGCGCTGTGCCTCGTCGGAAATAGTCTCCAACACATCTTTCATAAACGCCCCTATCAACATACGGCGCGCTGTCTGTTCATCAAGGCAGCGTTGTTGCATATAGAACAAAGCCGATTCGTCCAATTGCCCGGTGGAAGCACCATGGGTAGCCTTGACATCGTCGGCGTAAATCTCCAACTGCGGGCGCGTGCGCATTACCGCCGTGTCGCTCAAGAGGAGGTTGCGGTTGGTCTGATGCGCCTCTGTCTTCTGCGCATCGGGGGCAATCTTCAGTTCGCCGAAGAAATCACCTTTTGCGTTGTCGTCGAGGACGAACTTTATCAGTTGCCGACTCTCACCACCGCCTATATTATGATGCACATGGGTGGCAGTGTGGACCTGTTCCGCCCCTCGCAAGCACGCCAAACCATAGATTTCGGTGGTACATCCTTCGCCCTGCTGCTCCACAAAAATACAATTGAGGACAGGTTCCGCCGGTGTTTCCTGCCCCAAAACCGAATAGAGATTCAGCACGTGGAGACGCAGGTGGGACCGCGCTTCCTGCACAAAATGCCAGTCGGCGGAAGGTTGGTTCAGCCACACCCATTCAAGCGTTTCGCCTGCCGATATGATTTTCTTATTTTCCATCCTTTCCACTTACTTTCCGCTTTCTTCAAGCCATTCGTAGCCCTTGTCTTCCAACTCGAGTGCCAACTCTTTCGGACCGGTTTTTACGATACGCCCGTCTGCCAACACATGCACAAAATCGGGTACTATATAGTCCAACAGACGCTGATAGTGGGTAATCACCACTTGGGCATTCTTGCTGTTTTTCAGTTTGTTAACGCCCTCTGCCACAATACGCAACGCATCGATGTCCAAGCCCGAATCGGTCTCATCGAGGATAGACAGGCAGGGTTCTAACATCGCCATTTGGAAGATTTCGTTTTTCTTTTTCTCGCCACCGGAGAACCCCTCGTTGACGGAACGGTTGTTGAGTTTGTCCGCCATTTCCAAGAGTTGTTTTTTCTCGCGCATCAGGGCAAGGAACTCTTTGGCAGTCAGGGCGGGGCGGTTCTCATATTTGCGTTTCTCGTTCACCGCCGTGCGCATAAAATTAATCATACTCACGCCCGGAATCTCCACCGGATATTGGAAACTGAGGAACACTCCCTCCCGCGCACGTTGCTCGGGGGACATCTCCAAGAGATTTTTTCCATTGAGCAGCACCTCACCCTCGGTTACTTCATAAGCGGGATTGCCCGTCAGTACTGCGCTCAGGGTCGATTTGCCCGCACCATTGGGTCCCATAATAGCATGCACTTCGCCTGCGTTGATAGTGAGATTCACACCTTTGAGAATCTCCTTGCCCGCGATGTTCGCATGCAGATTTCGTATTTGTAATAATGTAGTCATATCTTGTTGTTTGCCTATACCGGCTAATTTATTTCAGAGTGCAAAGTTACTGCTTTTCTTGCAAATATGCAAACTACACGCAAATTAAGGCAGGGCAACCGCATCAAAAGTTAGCATTTTTTATGATTTGCAGTAAATAGTCCGGATTCATTGCCGCCATAAAAAGTTTTTTCTTAAGACTTCGTTTCTTTTTCCCGCTTTCTTCGTGGTTTTTG
>JBNMHB010000032.1:0-20342 GCA_050872525.1 Bacteroidales bacterium | reverse complement strand
CATTGAAAATCACCTATTTATATGGTATAATCGTTCATTCCCGGCGAATACGAAAACGAATCACAAAACCGGAAGTATTCGCCAAAACTCGTCAGCCATACTATCGTCCTATTTTGTCCTATTTTGATGCGGTTGCCCTGGTTTTTTGCGGATTTTCTTGTGGGATACGTAAAAATATAGTATCTTTGCGATAAAATTTAGGAATATGAAGAACTTGATAAAGAATAATATAGTTGGAATATGAAGAACTTTGTTAGGAATATGAAGAATTTGGATTGGAAAAAGGTGGTACCATACGTGGTGGCTATTGTGGCTTTCTTCGTGGTGGCTTTGGTGTATTGTGCGCCATTATTAGAGGGGAAAATGCTACAGGCGGGGGATGTGAACAACTGGAAAGGCGCAGCCCATGAGGTACAGGTGTTTGCCCAAGAAACAGGGGAAACATCATGGTGGACCAACTCTATGTTTGGCGGTATGCCGACCTATCAAATAACCGGTAAACTGCCATCATCGTCCGTAACATCTGTTCTGACGAATATTGCCCATGGATTTATGACAGGCGATTATGCGGTGATAGGTCTGTTGTTCGCTTATTTCTTTGGATTCTTTTTGCTGCTGCGCTGTTTTGGTGTGAATCCGTGGATTAGTATCGCGGGCGGTTTTGCCATAGGACTAAGCACCTACTTCCTACTTATTATCCCTGCCGGACACATGACGAAAGCCACGGCAATAGGCTTTTTGGCACCGGTGATAGGCGGTTTCTATGCGATATTCCGTCGTAACTATTGGTTGGGCGTGCCATTGGTTCTGTTATATGGTATAATGGGTGTGGTATGTCATCCGCAAATGACCTACTACTATTGTATGCTCTTGGGCGTGATGGGGTGTGCTGAGTTGTATATCCATATCCGTGAGAAACGCTGGAAAGATTTGGGTCTCTCGTTGGCTGTGTTGATAGGGTGTGTGCTACTGATTTACGGAACCAAACTCAGTTGGTGGCAGATGAACAATAGTTATCTGAAGGAGACTATGCGCGGCGGACATAGCGAATTAACACAGTCCGCTAATGCGCAGCAAACAGAGAATACAGGACTTGATATTGACTATGCTACGGCATGGAGTTATGGCAAAGCCGAGACTCTTACGCTGCTTATCCCGAACTATATGGGCGGGTGTAGCGGATACGACTTAGGAAAAGACAGTCAATTGGAGCAAGACCTGAAAAAGATGGGCGTTCCCGCACGTCAAGCCAAAGGGTTCTGTCAGGGCGCACCTACCTATTGGGGTGAGAAAGCCTTCACCAGCGGACCGGTGTATGTGGGGGCTATCATCTGTATGCTGTTTGTGTTGGGATTGCTGATTGTCCCCGGACCTTACAAATGGGCACTGCTGATAGCCACGTTGTTCTCCATCACATTGGCATGGGGTAGGAACTTGATGGGTTGGACCGAGCTGTTCTTCAACTATTTCCCTATGTACAACAAATTCAGGGCGGTGGAATCTATCCTTGTTGTGGCAGAAGTAACCATTCCTTTGTTGGGTTTCTTGGCACTGAAGGAACTGATGAACTCGGACAATGAGAAACAGAAACGCAACCGCACTATGGTATGGATTGCGGGTGGCGTAACAGCGGCGATATGTCTGATAGTGGCATTGTTCGGAGGGGCGTTTGATGTTACTTCGTCGTATGATGCACAATGGAAAAATCAAGTAGGACCCCAGATATACGATGCTATTCTCAATCAGCGTCATGCTATGATGACCTCTTCTGCTTGGCGCAGTCTGCTGTTTGTTGTACTCGGAACAGCCACACTGCTTCTCTACACGTGGAAAAGAGATATAAAGAACAGTACCATCGTGCTTGCTGTGGTATTAGGCGGATTGGTGCTGGCAGATATGATACCTGTGAATCGTCATTTCTTCAACAACAACAATTTTGTTACCAAGAAAGACGGCGACCGATACTTTGCCATGCAGCCGTGGGAAGAACAGATATTGCAAGACAAGAGTTTGGATTATCGCGTCTTCAATCTGGCGGCAAATACCTTTAACGATGCGCGTACCAGTTATCGTCTGAAGTCTATCGGTGGTTACTCGGCAGCCAAATTGCGTCGTTATCAGGACTTGATAGATGCACATATTTCCCAGAACAATTGGGCGGTGATAGATATGCTTAATACCAAGTACATCATTACCCGCGACGGGCAAGTGCACCAGAACCCGAATGCTATGGGCAATGCTTGGTTTGTGGATAGTGTATTGTTGGTGGATACTCCCGATGAGGAGAGTGAGGCATTGCGCACACTCAACCTGCGCACGACAGCAGTGGCGGACAAGACTTTTGCCGATATGCTAGATGTTACCAAGCCTGAATGTTCGAGCCTGATGGCATTTGATGAGGATAGAATCACCCTGACTTCCTACAAGCCCAATGAACTTATCTACGACTCGCAGAACGAGAGAAACAAAGTGGCAGTGTTCTCGGAGATATACTATCCGCACGACTGGCACCTTTATATCGACGGCGAGGAAGCACCCATTGCCCGCGTCAATTATACCCTCCGCGCTGCGGTTATTCCCGCCGGCATACACACTGTGCGGATGGTGTTTGAACCACAAGTATTGGGGCTTGATGCTTGGTGTATTGCATTGATTGTGTTGGCAATAGTATTGTCTGTAGCATTGTTCTGTTATCCTCTATTCCGACGGAAATAATGCAAGCAAAATACGCTGAAAATATAATCTTGGATGCGGGCTATGTAGTAAAACCTCTTTTTCCGCTTCCATTGTCCCCCTTAGAGGAGGAATATATTGATTTGACATTGATTATCCCTGTTTACAATGCAGAGAAATATCTACCAAAATGCCTTCAATCTGTATTGAACCAAGAGACTACGTATCGGTATGAAGTAATCTGCATTGATGATGGAAGTACGGATAATAGTTATGATATTTTAAAGCAATACATACATGCATACATACATACATTGCGCATCTACTCACAACCCAACGGAGGTATCTCTGCTGCAAGAAACACAGGCATTGAGCATGCACATGGTACATATATTGGCTTTGTGGATAATGATGACTATGTGGATAAGTTGTATGTGGAGAGAATGCTTTCTGCCGCTTTTTCACAAAAAGCCGATGTTGTTCAAGTAGGATATAATAGGGTAGATATGAATGGCAAAGTGCTCTATTCATATAATAAGGGGAACTTTGTTGCAGAGGAAAAGAATTATGTTCGTATATATGATTCGCTTCGCGGTACAATATGGGGTGGTTGCTTTCATCGAAATATATTCAGAGATATACGTTTTCCTATTGGCTACTGGTATGAAGATATGATTAACAAATTGGTCTTGTTGAGACTAACCAGGCGCCTTGTTTCTATTGATGATAGTCTATATTATTGGGTTGCTCATTCTGATAGTGCTATGAGTACTTATTGGAAATCGTATAAAATTCAATCGGTTGACCAAATATGGTTGCCCAAGATGTTATATGAGTACTCCTCTGATACATTAGGAATACAACCAGATGATTTTCTATATGTAACATTCTTGCACGAGTATAGTTATATGCTATTTCTGCGCACACACAAACTACCTTTTCGCATACGTCGGGCAGTCTTTACGTTGGCAAAGGAGACTTTACACCAAATGAAAATTTGTGGTAAAAATATGTATGCCCCGTCCAATTATCGCACGTTTATCATGTGGGATGTCGTATGTTTCGCTAAATTTATATATACGGAAATACGTAAGCGTTTCCATTGCCTATTTTCCTAATAAACCGTTTGTTACGTTTCGGCGGAAGAGGACTAATTTCCAACCTTTAGCGGGGTGTCCTTGCAGTGTATAACCACATAGCAGTACCAATGTGCCGCACCATTTAATGAACTCACTAAAGAGTCGTTTGAAGTACTTGGACTTGCCGATTGCCAATGTTCTGGCACGCTCCGATTGCCCTATTTGGAGGGTGAGACGGTCGAAATAGTCCTGCTCCAATTTGGTTTGCGGAATGATATGATGTAGTACCGGCGTAGGCAAGTAGAGAACGGTCATACCCAAGGTGTGCATCTTATCGAAGATATCTTTCTCCTCTGACCCCATCAGATTGCCACCTTTGCGCCCTAAGGCTGTATTGAACAATCCCACTTTATCAAATACTAATTTCCTATAGGCGGCGTTTCCTCCCCCCGGGAAACGTCCTTCGGGGAACGTGCGCACCTTGTCGCCATAGTTGAACCAACCTGTCAGAAGTGCTTTGGTATAAGGTGTCATCCAGTTCGGTGCCGATGTTTCATACAAAGGCTCTATGGGACCACCCGCAGCCATAGTGTTGGGGTAGGCGGCAAAGTGCTCTGTGTATATGCGCAGGTAGTCTGAATCCACCAACGCATCATCGTCCACATACACGATAATATCCCCTTTCGCCTCTTTGATACCTCTGTTGCGGGCTGCCGAGAGACCTTGTTCGGTCTCAACCACATAGCGGAATGTGATATCGGGGTGTGCTTTGGCAAACGCGGTGCAAACAGCGTGTGTGTTGTCTGTGCAGTTGTTGTCCACCAGTACTATTTCATATTCCGACTTCGGCAAGTCGTTACGGGCAATCGTTTCAAGCAGATTGCCAATATATTTTTCCCGATTATATGTACAAATAATAACAGTCAGCATAATCTTCATAATAATCTTGAAATATCACCTGTAAAGAATGTCTCCAATGGCATCGCCTCACCGCCTACAACCAATGCAAATTGCGGGTGGTATTTCTCCTTAAATATAGCCATTCCTTTGTTCTGTTGTCGTCTTCCGCTTTTTACTTCTATCGCGAGAATCTTGTCTGCCCGTGTCAATACAAAATCCACTTCATCCTCGTTCTCCCGCCAATAATACAACGCACATTCCAGTTCTTCGGCTTTGTCCAACAGGTAGCACCCCACGGCAGACTCTACCCATCGTCCCCACAATGCGGGATTGGTAAATGCTTTTTGATACGTCATGCCATCGGACATGGCTGATAAAAGGGCATTGTTGTACACCTGCAATTTGGGAATAGACTTGTATTTCCGTGCCTGATCCACAGCGTATTTCTGCAAACCGACCAGTAACTTGCTATCGGATAACAGTTGCAGATAACTTGCCAAGGTTCCGGCATTGCCTGCATCTTGCAGCATACCCAACATCTTGTTGTAGGACAACAGTTCCCCCGAATAAGCGCAGCCAATGTGAAACAGTTGGTTGAGCAGAGCCGGTTTGTAGATAAAGGAGGTTTGCAGTACATCTTTCTCAATGGCAGGCGATATGATAGCCTCGCGCATATACCTTCGCCAGCGTGTTTCATTTTCCACATATGTAGCACTGCCCGGATAGCCGCCAAAGTACACATATTGGTTAATATTCCATCCGAAAGCCTTGTGCATCTCCGCAAAAGACCAGTGCCCCATGCTGATGATTTCAAACCGTCCTGCCAGCGACTCTGTCAATCCGCGTTTGAGCAACAGGCGGGAAGAACCCAACAGTACTACTTTGATATTGATGTCCCGAAAGGTATCGTTATCCCACTCGCGCTTTACCTGCTCGCTCCAGTTGTTGATTTTGTGTATTTCATCGAAGACAAGAACAGCTTCGTCGTAGTTATTGAATGTCATCTGAGAACGGACTTCCGCCCAACGCTCTGCAATCCATGAAGAATCATCCGCTGCAATGGCATCAGTATTGTACATATAAGCGGGCGTTGTGCATTGCTTCAATACCTGCTTAACCATTGTTGTTTTGCCCACTTGACGAGGTCCCGCTATTACTTGAATGGTTTTTCTCGGTTCTGCCAAACGAGCAAGAAGAATAGTATTTTGTTTACGCTCAATCATACCTGTATTATTTAAGATTGCAAAGGTAGTGAAAATCTGCGATTGTTGCAAGAAAAATCTGCGATTTGTATCATAAAAATCTGCGATTCTATGCCATAAAATCTGCGATTTGTTGTCTATAATACTTGCTAAATCTCTGATTCCAAGGCGCGGGCGATGATGTCGTCCATATCGTAGTATTTGTATTCGGCAAGAAGGCCACCGAAGAAAACATTCGTTTCTTGACGGGCAAGGTCGGCATATTGCTTGTAGAGCAGGCTGTTGTGCTCATCATTGACAGGGTAGTAAGGCTCCATACCTTGCTGCCACTCGGTGGAATACTCGCGGGAGATGACCGTTTTCGGGCACGCATCCACGGCTGCACCGAACAATTGCCATACTTGGCGGTTGTCGGTATGGAAGATGTGCGCCCCGTATTTGTGTACGTGGATACCCTCCACCTCCTCGCAATAGACATTTCCGCCGAGATGCGGACGGCGGTCTATGACAAGGACACGCTTGCCCGCCCGGCGTGCGCGGTAAGCGATGGTGGCTCCGAACAAGCCTGCGCCCACTATGAGATAATCGTATGGTTTCATGAGTATGATTTTAACTGGTTATTGTTTTCATTGTCTGAATAATCTCCAATGCTGTTTTCTTGGGGATACGGATAGATGCTGCCGCAGCCACCATATCTTCGGTGGTCGGGTTGCCTTTTCCCATTACGGATGTGGCATGTTCGCCGTTGTAGCCCTGTGCGCAACGGGTAAGGTCGTAGGCGGGGGCTAACCGCCATTTGCCATCTTCGCAGATAAAACTGAAGTTCTTGGCATGATCGTCTTTGTTCTCTATGAGTATGTTGAACACCATACGGCGGAACATCTGTTCCACTTGTTTGGGGTCCTGCGTCAGATAGCCCGTTAGTGCAAGGATAGTCTTATAGTCCGTCTTGGGCGGGGTGATGGACTCGTTGAGCAATGCTGCGGCAGTGGCTACGTGGAGCCTTTCGCCGATCGGCGATATGTCAAAGCGATGCGAGGCAAAGAACTGTCCGTCAATCAGTTTGAAGTCGGGTACATCAATGCCACATTGCTGCGCCAAGCGGTTGTAGTGATATTCCTCCTGCCCCATATCCAACGGATCATTGGTGTGGCGGAACTTGACAAGCCAATGCCCGGTTTCGTCCGTGAGCAGGCATTTGGGACGGCAACCGCCGCTGTTCCCGCTGTTAAAATACAGGACATCAGCGTTTTGCACATTCTTTTCGTGAAACACGTCCAATGCCAACTGTTGCAAAGCGTACAGTTCGGGCAGGCTGCGGTTGCCCGTCAGCGTCTGTTCGGGGATATAGCAGAGTGCCCCCATGCCTGTGCATCCGACAATGCTCAGCCGTTGCAGGGGTGTGAGCGACATATCGTCGATGCCCTGATTGCGCAACATACGGTTCAGCAAGTATCGCCCATAGCCATCGGGGAGGCTGTCTTCGAAGATGCCGAAGTTGCCGTAGAAGGGCGTCGGCTGTGCGATAAATAGGTCGGGTTTGAGCGGCAAATCCAACGGGGAGATAGAGAAACCTGTGCGCAGCCATTCAGTGGAGTATTGGAATGTGCAACACTTTTTGTCCGTGGCGAGGGCAAGAGTGCCTACCTCCTGATTGTGGTAAAGCACTGACAACCTATTGATTGAACTGATTTCGACCATGTTTGCGGTTTTTATTGGTGTTGATGGTTTCCAGTTCTTCTATCGTTTTGTAGATGGGTTGCGCCATGGTTTGTTTGAGTTGCTCTTTGTAACCCAATGCTTTGCAAAGGGCTACATATTGGCGGAGCGATATGGTATGCTTTTGCTCGAATTTGGCAATGGTGGATACGGGTACACCGCTCATCATAGACAATGCCTCGCGGGAGAGGGTGCGCTCCAATCGTCGCTGCCGCAACTGGTCGGCAAGATATTTCGTGATATCCTGCTCGGTTTCGGTATCAAACTCGTATAGTAAATTCATACTATTGTATTCGTTATTGACTATTTTGCCTGTTTATAGATACTATTGTATTTGTTTTGCTACAAATATTGTGCCAAGGCAGGGCTAATGATGAATTATGAATTAAGAATTATGAGGTGATACCAGTAAAAGCCTTTGGGCATCCTTTCGGCAAGGTCTCGGTATCCTCTCGGGAACAACCCGATAACAACCCGTTAATAACCCGATGAATACATAATATTAAACCGAGAAACATCAGAGGAGGAAAGTACAACAGAAACAATTGTAGAACACTTCTTATAAGGTGCATATTTACAGTTGCTTGCACAGGTCTATTGCCGCTCCCATCGCTACATCCATATTGTAATACTCCCAGTCTGCAAAACGTCCTGTAAAGTAGATATTGGCTTGTGACAGAGTGTCCTTGAGGGAGTGAATGAGTTGGCGTGTATGCATATCTTGGACAGGATAGGTGTATGGACTATAATAGTGCGTCAAATACTTGGGATGCAACGGCATCTTATTCAAATCGGTCTTTATGTCTTCCACACTTATCTTGTCCGTGAACTCTACCGTACCTGTCATTTTACCTTTCCTGTTGTTTGAAGGTGAGAAGTTTCCCGTACAGATAATTCTGTGCGAACGATGCTCTTCGCTCGGTTGGTAGATCCAAGTGTATGGGTTTGCGTCAATTTCGCAGAATACGGCAGTTGTTCCGTGTGCTTGAAGCTGAGATACCGGTTGTTTATAAGATTCTACATCCACACCCGAAAGAACAGATACCAAGTGCTTGATATTACCGCAAAAGACAAGCGTATCATACTCTTCGCCGTTCATATACACCTTCCCGTCTTTGCAGGCAATGGCATTAACGTGTGAATTATAACGAATGTCCAATCCTTCTGCCAATCGGTTGGCGAGGAACTGCGACCCTCCCTGCTTTTCATAGTAGAATGAAGAATGGACGAAACTCTTTTCTTCTATTTTGTTCGCATTGTTATACCGCATCTCTTCGACAGAGGGCATCGGCAGTTTGCCGTCAAGCCAACTCAGAGGTACCGTTCGCAAATCACATTGCCAGACCTTTCTATTGTAGGGACCGAAATAAAGGTTGTACAGGGTCTCTCCAAAGCGCAGTTTGAGAAATTCCTCAAAATTATTGCCCATGGGTTGCCCCTGCTCCTCCATTCGCTGTAAGTCACGTTCAAAACAATCACGTATATGCTGATTGAAGTAATACACATGATTCTCAATAGGATAAGGAATGACTAATCCATCCTGCATAAATACGGCGGAGTTACGATTAGCATTGACGAACTCGGTCTGCTTGTTGAAATGGCTCCAGAACCATTCCAATACGTCCTTCCGTTTGGAATTAAAGACGTGCCCTCCACAGATATGGAAGAGAGACCCATCCACCTGCATACAGCGAATCAACCCTCCCGGGGTGTTTTCTTTTTCATACACAACCACGCGATTCCGGTTTTCTTCGGACAATATACGAGCCGTGGTCAGTCCGGATACTCCTGCTCCAATGACTGCAATACGTTTCATTTCCATTGTGACAATTTTACGGGATGAATAAACAACATATTACTCGGATAGGATGCAATGAGTTTATCATACGAGTGGTTACATTGCGGCAGGAAATCCTTGTCCTTCTGTTTCGGAAGTATCAATGTCTCATTCATCTTTATGTCTTCTATCGTTTGCACTTTCTTTCCTGCTAACACCATAGCTGTCGGGATTGCGATTTCTACAAACAGCCGTGCTGCAGCAAAGGCTCCGCAATACTGACAAAAACGTGGCATTATACCAGCAGGCACTACAATCATATCGCTGTATCCGCCCACAAGGGGATAGGAGAATGTTATCTTTTTGCGTAATTTGAGTTGAATGATACGACGAATACGCAATAACAATTCCCTGACAGGCTCCCGCATAGGGGTATAAGGCCATTCACAGGGAGCCTGATAGTGATAGCCGTGTGCTTTCAGTTTTGTCGCGGCTTCTTCCTTTGCCGGGAGTATGTTTTTGATTTCCAATCCTCTATTGAACAATGAAAATTTGACAGCGTCTTTGGCATGAAACCATTTCGGAGACATATCGCTCATATCCTTGATTTCATAGTCAAAACAAGCATCAAGGAGTATTCCTGTTTGTTCAAAGAAGTTGTTTTCATTCAGGCAGGGGTTGATGACCAAATCATCTGCCACGACTATGAAGTGCGAGAACCCTTTTCCTTTTAGTTGTTCAAACGCCTGTGCTATATATCCTTGGAACTGATACGAACTGTCATAGACAGTGATTACATTCTCCCTGTGCCCGTCATAGAAAGGCATAAGATGGTAAATGTTTGAGAAGCGTCCATGGTAGATAGTTTCCAAACGTTCGATATTCTTATCGTAACGATGGTTATATACAATCAGTAATGCTATGTTATTCATTATCATTGATTTTTATGTGGATATGATGATTGTTACTATGCGTGCAATATGCGGTCAAGGCGTTGTTTGACAAGGTTGTTCTTCTCGTTGTTGTGTACTACTTTGTAGAGAGAGCCATTGATGGTATGAAGCCATAGTTTGTCGTCAAAGAACTCAAGGCAATCACTATAGCGGTCGTTCCCTTCGCGCAGGTATTCGATGCATTCAGTAGGAAACACAAGTGTGTCACGGTTGAGGTGCGAATATAGAGAATACCAATTCCCTCCCCCCGAATCAAGATATTCAGTGCTCGGAATGACAGGCATACAGTCAAAGCGTTTACCCTGAACAAAAGAGAATTGGAAGAACGACATGATGGCAGATAAATACCATTCATCTCCGCGTTGCCGAAGAGGCCCGTAGATAGGTTGGTGTGCCAACTTTTCAAGTATAGATACAGGGCGAGTAGGGAACAGGTCATGGTCAAGCCAACCGAAAGCAAAGGGACGGCGTTGCATAATCACGTGCTTCCATGTGTAGTTTAATGCCATAGCGTGGGAATAAGAACAGCCTATTTTATTGAGAAGATTATGCGGCAGTCCGATGTAGGCGATGTTATTCTCTAAACAATATCGGTATAATTCTTTGCGTTTGTTTCTGTCGGTTGAGTTGTCCACAATGATACGCGTGTATGAATCGCGGATAAACTTCTGCAGAAAGAGTGTTTGGTACTTGATGAGTTCAACATTATTGAAAGCCACCGTGATAATATCCACGCCCTTACCATTCTGCGGTTCCAATAGTAAATGGCAAGTGGCGGCAGGTTTGCATTGTTGCACTATCCACTCCATAGAGCGGACTATAGCACGGAATATGAATCGTTTGGGTGTCATTATTCAAAGTATTTACGATACGCACGGTCGGCAGTATGTACAATGCGTGTTTTGTAGTTCTTGGCATCCCAATTCTTGATGGGGGTCATGTAGGAGTCTGAATAAATGGCGCGCAACCACTCGTCGGTCTTTACAGGCATGTATATCTGCAGTCCGAGGAACTCACGGCGTTCAAAATCAGACACAGGTACATAACTTCGGTCACAGGGGAAACCGTCTGTGGCATTGGCTTCTTTCCATTCTTTGGTCTCATGCCTACGGGCAATGATACTATACAAATCGTCTCCGTCCCGAAAATAATAGAAGATGTCCAAGTGTAGTTTTTTGTAGATATATGTCTCCTCGAAAACGGTCTTTCTGTCAGCAAGGACACCTTGTTTATACAGCACAAATCCGGCTTCTGCCATTTTCTGATGCAGATTGTCGGGAATATCCTCTGCCAATATTCCCAAATCGATATCAGGGTCATAAGAGATAAAACCATGCTCCCGATATGCCCCCAACAACGCTCCATACGTCAGAAATGGTTTCAATCCCAACTGCGACAATACAATATCCGCTTCGCGCA
The DNA here is from genome assembly GCA_050872525.1 of Bacteroidales bacterium. Classification (GTDB taxonomy): domain Bacteria; phylum Bacteroidota; class Bacteroidia; order Bacteroidales; family Paludibacteraceae; genus Colicola. The sequence goes on along the minus strand of JBNMHB010000032.1, from coordinate 8,620 downwards.
ACATCTGCAAGCCACTATTCCGCATTCGCCGTGCCTGCACATTAAATTTTACGCGGTTGATGAGTTCAACTATCTGTTGGTATATGCCTAATTTTAGGGTGATTTTAACAATAAAGTCTCTCATAAGTCTTTGATTATCTTTCAGATTCTTTTTGTATTGTATTTTCTGTCATTATTCTTGTAACGGGTTGTTTTTGGTACCTTTGCCGTGTCCTTCGGAGATAAGAAGGCGGTTCTTGCACATATTTTTCACTCCAAATACAATCGTACCGCCATTGGTATTTGCAAACGAAGAATAGGTCTCCCAGAAAGATTGAGGGAAACCACCCAATGCAGTTTTGTATTCCAATTCGTCAGATTCTTGGTTGATGACAAGAGGTTCCACGATGGAGAACAAGTCGTCGTATGTGATTGGTTGTTTCATTTGGTTGGCTGTATTTGTTTGAGTCCCCATGTGTACACTTTGTCTATGTTGGGGCATGGGATGTGGTGCCGATGGGCGAGTTCGTAGATGAAGCGGAGTCCGAAGGGGAAATCCTCGGTGAAGTAGCGGCTTGTGAAATCGGGTATCCATCCTTTGGGGACTTGTTTCATGGGGGACAGGATAGTGGACAATGATTCTATACTGCGCAGTTTGGCAGTCATAGAAGGGGCATCGGTGGATTCATAGTGATGGAGCAAGGTGTCAATGTGCTGCGTATTGACCTGCAAGGCATCCAACAAGGCAAAGAACTCCTTGTCCATTTCTATCTCCAAGGCAGAGGCTTCGTCCGTCCAATCGTGATAGAAGAGCGGATTGCTTGCATAGGGCGTGCCGTCCCAGTTTTTCCATAAAGTATAGAGCCGCCCTGTGTGCAAGATAGGATTGCTGTTGCTCAACGTAACTTCGTAGAAAGATGAGAGCAGTTCGGTCGGAGTATCGAACAAGTAAGCCATCTCGCGGCAGAAAAAGGCATTGTCGGGTATATTCTCGGTGGCGATGAGGAGTTGGTCTTTATAGCCCAACAGGCATGCCTCTTTGCCATAGGTGATGACACGTGAGATGAATGGAACACGTTGGAAAGCAAAGAGTTTCGTCGTGTTCGGCAGTAGGTTGTGGCAGAATATAAAGAAACCAGAGTTGCCGACAATCGCTCCGACAATGGTGTTTTGTTGTAGGTATGGGCGAATAGTTGCGATAGTTTGCTCAACCAAGAAAGCGGGCAGGCACAACAATACCATATCTGCTTGCGGAATAAGGTCTTTCGGATTGCTGCTGATATGGGCAAGATGCCCGTGGATGTCTTTCCCATTAGGTGCGTGCACAAGAAAAGTATGCTGCCACTGCTCGGGACGTCGGGTGTAGAGAGACACTTCAACACCCGATTTTGACGATAGTGCTGCGGCACAAGTGTGCCCTAAGCCACCACCTCCACAGATACATATTCGTTTTATTGCGTGCATACTATCTATATGTTGTCATTATTTGTTCGTCATCTCTTGCTTATCCCTTGCTTATCCCTTGCTGAATCACCTATTCTTTACACGAGGTTTATTCGAGATTTATTCGCGGGTCTGTCGTAGGGCATTGAGCAGTTTATCGTTGTCCTCGGTGTTGCGGACTGCCAAACGGATATAGTTGCCATGACACTTGGTGGAGCAGTCCTTGATGAGGATATTGTGCTGTTTGAGCAGTTGCACTGCCAACTCACGTGGAGTATGGGGTGGCAAGACCTCGCATAGCACATAATTGGCTTCGGACGGCAGGATACGCAGGTAAGGAATCGTCTGCAGTCGTGCGACAAAACGTGTGCGCTCCTCGCGGAAATCGTCCATCGCCTGTTGGTATGCTTGTTCGTATTTGCCCAATATCTGCAAGAAAAACTCGGCAAAAGAGTTGATATTCCATATCGGCGTGGTGTGGCGGATATGGGTCATCAACGACGGGTTGGCGGTTGCCAATATGCCTAAACGCAGTCCGGGCACGCCATACGACTTGGAAATACTTTTGATAACTACCAGATTATTAAAGCGTTCCAAGAGTTCGTTGTCGAGGAATGTGGGGTGTTCGGTGGAGAAATCGATGAAACTTTCATCCAAAATGAGTATGATGTCACGCTGTTGGCACCATTTTGCCAAACGAATACAGTCGGCATACGGGATATAGTTTCCGGATGGATTGTCGGGGTTGATAAGCACCAACGACCAGATGTCTTTGTCTGCGAAATAGGTCATCAAGTCGTCTGCCGTGTAAGCAAAACAGGGGGTAGTAGCCTGATATACAACTACTTGCTCGGGCATCAGCCGGTTAGGGTATTCCTCGAAAGTAGGACGGATAACACCCACTTTGCCCAAGACCTGCTCGGACAGCATTTTGATTAACTCCGCAGCACCATTGCCCACGGTGATATAGTCTTGTTTGACGCCGAAGTCCTTGGCTACCAACAAGTTATTGACGCGCTGCCCCGATGGATATTGCGTGAGCAGTCGTGCGAAATTGGCAGATAGTTCGTCCTGCAAGCGTTGGTTGGGGAAATACGGATTGACCAAATAGCAGAAGTCCAATATATGAGGATAACGCCAATAGCCTCCGTATCGAGAGCAGAGCAGGTCGTATGGTTGGTCGGCAAAGATTGATTCGGCGATGTCAAGGTCCTGAATATCATCGATTTCGTACCATTGCTCTCCGCTGAGCGGCAAAGCACGCATACCCGAATTATCCACCATATTGATGACACGCAATACCTGTTCGTAGTACTCGTTTCGCCCCAAAGCCGTACAATACGCCTCCAAAAACGGTACGTACATATTGGCAGAGAACTCGCGGGAAAACTTATAGACATTGACGGTTTTGTAGTATTGCGGTATCTCCTCGTAGCGGAATTGCGAGTTTGGAATAAAACGCAAGATACGATTTTCCTCGTCGATAGTAACCACTGTGCCGTCCATCCAACTCTCGAACTTATCCACCAAAGCGAGGTTAGGATAGGGGTTGCTGACCAATTTGTCGATAACGGCGTCCTCCATAATAATGTCGGACTCGAAGAGCAAGGTGTCTTCGGTTCGCAAATAGTCTTTCGCCATATAAAGCGAGTAGATGTTGTTGGTTTTGTCGTAGATGGTGTTTTCGACGTACTCTATGGCGGTATGAATGTGTAGCGTGGTGAGGTAATCGCGCAGTTCTTGCGCCTTGTAGCCTACAACCAATACGATACGCGAGAGATGTTGCTTGTCCAATTGCTGCAACAATCTGGAAATGAGCGTTTCACCCCCCACTTCAATCATACATTTTGTGTTGCCCTTGGTCAGTTCGCCAAGTCGCTTACCCATTCCTGCTGCTAAAATGATTGCTTGCATATTATTGATAGTCTTGTCTTTGCGTGTTATTTTCCAATTGTTTGCGCTCGCGTACAATCTCTTCTTGAAGTGTTTGTACGGAGGGTAATTCCAACATGTATTTGGATGCAAAAATCTGTTTGTGTTCGGCAAGAACGGAGTATTTGACCACCGCCTCGTTCTTTTCGGAACACAATATCAAGCCCAATGTGGGATTGTCATCGGTGTGCTTGTAGAGGTCATCAAACATACGGATGTAACTATCCATTTGCCCGACATCCTGATGCGTGAGTTTGCCTAATTTGAGGTCAATCAGTACGTGGCACTTGAGTATGGAATGGTAGAAAACCAAGTCCACATAGAAATCTTCGTCCTCATAACGCATCAGTTTCTGCCGTGCCACAAAGCAAAAACCTTTACCCAATTCCAATAAGAAAGACTGCAAGTTGTCTATCAGTCCTTGCTCTATGGTGGATTCGTGCAGCGCAGGATAGTTTTTCAGATTGAGGAAATCAAGCACATAAGGGTCGTGGATGAAGTCCTGCGGAATGAGTGTTGATAGTTTTTCAACGGCTTCCGAACGCACAGAATCTTTGTCAGCACTATTGAGCAAACGCTCGTAGTACAGCACGGAAATTTGTCTATCCAATTGTCGCGAAGACCACGCCTGCTCTGCCGCTTCGTTCATATACCACAGGCGTGCTTGGTCGTTTTTTACCTTGATTAGCAGGCGATAATGTGACCAAGTCAATTCGCCACGCAGTGTGTGACCTTTTGGAAATAGCGAATAAAACTGCCGCATGTTTTTGAGGTTGGTTATGGTAAATCCCTTTCCAAACTCCTTTGTCAGTTTGGTGGAAAGTTCCTCCAAAACAGCCTTTCCGTACTCGGCACGCGCGTTGCCGTTTTGCTCGTCTTCCACAATCAACTTGCCGATGTTCCAATAAGCAGTAACCATCGCAAAATTCACCGCCTTGTATGCAGTGTGCCGCGCAGAAAGCAGTATCTCGCGGATGTTGGTGAGAAGTTGATTATTATTATTTTGCTTTATGATTTCGTCCATTGGGCAGTTCTATTAAATATCTTCTTTGTAGGTTATTTTCCGGTTGGCGGGGTCGCCTTGCACGATGTAGATTGGGACTTCGGGCAGGTAGCGATGGACGATTCCGCAGTCGTCGGTGGCTTGCTGGTGCGGGTCTTGCAGAGCCAAGTCGTATGCCTTCGCGATTACCTCCAATCGGAATGCCTGTGGCGTTTGGGCACACATCAATGTCGCCCGCGGCGGAATATCTCGCACCATCAATCCGCTTGCATTTTGCGAAATAGCGTACATTGTATCGGTGGCAGGTATCGCCACGGTTACAGCCCTATGCGTCTCCAACGCCTTGCACACGTCGTTGATAATTCGCTGACTGACAAACGGACGTGCGGCATCGTGGAGGAGGATATTTGTTATAGGATGGTTATAGGATGGTTGTAGGATAGGTACCCCGATTCTTTGTTCCTTGTTCTTTATTCTTTGTTCTATTTCTTGCATGGCGTTCACGCTTGATTCCCAACGCTCACTCCCCCCTGCAATGATAAACGCCACTTTCTGCCACCCGTTACGGAGCAACATCTCTTCGGCGCACGCGATATAATCAGGGTGCATAACGATACCAATCTCGTTGATGCACTCCGCCTGCTCAAACGCTTCCACCGAGTGCTCCAGAATACTCCGCCCGTCTTCCAACGGCAGCAACTGCTTGGGCATCTTCCCGCCCACTCGGCTTCCGATTCCGCCTGCTAATATAATGGCAATGTTGGTCATTTGATAACTTTCCAATATCCACCTTTGTCGGCTCCTACTCGTTGTAGTTGCCCCAAGGCTTTTAGTTTCGCAATTTGTTTGTCAACAGCACGGGTGCTGATGCCTATTTCTTTTGCTAATATGGCAGTAGTGATAGTTGGCTGCTCTGCCATTATCCGCAGTATTTTCTCCGAACTTTTCTCCGTACCTGTTTGCTGTTTCTCCGAACTTTGTGGTATTCGATCCGACAGAACTTTCCAATCAACATGCTCGTGTCGCTTTTTTAAGTCATTTTGTTCGCCCAACAAAGCATTGCGAAAGAACATTTCCAGAAATTCTGTCGTTTCCTCAATCCCCTTGATGTGGTTTTGATAGTTAGCACGAACCAACGCATTACGGAAATACTTTGCGTTGTTTGCAAATGGCTCATTTGTAATGCGATAGCCCAACTTGCGCAGATATTTGATTGCGAATACAGCAGTTGTGCGTGTGTTTCCTTCTCGGAACGGATGTATTTGCCAAATTCCACTGATAAATTTCGAGAAATGGGCAATCATTGTCTCTTTGTTTAATCCTTTGTAAGAGAATTGTTTTTCTTGCCCGAAATCGTAATCCAAAGTGGCAGAAATGGAATCGCACGAGGCATACAAAACCGTGTCTCCATTCAATACCCATTCTTTCTTTGTGATATTTACATCTCGATATTTGCCGGCATGAGGTAGAACTCCCATAAACAACCGCCGATGTATGTTGGCTAATTCTGCAGGAGAAAAGTTAAATGTCTTTTCAGAAAGCACTTGTGTTATATGCAAAGCCACTTTGTCCGCTTCCTCTTCGTCCGAATCTTGTTCATTGGCAGGCAAAGTTTCATAGTATGAATTGACCAAACGTTTTGTCTCTTCGTAATCTATCTCCCCCTCAATATGCCTGCGTGCCGTCTCCAACAAATACTGCGATGGCTTCAGCCCGTCCACATCTTGCAGACCGATGGCAATAGCCCATGCCTCCGCCTTTTCGCGTTGAGACGGTTCGCCTTGTTGTATGTAGTAGTCAAATTCGGTCATATTTTAACTCCTTGTTCCTATCCTCTGCATTCTCTTTTGCACCAAATTCCAATACCGGTCTTGCATTTCCTGTGGCAGAAACGATGAGCGGATAGTGCTTTCCCAAGCGGGATATATCTTCTCGAACTTGCGAAAGATGTTGCTCACCACTTTCTCGTTCATTCCGCAGCCGAGCATGGCTTTCTCGAAGTCCGCGCGTGTCAGTTTGCGCTTCTTCCCATTCAGTGTCAGTGCCAATTCTTCGGTATCTTTCGGATTGACGATTACCACATTCAGCAGGTCATAGGCAGGGGTGAGAATATGCCCTGTCTCCGTTGGGCAATACAATGAAAAATTCTTCAGGTGCATATCGTTATTACCTGTTATCCAACAGAATAGTAATAATTCATAGTATCGCATAACATCCAAAATCGGTGTGGCAGAATAGTGTGCAATCACTTTTGCCACTTGCTCATACGAACTCTTGTATTTGTATTCTGTCTGCCGTTCCGATAGTTGGCACAAATCTTCCATCGCAATTTTGGTATTGTCCGTATGTCGGTCTATGCGTCGTGTGATGTATCCCAATCCCCCGTCTGCCAACCGGATTAACGTATGTGGTACCACTTCTATTTTACTCTGTTCCGCCAAATGCATAGTCAAATCTTCCACCTCCGGCAAGTGAGGGTAATCATCCGTTTGGGGCTTAAATATATATCCTCCCCACAGCCCCACGATTGTCAGGCGTTTGCTGCCGGCGTGGTCTTGTAGGTGCAATGATATTTTGGGTTGCACACCTGTCAGTGTCGTTTGTGTTGCAATCACTTCGGTTGCCAATCTGTCCATATCAGCACGGGTATAATCGAATAGCGGGATTGTATTCGTCCCAAAGAAACGGCGCAAACAAGCAGGGTGAAAGTCTTTCTCACCATTCTTCAGTTCCTTATAGCAATACAAGCACCTGCACATAATCAATTACTTACATCTATCACGCTTATCGCTCCTATACAATCTTTGCAACAAAGCAACAGCAATCCCATTCTGTCCAAGACGCTGACATCTGTGTTTCGTAGTGCTACATCCAAGAGCCATCCTTCGGGAATCAATCCATCAAAGAATGGAAATAATATCTTGCTTTCGTATGCGGTTGCCGAAAGGGGCAGTGTCAGGCTGATAGGCATTCTACCTGTTTGCTGTAGGTATTGGGCAGCATATACAAAACGATAGCCGGCATCTGTCTCTTCCAGAATACCCGCCAATGTGTTTTGATAATATATCTCAGCCTTGCGCATCTTCTTTTCGCTGTGGAACTAACTCATAATTAAACAAATTCAGCACTTGATTCACTTTATCCATACGCAATGATACTTTGCCTTGTTCCATCTCGCGCACAAAGAACAAACTTACTCCCGATTTATATGCCAAGTCTTCCTGCGTCATGCCATATTGTTTGCGTAGGGCTTTGACACATTCTGCTAATTTTGTTTTCTTCTCCATAAAACTATATTTGTTTGCATATAATTCCACAAATATTATGCCAATTTATATTAGATTTCATATAATTTTGTGGTTTATTCGTGATTTTATATGCTATCTCATATACTTTCGTCCAAAATCATCTCGCAAATCTCCCGTATTGCCCCGTCGCCGCCGCGGTGTGTCAGATGTATAATCCCCTGAATAGCTTTCACTTGCTGCATAGCGTTTGCGGGGCATACTGCCGTTCCCACCGCCGTGAGCAAGTCTATGTCGTTGATGTCGTCGCCTACGAAGCATACCTCTTCCATGGTTATTCCCAACTCTTCGCAAATCTCCTGCGCGGCTTCCAGTTTGGTCTGTCGTCCTGTTGTCGCCTGACTTCCGACCCCCATACGCAGGTACTCCATGCCGAGTTTCCTGGCTCTATGTGCCACAATATCAGTCGTTTCGCTGGTCAGTATGCCGCATGGAATACCTGCTTTGCGGAGTTGAACAATCCCCATGCCGTCGTACACGCAGAATTGTTTCATCTCGTCGCCATTGGCACTATAGTACATACCCCCGTCGGTCATGCACCCGTCCACATCAGTCAGAAAAAGTTTTACAGGCTTCATAATTATTATTGGGCTTCATAATTATCATTATCAACGTGCAAAGGTACATTTTTTTTTGCAGATATACAAACATCAGTGTGCAAAATCTCACAAAATCATGTCCAACCTGCCACCAACCTCCCACAACCTGCCACAACCTCCCACAAAACAACCTGTTTTTGTTCTCCCGGTCATCGTGTATCCGTCTCGCCCAAAAGACTATTAAAAAACAATAAAAAGACGGCAACGAGACGGCGAAAAAAGCCGTCCCAAAGCAGACATTGCTTTGTCCGTTTTCGGGTTGACTCGTTTCCGTGTTTGTTTTGTTAAAATACGTATAAAGTTGACTCGTTTGTCGGATAGGTTGACTTGTTCACCACTTGGGTTGTCTTCCTTTCCTT
>JBNMHB010000031.1:0-20818 GCA_050872525.1 Bacteroidales bacterium | reverse complement strand
TCCGCAGGCCAATGTACGCCGTCCCACTGAAGCACGATTTGGTTGCCGCTGAGCGAAGCCGTCATGTTTTGCGGTGTCGGATATGCTCCCAAGTGGTCAACATTGGTGAATGTTTTGCCTTCTACCGGCGCAGCATACGCACTTGTGCCGCAAAGGAAAGTGATAAATAGAAACAGGAGTGATAATTTCTTCATCATATTTATTGTTTTTGTTACTTTGTTGCTGATATGGAGTGTTGTGTTTCTTATTGAAGCACAGAATTACGAATTTGTTACAAAAGAGAAATAAAAATAACCTTAACGAACACTTTTTCGGTGCAAAGGTACAGATAATATGTGAAATACACAACCTTGCAGTATGAATTTTATAATTTTATAAGTTATTGCACATTCCACATCACACGCAAGCCCAATAACCGACTTGCCAACCAACCTTTTTATATAATATATACACATACGCGCACACGCGGGTGTATATAGTTTGGAAAAAGGTCGGTTGGTTGGCGAGGTTGGCGGAATGGGGCGAATAAGACCAATAGGACAAATTGGACAGATAGGGGAGAGGGGAGGTTATCCACCTGACATCCACCTGACATCCACCTGACTTTTTAATTGGGAATAAGGAGTAAGGAGTAAGGAATTGTATGAGATTGTTGGGGCTATGGTTTTGGGGGCTGAATCACCTACTAATCACCCGATAGACACGCGACAGACTCCCGATAGATGTTATTTTATATCTACAGCGTACTTTTGATACGCCGCATAGCCTCTTCGGCTTGCTCCTGCGAACCGAAAGCAGAAAAACGGACGAAACCGGCACCATGAGGACCAAAACCGACGCCCGGAGTGCAAACGATTTGGCAGGTTTGCAGAAGTTGGTCGAAGAATGACCACGAGTCCAATCCATACGGCGCACGCACCCATACATACGGACCGTCTTGCCCTCCATAGACCTCTAATCCACAGTCGCTCAGGCTGTTGCGTATCAAATCGGCATTGCGCATATAACCATCTATCTGCGCCATCACTTGGCGATGCCCCTCGTCATTGAGAACTGCCTGCGCACCACGCATCGAGATATAACTCGTACCGTTATACTTGGTGCACTGACGACGATACCAGAGTGCATTGAGCGACACATCATCGCCATGGTCGTTGCGCCCCATAAGCACCTTAGGCACAACGGTATAGCCACATCGTATGCCCGTAAATCCGGCCGTTTTGCTGAAACTGCGCACCTCTATCGCGACCTCCTTTGCGCCCGGAATCTCATAGATACTATGCGGCACATCGGCATTGCGGATAAATGCCTCGTAGGCAGAATCGAAGATAATCAGACTATGGTTTTGGCGGGCATAATCGACCCACGCTGCCAGTTGGTGGCGCGTCAGCGCAGTCCCCGTCGGATTATTGGGCGAACAGAGATAAATCACATCGGGTGTCTCTTCCGGAAAAGCGGGACAAAAAGCATTGTCGGGTGTGCAAGGAAGCATGATAAGATTGCTCCAGTGGTCGTCTAACCACTCGCCAGCCCGCCCTGCCATCACGTTCACGTCCACATAAGCGGGATAGACAGGGTCGGCTATCGCCACACGGTTTTGAGAATCCAAGATGTCGCTCAGGTTGCCCAAATCGCTCCCCGCGCCATCGGAGACAAACACCTCGTCGATATCCATCTCAATCCCCCGACGACGGTAATCGAAATCTACAATGGAGCGGCGCATCCATTCCGCCCCCTGCTCCAGACCATAGCCATGGAATGTACGCGAGTCCGCCTGCTCCGCCACCGCGCGTTGCATTGCCTCTATGACAGCCGAGACAAGGGGACCGCGCACATCGCCTATCCCCAAACGAATAACCTGTTTATCAGGATGTTGCGCAACATACGTATCAGTGCGCTGTTGAATCTCTGTGAAGAGATACGCCGCCCGCAAGCGGCAAAAATTACTATTAACTAACAACATGACGATTCCATTAAACGTTACAAAAACGGCTATTATATTTCTATCGTTCCGCTGAAGACAAATTCTGCTTTGCCGGTCATTTCGATATGTCCGTTGGGACAGATGGCGATATGCAAGTCGCCACCGCGCAGGTGTACAACCACCTCATTATCAACCATTTCACATTCCCGCGCTGCCACCACCGAGGCACACGCCCCCGTACCACAGGCAAGGGTCTCCCCACTGCCGCGCTCCCACACACGCATATCCAACTCGTGCCGGTTGCGCACACAGACCAACTCCACATTGGTGCGCTCGGGGGCAAAAAACGGGTGATTCTCTATCCGCACGCCCACTGTCTGCACCCTATCCAACAATTGCGCCTCCGTCGTCAAACAGACGGCATGCGGATTGCCCATATCCACACGCTCAAAAGCAAAGGTTTCGTTGCCGATAGCCAGTTGCACTTGCCCGAGATACGCCGGTATCCCCATATCCACCGACACCGTCTCTACCCTACCCTCCGACAGGTGTAGCGAAAGCGTCTTGACTCCCGCAAGGGTGTCCAGAGTGAGCGTAGTCTTACGGGTCAGTCCGCGCTCATAGACATACTTGCCCACACAGCGCGAAGCATTGCCGCACATCTGCGCTTCCGAGCCGTCGGCATTGAAGATACGCATACCGAAATCACACGTCGGGCTATTGGTAATCAGCACGATACCGTCGCCGCCGATACCGAAATGGCGGTCGCTCAGGCGATGAGCAAGGGCAGGCAGGTCGGTCAGTTCACGCGCACGCGCATCTATATAAATATAGTCGTTGCCAAGACCTTGCATTTTTGTAAATGGCAGTTTCATAATCCGTCAAGCGAAAGGAAAAAGGCAAATCCTACGGGCTGTAAGCCCATAGGATTTACGCACAAACAATCTTTTGTTACAGACTATCAATGGATAAAGAGCATCTCGCGGTACTTGGGCAGTGTCCATAGTTCGTCATCTACCACCATCTCGATGTCATCCACATGTTTGCGAATATCTTCCATCAAAGGAACCACATTGTCGTGGAAAGCGATGGCACGCTCACGCTGGTTCTCTATATGGTTGGCATGGCGGCGCTCAACATTCATTTTCTCCACGCCCTCGATGATAGCCGCAGCGTGCTCCTCGATTTGGCGAATGATGATGTAGTCCTGTTGATTGAGTTTGCCTACCTCGTCTTCCGGGAATATTTGCTTGACACTCAGCACGTTCTGCAAAAGCATCGTCTGGTAGCGTTTGGCGGCAGGCAACACATGGTTGATGACCAAATCGCCCAACACGCGCGACTCAATCTGCAACTTCATAGAGTAGTTCTCCCACTTCACTTCGCAACGCGACAGCAACTCGGCTTTGGTCAGGACACGGGTCTTGGCGAACATCTCTATCGAACTGTCGCTCAGATAGTTATCAATAATCAGCGGTGCGCTGGTCTCGCAGTCCAAACCGCGTTTTTTGGCTTCTTCTTTCCATTCGTCGCTATATCCGTTGCCGTCGAAACGAATAGCATGGCACTCGTGCAACAGGCGTTTGATGACAGTAAACAAGGCACGCTCTTTTGCCTCGCCTTTCTCTATCAGGGCGTCCACTTCCTCGCGGAAGAGGGTCAGTTGCTCTGCCACCGCGGCATTGAGTGCAAGCATAGCGGCACCACAGTTGGCAGACGACCCGACAGCGCGGAACTCGAAACGGTTGCCGGTGAAGGCAAAAGGCGAAGTACGGTTGCGGTCGGTATTGTCCAACAGAATCTCCGGTATATTGCCCACGCCGAGTTTCATCTCTTTCTTGGCATTGATGATGATACCCTTGTCCAAGTCGGCATGCTCAATCTGATTGAGTGCCTCGGTAATCTGGGTACCCAGGAAAACCGAGATGATGGCGGGCGGTGCTTCGTTGGCACCGAGACGGTGGGCATTGGTAGCCGAGATAATCGACGCCTTGAGCAGACCATTATGACGCTGTACCGCCATCAGCACATTCACAAGGAATGTTACAAATTGCAGGTTCTGATACGGATTCTTACCCGGACTGAGCAGGTTGGTGCCGGTGTTAGTACCCAGCGACCAGTTGCAGTGCTTGCCCGAACCATTCACTCCGCCGAAGGGTTTCTCATGCAAAAGCACACGGAAATGGTGGCGACGTGCCACCTGCTCCATCAGCGACATTACCAACTGGTTGTGGTCGGACGCAAGGTTTGCCTCCTCATAGATAGGAGCCAACTCAAACTGATTGGGTGCTACCTCGTTGTGGCGTGTCTTGACAGGAATTCCGAGTTTGAGCGATTCGATTTCGAGTTCGGTCATAAAACGCAGCACGCGCTCAGGAATGATACCGAAATAGTGGTCGTCCAATTGCTGGCTCTTGCTCGCATAATGCCCCATCAGCGTGCGTCCGGTCATCACAAGGTCGGGACGCGCAGCAAACAATGCCTCGTCCACAAGGAAGTATTCCTGCTCCCAACCGAGGTAACTATACACGCGTTTTACATTGCGGTCGAAATAGTTTGCCACCGCCACCGCAGCCTTTGTAACGGCTGATATAGAGCGCAATAGGGGCGTTTTGTAGTCCAACGCCTCACCCGTATAAGCCACAAAAATAGTGGGGATACAGAGTCGGTCGCCAATTACGAAAGCCGGCGAAGAGGGGTCCCAAGCCGAGTAACCACGCGCCTCAAACGTGTTTCGGATACCCCCGTTAGGGAAACTGCTGGCGTCGGGTTCTTGCTGATACAACACACCTCCTGAAAATTCCTCCATAGGCGCACCGTCATCGCCAAAACTGAAGAAGGCGTCGTGTTTCTCCGCAGTGCCGCCCGTGAGGGGTTGAAACCAGTGGGTGTAGTGGGTCGCGCCTTGCTCCATAGCCCATTTTTTCATACCGATAGCCACGCTGTTGGCGATGTCGCGGCTCAGCGTCTTCTCGTTGTCCATCAGGTCGAAGAGTTGCTCAAGGACGTTGCTGGCGATGTACTCTTTCATCTTTTCGCGCGTGAACACGTTCTGCGCAAAGATGACACTCGCACGCCCTCCCGGACTCTTCACTTCCATCGGTTCGTGGCTCCATGCATTCTTCAATGCTTCAAATCGAATGTTGCTCATACCTTAAAAAAACTATTTGTGTTATACCTTGTTTTGACATTATACCTTTATTGACGTCATACCCTTATTGACGTCATACCCTTGTTTTGACGGTGCAAAAATACAGCATTTCTACGAAACACGCAAGCATTTGCGCTATTTTCCATTATTTTTCCACAAAATTCAGTATTTTATACATCAAAACAACGCCGTTTTTCAAAAACAATCCGATGAAACAGAAAAATATGCACCAAAAGAAGACGTCTGTATTATATATACAAACACACAACCGATAACAAACATACTATGGGGGGGAACGTTAATTAGCGTATAATTAGACGTTAATTTTTCATACGACACGTTGGGGAACAAATACACGAAAAAATACATCAAATATAGACAAATATACTACGGAGGGCACGTTAATTAGCGTGTAATTGGATGCTATTTTTTTCTGCACCAAATATATTTGAATATGCACCAAATATATTTGAATAATTTGAGGTCATATTTGGAGGACAAAATTGGGGTTGCGTAATTCGCAGATTTTGTGTACCTTTGCGGACGAATGTTGGACAAACAATTATGGATGATTTATAGTATGATGAGGACTATCTTGCTTTTTAATATGACAGCGTGGAGCACACTATGTATGCTCTTATTAGTTATTCCGGCAGTGTATGTTGCCTATTGGGTGTGGTATGGAATCACACGCAATATGGCACAGAAACGAAATCGAGACCCATTGGGATGGATATTGTTGTCTCTATTCATATCGCCAATTTGGGTATGGATTATTCTGCTGTTGATAGGAAAAAAGAATGAAGAAGTTTCTCGGAATGAAAATGTTTCAAAAAATGAAGAAAATGTACACGATACGGAAGACTGAAATGGACGATGTGCCACAGTTGGAAAAGATATTTGCTGTGGCGCGGAAGAAAATGCGCGCGACGGGAAATCCTAAACAATGGGAAGAGAATTATCCGTCTATCGAACTGATTACCAAAGATATACAACTCGGACGAAGTTATGCAGTGGAGTATAGAAGGGAGAAGGATGAGGGAAATGGGTATGAGAAGGAGAAAGACAAAACGGTAGTGGGGACCTTTGTAATGCTCACGGAACCTGACCCATCGTACACAAAAATAGATGGTGCATGGCTCAACGACAAACCATACGCCACGATTCATCGTTTGGCATCGTTGGAGGGGTATCACGGCGTATTTGCAGCGGTATTGGACTATGTATCAGCACAATACGACGATGTACGTGCCGACACACACCCGGATAATCTACCCATGCGACACCTGCTACAGAAAAACGGCTTTCAGTATTGCGGAAACATTCTGTTGGCGGAACGAGTGCCACAAAATCTGCAACCTAAAGACGAAAAAATACAAGCCGACAATCCGCTTTTTAGAATGGCGTATCATCGGAGCAAGTAAGTTTTCACTCGCCGCAAAATTTATGCGAAGGACAAAGCGGGATTATTTTTTCTTTTTTGGTGCCGGTGAGACAGACGGGACAGATTGAGATGCCCAGCGAGCGGGAATCATACGATAGGGATAACGCTCGCGGATATTGTCGGCATTGGGGCAATCGCAACGGTGGATACGGATACCTTTGGTAACACTGATGAAACCAAAGATAGGGTCGCCCGGCTGCGGATTACAGCACTTAGACAGGTGATAATCCACATTTTTCACATTCATATCCACCTCTATCGCCAGTCCCGTCAGTTGCTCCTTAGGCACATATTCGGGCTTGGGTTCGGTGTGATGCGTAATAGAATCGTCCATCGAGAGATACACTTCCTTGAGTTGCAAAATATCCTCTTTGCCCTGTGCTATAGACTGATAGAGGTCGCTCACCGCCTTGTACGCCAGTTTGTTCGCCAAACGGGAGATATCCGACTCGTTGTATTCGATTTTCCAATTGCGGAAACGCCTTTCGAGAAGTTCCTTACCCTCCGCAGCGTCCTTGTATTCAATCTCTTTGAGCGATTGGCGAATCTTGTTTTTCGCCTTGGTGGAAACCGCAAAATTAAGCCAATCGGCATTCGGTTTTTGGTTGGGAGAGGTAGAAATCTCTATCTGGTCGCCGTTCTGCAACTGCTGCCTAATCGACACATTCTGGTTGCGGATACGCCCTCCGACACAGTGGTCGCCCACATCGGAGTGGATACTATAGGCAAAATCAAGCACCGTGGCACCGGCAGGCAGACGACGCAAATCGCCCGTAGGCGTGAATACATAGACATACTGCTTATTGGCAAGGATATTTCCCTTGACCCCCTTGTACGCCCAGTGCGCCGCCACACCTTTTTCCGCCACCTCGTCCATGCGTCTTGTGCGAATTTGCACCTCTACCCAACGGTCGTCCGGGCCGAGGACGGTGGTATGCAGACTCTCGTAGCCGTTCTCCTTAGGCACTGATAACCAGTCGCGTAGGCGTTTCGGATTGGGTTGAAAAATGTCCGTAATGAGCGAATAGACCTGCCAACAATCCTGCTTTTCGCGGTCGGCGGGCGACTCCAAAATGATACGTATGGCAAACAAGTCGTAAATCCTATCCACATCACAATGCTGCGCCTGCATCTTGTGGTAGATAGAGTGAATCGACTTGGGACGCCCCTTGATAGTGAAGACGAAACCCGCCTCCGTGAGTTTTTGATCGAGAGGGGCGATAAAACGCGCAATATACGCATCCCGCTCCGACTTTTTGGCGTTGAGCGCGTGCGCAATATATTTATAGGTCTTGTAGTCGGTGAACTTGAGGGCAAGGTCCTCCATCTCGGTTTTGATTTGATACAAACCAAGCCTATGCGCCAATGGAGCATGGAGCATCTGTGTCTCTTTTGCAATGTGGCGTCGCCTGTCGGAATCATCCTCTTTGTCCAACTGACGGAGCAATTCCAATCGCTCGGTGAGTATCTGAAACAAAACTCTGTCGCTATCTTCCATAATTGTACCTCCTATGCTAATGGATTTCGGGTGCAAAAATACTCTTTTTTTTGCACATATAAAAAAAAAGTGTAACTTTGCGGCGGTTTTGTGCGGGGAACGCACACCACGAGTGGAAAATACAAAAACTATACCAAATAAGATGAAAGCAACAAAAGCAATTATGATTACTCTGCTCAGTGTCGCAGCGGTCGCAATGGCCTATTTTTGCGTGATGAGCGTGGTTACCCCTATTCAGTTTGAGGAGACACGTACCGCCCGCGAGGTGGCTGTGGTGAAGAATCTGGTGAACTTGCGTACCGCAGAGGTGGAATTCAACCGCCAACATGGTCGCTTCATTGCCGATGCCGACAGTTTGGTTTTGTTCCTCAAAACGGGTACCAAAAAAGAAGTAATGAAAGAGGGAAGTCTGACAGACAAACAACTTGAGGCAGGTCTCACAGAATCGAAAGCCGTGAAACTGATTGAAGCAGCCAAGAAAAAAGCACTCAAGAAAGAAACTTTTGCTTCCGATGCCGAATTGTATGCATATATTTGGGCTAACGATAAAGATGTGAAAGAGAACGGTCTGAGCGGTTTCCGCCGTGATACCATCGAGAGCAACCTGATTCAGAGCCTCTACAAAGGTGAATACAACGAAAGCAATATCGATGCAATCATCTATATCCCCTACACCAACAAGACCAAATTTGAGATTGAGGTGAACAACAACTATACTACCAGCCAAGGTATCCGCGTTCCGCTGTTTGAGGCACGCGCACCGTTTGACACCTATCTGGGCGACCTGAACCAACAGGAATTGGTGAACCTCATCGACAAAGAGAAGAAACTGGAACACTATACGGGATTGAAGGTAGGTAGCGTGGACGCACCTAACAACAACGCCGGCAACTGGGAATAATAATTACGGATGATGGATGAATTAAGAATGATGAGTTATTCGTTCTTGGTTCGTGTTTCATTATTCTTCGTTCGATTATGCGAATAATATCCGGACAATTTAGGGGGCGTCGATTGGCGCCCCCTAAAAATATAACCGCACGCCCCACAACCGATTTTGCCAAAGAGAGCCTATTCAACCTGCTCAATAACCGCATCGATTTTGAGGATTGCGAGATGCTCGACTTATTTGCCGGTACAGGGGGAATAGGTTTGGAGTTTGTGAGCCGAGGTGCCAAAGAAGTAACGGCAGTGGAGGTGGCACATACACAGCAAAACTTTATCATCTCGGCTTGTAAGCAGCTGGGTATCAACAACCTGACTGTGATACGCGGTGATGTATTCAAGTTTATCAACGCCTGCCACCTGCAATTCGATTTTATCTTTGCAGACCCTCCCTACTCCTTGGAGCACCTGCCTGCGCTACCCGACTTGATATTTGATAAACAACTGCTCCGTCCCGATGGTCTGTTTGTGCTGGAGCATGGTAGAGACTACGATTTTTCCAATCACCCCCATTTTGATTCACACCGCGCTTACGGGAGCGTGAACTTTACATTCTTCTCCTAAACAAAGGACAAGGCGGAAAAAGAATCAGATCAGAATCCATCCCCTGTTTATACGATACAAAAAAGGCTGCCTGAAATCAGACAGCCTCCTTTTTATGATGTATTGTTTAGGAATTACTCCTCGTTGAGAGTTACACGACGGAAATCGGTAATCTGAACATTGTTCTTTTTCAAGATGTCCTTTACCAACTCCTTAGCGTCGCTCATGATATAAGCCTGCTCAACGAGTGTATTCTCTTTGAGGAACTTACCCAGACGACCTTGTGCAATCATCTCTACCTTCTTCATATTGATAGCAGCCTCTGCTTCAGCAGGAACAGTTGCACGGATTTGACGTGCCTGCTCAGCCTGCTCCGCGGTGAGCCAACCCTTAGCGGTATTGGACTCGATATGTTCGTCGCTATCAGCGTGCGAAGGATTGATATCTGCCTTGCGGAGTGCGTTCTCAACGGCTTTGTTCACCTCATCTTGTTTGGTTTTCTCAACAGCCACAGCCAACTCTTTGTCTTTCACCTCTTGCGCAACATGGTCAGCGTCAAGAGCGATAGGCGACATAGCGGCAACTTGCATAGCAATACCGTGAACGGTCTCTTGGTCAGCATCAGCGTTAGACGCAGCCACGAGAGACGACAATTTGTTACCCAAGTGGTTGTAAGCATCTACTTTCGGTGCAGCGAGGAAAGCATAATCGCTCAACTCCATCTTCTCACCGGTAACACCACTGCGCTCAGTAACAATCTGTTCTGCAGTGAAATTACCGATTTTGAGTGCTTTGAGAGCCTCCAAGTCAGCAGGACGTTGGTCGATAGCAGCGTCGAGAAGCAATTTTACCATTGCCACGAAATCTGCGTTCTTTGCCACAAAGTCGGTCTCGCACTTTACAGCCACGATAGCACCGAAACCATCCACAGCCTTTGCCAACACACAACCCTCAGAAGCCACACGGTCGCTACGCTTTGCAGCAATAGCCTGACCACGTTTGCGGAGCAAGTCCTTTGCTACTTCGAAGTCGCCATTAGCCTCCTCAAGAGCCTTCTTGACGTCCATCATACCTGCGCCCGTAATATCACGCAGTTTCTTAATATCTGCTAATGTAACAGCCATAATTCAGTTCTAATTTGATTAGTTAATAATTATTGCAGTGTACGCTCGCGCATTACTCTGCTTTCTCAGCCTCGTTATGCTCGGCTTTGTTTGCCTTGCGAACACGTTGGCGACGCTCTTTCTGAGCAGGAGCCTCTGTATTTGCCTGTGCTTGTGCTGCCTCTTCGTCAGCCTTCTCTACCTTGCGCTCTTCGAGACCCTCTTTGATGGCCTCGCAAACAGCAGCCATGATAACGTCGATAGACTTGGTTGCGTCGTCGTTAGCGGGGATTACATAATCGATATTGTTCGGGTTCGAGTTGGTATCAACAATACCGAATACAGGGATACCCAGACGGTTAGCCTCAGCCACTGCAATATGCTCTTTCATCACGTCAACCACGAAGATTGCGCTCGGGAGACGGGTCAAATCGGCGATAGAACCCAAGTTCTTCTCCAATTTCTCACGCTGACGGGTGATTTGGAGTTTCTCACGTTTCGAGATGTTGTCGAAAGTACCATCGGTCATCATCTTGTCGATGGTGGTCATTTTCTTCACTGCCTTACGAATAGTAGGGAAGTTGGTCAGCATACCACCTGCCCAACGCTCTGTGATGTAAGGCATACCTACCTCAGCAGCATGTTGTGCTACTACCTCTTGAGCCTGTTTCTTGGTTCCGACGAAAAGAATCTTACGACCTTGTTTAGCGAAGTTCTTCAGGATTTCTGCAGCCTCGTCAATTTTAACAGCCGTTTTGTTGAGGTCGATGATGTGAATACCATTGCGCTCCATATAGATATAAGGAGCCATTGCGGGATTCCATTTACGTTTGAGGTGACCGAAATGGCAACCGGCCTCGAGAAGTTGATCAAAATTAGTTCTCATTTTGATTGATGTTTTGTTTGTTTGAATAAATTATTGTTTTATTTCTCCGTTGCAATCGGTCAGCCTGCCACCCCGCCGTCATCAAGCGGCAGAGCAAGTAGCCAAATGCTGCTTTTGGGGAAACCGAAAGAACCACGTGGTAGTCCCGAAGGAGTCCACGTGGTTTGGAGCAGTATAGCCAATTAACGTTTGCTGAATTGGAAATGCTTACGTGCTTTGGGTTGACCCGGTTTCTTACGCTCAACTTCACGAGCATCACGAGTCATAAATCCTTCAGCCTTCAGAGCAGGTTTGTCTTCCGGATTGATTTTTACCAGCGCACGAGCAATAGCAAGGCGAAGCGCCTCTGCTTGTCCTTTGAAACCGCCACCTACGAGATTTACCTTGATATCGTATTTCTCTGCAACCTCCAATTTGTTCAGCGGTTGAAGAACGATGTAGCGAAGAATAGAAGAAGGGAAATAGGTTTCGATGTCGCGACCATTAATCGTAATCTTACCTGCACCTTCACTAACGTAAACACGAGCAACTGCCGATTTACGACGACCTAATGCATTTATTACTTCCATATTCTTCTATTATTTAAGTGTGTTGATGTCTATTTGTTTGGGTTGTTGTGCCTGCATATTGTGCTCTGCACCGGCAAACACGTGTAGGTTGGTGATTTGGCGCGCACCAAGACGATTCTTAGGAAGCATACCCTTTACCACCTTGATAATCAGACGGTCTGCACCCTTCTGAAGAAGTTGAGCAGGAGTCATCTCGCGTTGTCCGCCAGGGAAACCTGTATAGCGAACATACACGCGGTCATTCCACTTGTTGCCCGTCAGTTTCACCTTGTCTGCATTGATAATGATTACGTTGTCGCCGCAATCTACGTTGGGAGTGTACGAAGGTTTGTACTTACCACGCAGCAATTTTGCCACTTTCGTGCACATACGACCAAGAATTTGGTCTTGAGCGTCGATAACCACCCATTCTTTCTGAACGGTAGCCTTGTTAGCCGACACTGTCTTGTAACTTAAAGTATCCATTAGTTGTTATTGTGTTTTAGGTTGAACCGACAGACATCATTTACGTTTCGCATATACCGACCGCACTTGTCTCCACTGCGTCTCGACGCGAAGCCACTGCCCAATTCAACGTTAATAATTATAGTCGCTTTGTCGTCTTTTGCGCCCACACGGACACAATACACCCGAAAAAGCGTGCAAAGTTACTACTTTATTTTGGATTACACAAATAAATTTTCAAAAAACGCTGCAACAAAGGCATTATCGAGGAATTATTGAGGAATTTTGCCTTGTCGGGGTGCCTCATCGGCTATCTGCAGAGGGTACTCGCCCTCCCTGACGGCAATCGGCGTCGTCTCGTCGTACCAATAGAGAACACGCACCCCGTGGTGCAACTCATAGAGCAGGTCTTCCAACTCTTTACGGGGCATATCATCGGCGGGAAGGTCCTGCGGAAGGGTATTTTGACGCGTTTGCGCAAGTTCGTGCTGCGCGTTCCACGCATCGCGTTCCGCCTTCAGGTCTTTCACTACGCGGGGATAAATCTTGTCGAAAAGTTGCGGGTGGTCGGTGTACCAAACGATAGAACTATCGAACTGCGCCTGCGTGATACCATGCTTGTCCATCACCGTCTGGTAGTATTTCGCCACCGCCTCGTCATGCCCGTAGTTGTATCCCGCCGTCTGCAAAATCGCCTCGGTATGGTGCAAATCGCGCAACACGGAGCGCATCTCCTGCGAGGAGAGTACACCACGCGGGCGGCAACCGGCGAAGACAATGCACAATGTACAAAGCACTATCAACAACCAAGTATATCGGGGCAGACTGCGCATATTATTTGGTCTTTTGTTCGTTTTTCTCTAACGACTCATTTAGGTCGTGGCGATAGAAAAGCAAGATGATTATCACCGCGCACGTAATGCACGAATCCGCAAGGTTGAACACCGGTCGAAAGAAAAGCACCTCGCCTTGCGCATTGTGTATCAGCGGAAAATAGAGCATATCCACCACTTTGCCGTACATCCACCCTGCATAGCCGAAAATCTTGCCATACGCCACGCAGTCGATGATATTGCCCAACGCCCCTGCCACCACCAACGCCAGCGAGACCAAGTACCCCATGCGAGGTTGGTGTTTGTGCATCAGATGGTGCATATACCACCCCAACAACGCCACGACGATGATACGAAACAAGGTCAGCGCCAACTTGGAGAACCACTCGATACCGAATGCCATACCATCGTTCTCGACAAAGCAAATCCAAAACCACGATGTAACGGGGCGTGCCTCACCGAGATAGAAATGGGTGCGGATATAGAGTTTCAGTGCTTGGTCAAGTGCCACTGCCACAAGGACAATTCCACTGATTATCAGGCTCTGTTTGGTTATTTTCGTCATATCAGAGTTTGAATGCTTGGCGGATTTCCTCCACGCGGTTCAGTTTCTCCCACGTAAAGAGTTCCACCTGTTTGGTGATAGTCTGTCCGTTCTCGCCCACAAAGTTTTTCTCCACCATTTCGGGTGTACGCCCCACATGCCCATACTTCGCAGTCTCCTCATAGATAGGTTCGCAGAGGTGCAAATCGCGTGCGATAGCCGCAGGGCGAAGGTCGAACAGACGGTTTATAACGCGCACAATATCAGCGTCTTTGATTCCTTTGGCGGCTGTACCGTAGGTATCTACAAACAGGCTCACAGGTTTGGCAACACCAATGGCATAACTCACCTGCACAAGCATCTCGCGTGCTACGCCCGCTGCCACCATGTTCTTCGCAATCCACCGTGCGGCGTACGCTGCCGAGCGATCGACTTTCGATGGGTCTTTCCCCGAGAAAGCACCGCCGCCATGCGCACCACGACCGCCGTAGGTATCTACTATTATCTTGCGTCCTGTCAGCCCCGTATCGCCATGAGGACCGCCTATCTCAAAGTTACCCGTCGGGTTAACGAGCAGTTTGTATTCGCCTTGCAGCAACTTGGTATAACGTGCATCGCGGGTAGCCACACGCGGAAGAACGATGTCAATCATATCCTGCCGAATCTGCTCTTGCGACACGTTGGCATCATGCTGTGTCGAGATGACGATGGTGTCGATGCGCACAGGCTCGTTATGTTCGTTATACTCAATCGTAACCTGACTTTTCGAGTCGGGGCGGAGGTAAGTCATCTCTTTGCCCTCCTTGCGTATGCGCGCGAGCGTATATACTATAGTGTGCGCCATATCGAGGGTCAGAGGCATATAGTTCTCGGTCTCGTCGGTGGCATAACCGAACATCATACCTTGGTCGCCTGCCCCCTGCGCCATACGCGTTGCGCGACTCACACCCATATTGATGTCCGCAGACTGTGCGTGAATGGCAGTCAATATACCGCAACTCTCCGCCTCAAATTTGTATTCCGACTTGGTGTAACCAATCTTTTTGATAGTGTCGCGCACCACCTGTTGAATATCCACATACCCGCGGCTCGTTATCTCTCCGGCTACCACCACTTGTCCTGTCGTTACCATTGTCTCGCAAGCCACGTGGCTGCGCGGGTCTTGTGCCAAAAAGTTGTCAAGGATGGCATCGCTTATTTGGTCTGCTACTTTGTCGGGATGTCCTTCGCCGACGCTCTCTGATGTAAATAAATAGTTCATAATCTATCAGTATAAAAAATTAAGCCACAAGGGACTGTTTTTGTCTTGTGGCACAAGGTTTTAGCATTTTTTAGCGAGGTTGCAAGCAGTCAAATCCGTCCTCTCTCATAATCATTCGCAATCAGAAAAACACCCATTCTCCCAATTACCCCGCAAAGGTACAACATTTTTTCCATATATGCAAACAATCCCATTTTTTATTTTATGGTGAATGATATATGGTGAATAATTTGGCGCTTTTTCGTATCTCCCTCTATAACAACAATAGGCTGCCCATTCCGAGCAGCCTATATACATATTTATCTTACAAACGTCGTTAATCGTCAATAGCACATTGTCCCATCACGGTATAAGTCTTGTCGCCGCGCAGGATAAGCACTTGTCCGTCGCGGATTATCTTCTGGACAGCCCTGTCGGTAGTGGCATTATCCAAAGAAGTAGCAACACCGGTGGTGTTGAACTCGCCCGTGTAGGTCTGCAAGGTGGCATTGGTCGCGTCTTTCACAGTCATACTAAATGTATAGTGGGTGGATTCGCTCAAGCCCGTAACCGTGAAACGGAAGCCTGCGGCGGTCTGCTCGGCAGCACGATGTGTCTGTCCGTTGCGTGCAGGCGCAAAGGCAATGCTCGTCAGTTGTCCTTGTGCATTGAAAATCAGCGTACAGAACACTTCGCCGTCTTTGCGAATCTCCAAGTTGTAGGTGGCAGCCGACTCATCCGCACGCCATACAAACACCGCCTCGTTGTCCGATGGCGTTACCGTAACCGTCCCATCGGTGGTGGTATTCTCCGCACCGATACATTGGATATACTTGAACGACCCGAATACCGCATCCATCTGATAATCACGCAGATTGTCGCACGGCACGTGCAAATAGACCTCCCTGTAAGCTGAAGCGGTTAGCCTGCTCCGCAGGCGCGCAACCGGCAGAGACCATTTCGTATATTAGGTGTACTTTGCCTGTATGAGATGGTTCTGATGCTACAGGCAAACAGGGCGGACAGACTTACCGTTGCTGCGATGGCTGTTGTCCCAGCCCACGTAGCCCGAATCGAAGTTGAACTCCCACGCGCTGTTCGGGCGGTACTCGTAGAGCGACGAAGACCAATAGTCGCCGCCGTGGCCGGCGAAATTCGTGCCGTAATAACCCCTGGCAGCGGGCAGAAAAATAGAATTGCCATTGGTCTTGCTTGCCACTTGGTAACCTAAAATTCCATTTTGCCTTGTCCAAGTCCACGTACAATTCTCGAGTAACTCCGTCCACTCTGCATAGGTTGGCATACGCCATTTGCCACCCCAATTCGCGTGGGCAGCATCATCCTCGGGTTCCAAAACTGTTTTATTGTCGATAAAGCCGATGTCACCATACTTATACTTAGCCTTGTTGCAGTACTTGAAGAGGGTTCTGTCATCGTTATAGGCATACTTGTAGGTAGTCCACGAATAGTCGTATTTGGGGGTGGTTTCGCCCCATGCGTAGTAGTCGCCGTAGTCTTCTGGTGTGGTGGCACCTACGTTGCACGACGCCCATTTTAGACCACTCGGCAGACCGAGGTCAACGGCTTGTATGTAATTAGTATTGCTACAAGATACTCCCGTCAACAGTACAATACTCAAAATGAGATAAGTTTTTGCTTTCATAATAGAAGAAAATTACTTGGATTTTTCTAATAAGTGCAAGTCCTTGTTATTAGACATATTACTATGCAACATCGGCAATAGTGGCATAATAACAGCACCGATAACATATAAAAATATGGAGAATAACGCTGTAAGTCCCACAATGCAACAAACACTATTGTTGCAGCATACATCCACAATACACTTGCTTATTCCATATCCAATCAAAATACTCCAACCGAGCATAATAACTCCCGCAACAAAAAGTGCGACTTTGGAAGTTGAGATGTTGCTGCCATTGAGTGGGCATGCGGAGTGGTCCAAATTGTGCACATCCGCGAAAACGCTATACACTTTTTCTTCCTCTTCCTTACAAAACTTTTCTTCAAAACGTGTCAATAGAATATTCCAATGTTGCCACCAATAGATATATCCCTTAACGGATAAAAAGTTTGCCACACTCGTTAAGTAACCGATACCTAAAATTACCCAACTTAATACATTAGTTTCCTGTGTTTTTGTCGAGTTTTCATTCATAATGACGTAGTACCCGACAAATAATGCACCGATAACCACATAGAAATAACTTGACCACCTTGTAAACTGCTCGTAATGGAAATTCCGAGCCTGAATAATGGTCTGATACTGAGTTTTTTGTTCTTCAGTCATACTGATTAAATTTTAGTTTGCTATGGGCACTCGCGTGAATAATAGTTTTCTTAGGCATTTGTCCACAATGCCATTTTTGTTCACATATAGGCACACAAAAAACGCGGACTTCTGTTAGTAAATCCGTGTTTTGCGGTCCTGAGAAAACCTGTTTTATCGAAAATACATGCAGAAACCCACGCGTGTATATCATACATACGCATACCTTATAAGTACACGCAAGTGTGGATACACCCATGAGCATCTACTAATGTCTTGCTTTCGAATAAAACTTATGAAATTTCTCAGGTTTCAAAACATCGAATTGCAAGCGTTAGTAAACGCTTCGCGTTCGGCAACAAGGTCGCGAAAGGCTGATACCGCTCCGCTAAATCAGCAGGCGACTTGTGCCTCCGCTCTCCCCACAGATTAAAAATCTGCGGGGACCCCGAAAGTTGCCAAACGCATTATTATGTCCACAAAGCCCACCCAACCGCTTTCTCTGTTCACCACTGTGTCCGTCATCGAAAGCCCACCGCGTGAGTCTTTGCATTGTGCCGATAGTTTTGATTGTCCGACGGCACGCAGACAAGTAATTTACTCCGCAGAGGGAGTTTTATGCCGCAAAGATACTAAAAACATTTAATATACACAAGAAAATTGTGAGAGGAACATGTAATTGGTTAATTTTTCCTACACTATTTTTCCTACACTATTACGCCGTTACCTATATATGCGGGGGCTATCCACCTGACATCCACCCGACATCCACCTGACATCTTAATTATGAATTTGCTATATCATTTGTGTGTTGCTCTCCTAATTCTTAATTCTTAATTCATAATTAGCAATGTCTCATAATTCTTAATTCTTAATTATCCTCCCTGCGATGAAAGCGGGGTCCAAGTAGGTTTGTTCGAGGGCGTCGATAGCGGAGATTTCCTCCGGTGTCAGATGGCGGGAGGAGGAACAGAACGAGGCGATAAAATAGTCGGAAAGTGCATAAATATCCGTCATCGCCGTTTTGGCTTTTATGTCATTCTTGTCTATAATGTCCTGAATATCTTTTAGATTGGTAACGCGCTGGCGAACCGATTGCACACCATGCTTCGACAGTTTCTCGCGGGAGGGAGTGATAGCCTGTTGGAGGGCTGCAAAATCGACGTTGTAAAGCATCGTGCCATGCACGATAGTGCCTGTAGGCAGCGCATAACACGCATTGCCGGAGACTTTGCGGTCGCCGATGAGTACATCATTATGTTCCGATTTGGCTGCCGCGAAACCTAACTGCTGCAAAGCCGCAGATACTCGGTCCAAATAGCGTTGAAACACCTGCTCGCTGTGTGTGTCGGGCGTGATATAACTGAGCATCAGGTTGCCTGCATCAGAATAGACACATCCTCCGCCACTTTTGCGACGGCACATCTGCACACCATTGGCGCGGCAATAATCCATATTCACCTCGTCTTCCATCACCTGATGACGACCGAAAATAACTGTCGGCTGCACGACCCAAGTAAAAAATATACCGGGTTCCCCTTTTTCAGAGGCGTTTTTGTCGGATATGTGTTGGGCAAGGTACTCCTCCATAGAGAGATACCATACAAGGCGTTTGCCTTGGGGAGCAATGATGTGTTGCATACTATATAGATTTATAAATTATCAAAAGTGAATTATCTGTCGGATACCTGAACCTCCGCCCCCTGACAGAAACGATGGGTGATTTGTCGGTCGTCGCCTGTGTAGATAAACTGCTCCAACGCAGCGCAAGGGGCTGCGTGCTTTGGCTCAATCACCAAAGCATCGAAGGCATAACCTTTCTCAAACGAACCGACCTTGTCCATACCACAAGCAGCAAAAAACTCACCCGCCGACTTGGTTGCGAGATAAAAAGCCTCGCTCAAAGTAAGAGGTGCCAACTTGCCATTAGAAGCGGCAAATTGCATTTTCGACATCTGTACAACATAGCGCACCACCTCAAACATCGAGAGTGTATGCCCACCGGCAATATCCGACCCCAACACCACGGGAACATTGTGATTCAGCAACTTACGCACGGGGGCAATCCCCGACGCAAGGTTGCAGTTAGAAGTAGGACAATGGACGGCATAGACCCGATTGCGTGCCATCATCTCCAATTCCTCGCCATCGGTATATACACAATGCGCCATCAGCGTGGGCGTATCGCCAAACATACCATAGCGACGGTAGGCATCGCCATAGCAAGTGGATTGAGGCTCCAACTCGCCCACCCACGCTATCTCCGCTCGGTTCTCGCTGAGGTGGGACTGCACCGGCAGATGTTTCTCACGCGCCAATGTACCCAACGCGGTCATCATTTCGGGCGTACAACTGGGTACAAAACGCGGAGTAACAATAGCCCCCACGCGTGGCATAGTAGCCGTATGAGCAACCATGACCTCGGTATCGCGCACAGCCTCTTCGGGCGTATTCCGCAGGGTATCAGGGCAGTTACGGTCCATACCTACCACCCCTACCAATGCTCCCAAACCCGCCTTATCAAGATAGTCGGCAAGGATACAGGAAGACTCACCGTGAACGGTAGCAAAAACGACAGAGCGCATTGTGCCACACCGAATCAGCCCCCGCACAAAATCGCGATACACCTCCTGCGCATAAGCGGTATCAGAAAAACGCGCCTCTTCGGGGAAAGTGTAAGTGTTGAGCCAAGGCAACAATTCCAAGTCCATCGCCAAGCCCATATTGCGGAATTGTGGCGCATGCACGTGCATATCGTTCATCGCAGGAACGAGAAGCGAGTCTCCGAAATCGGTAACCGGCACATCGGCATATTGTTCGGGTATCTCCTCACCCGCATAGGCTACATAGCCCTGTTCGTCCACCGCGACATACCCGCCCGGTAGCACCGTGAATGCTTGAGGTGTAGGAGTATAGAGAATGTTTGCTTTGTAAATTTTCATCTTCAGCCCTTCTTTTCAGATTTCTTTTTGCTATAGAACGGTACCAATACAAAATAGTTGATGATACCCGCCAACACGATGGCGACGATACCCGACCATTCTTCGGAGAGACCTATATATATAAGGAGATGCAAGAAACCGATTTGAATAAAATAGTTGACCAATCGTCCAAACAGGAAACCACCTGCATTCTTGATGTTCGGGCGTGTACGGAAGGTATAGAAACTGGTTAGCAGATAGTTGCTAATCATCTCAATACCGAATCCCAACGTAAAAGCGAGCGTTACCTTGACGCTCATATCAGGATAGAAACGCTCAAAAAGCGACAGGAACAGATAGTAGATACCATACTGCAATGCCGTTCCGAATGCACCAACGCATACGAAACGGACTGCAGAACGATATTTCGCAGGCAAACGCCTTGTAAGAGTCTTCAAATAATTATGAATTATGAGTTATTAC
>JBNMHB010000030.1:0-20906 GCA_050872525.1 Bacteroidales bacterium | reverse complement strand
TTTTTTTGATTTGAAAGTGTTTGAGTAATTTTGCCGTCAAAAACGACAAAATATGCATATCGGACGATCTATTTTCGCTCAAATTACCAATTTTATTCCACGTTATGTGTTCGACAAGACAGTAATAAAGTATAAGGGAGATTTTCATGCGAAAGACCTCACGTGCAATAATCAACTACTCTATCTGCTTTTCAGACAATTAGCCGCTTAGGAGAATTGCTAACACAGCCAAACAACCTTTGCACTTTCAATCAAAATGTCAAAGAACTCGAATTATTTGATAATAACTGATTTTTATACGAAATTTATCGCAACAGTACTAATTCAAAATTCATAATTAATCATGCCATTTTTGCGGAAACTATTGCCCACATCAGTATTTTTTACGAACTTTGCAGACCGGTACGGAATGCAACCGAACTGGGAACATAGAAACCACAAGACACAACACAAAAACTATCGATTTGAATACACAACATTTGAATACACAACCTATCACACTACTCTCTCCGGCACGGGACCTGCGTGTGGCACAAGCCGCCATTCATGCCGGTGCGGACGCCGTGTATATCGGTGCGCCCAAATTCGGTGCGCGACAAGCCGCCGGCAACTCATTGGAAGACCTACAGACATTGGTGGATTATGCACATACGTATGGTGTGAAAGTGTTAGTAACACTCAACACGCTCCTCCACAACGATGAATACGCCGATGCCGTTGTGTTGGCAAACGATTTGTACCGAATAGGGGTGGACGCGCTCATCATACAAGACCTTCGTCTCTTAGATTTCGACCTGCCACCTATCCGCCTCCATGCTTCCACACAATGCGACAACCGCACTGCGGAACAAGTGATAAGGTTGCAACGGTTGGGCTTTCGGCGCGTGGTGCTGGCTCGCGAACTGAGTATCAGCGAGATACGCGCTATCCACGATGCAGTGGTGGCATACTCGGAGACACACAACGAAACACCTATCGAACTCGAAGCCTTCGTACACGGGGCGTTGTGTGTGTCCTATTCGGGACGGTGCTACATGAGCGAGGTACTGACAGGACGCAGTGCCAACCGCGGGTGCTGCTCGCAAATGTGTCGTATGCAATACGACCTATTGGACGCTGATATGCAGGAGGTTACCGACGAGAACGGACAACCGATACATCAACGCTACCTGCTCTCGCTGCAAGATATGGACCGCTCCGCACATATCGCCGAACTGATACAGGCGGGCGTGAGTACGTTCAAGATAGAGGGGCGACTGAAAGATGCCGACTATGTAACCAACATCACTGCCTACTACCGACAACAGATAGATGCTTTGCTGCCCTCCTCCGATGAAGCAGAAGTGGCTCATACACAGGTTGTTAGGTCGGCAGTGGAGACGCTCTCGTTTACCCCATCGCCAGTCAAGACCTTTCACCGTGGCGGAACCGACTATTTTCTGCACGGACGCACACCCAAGATGGCAAATTGGCTCACGCCCAAATCGACAGGCGAGTATATCGGCGAGGTGGTGGGCGTTACCGCGCGGACATTGCGTGTGCGCTTGTCGGAGGGGGTGGTTCTCCATAATGGCGACGGACTCTGCTTCGGCGACCAAGGGTTTGCAGTGAATGGCGTGGAGGGCGACCGGGTATATCCCAATACAACCACCATACTGCCCCTACTGAATGGCAAACGCACCCCGCTCTATCGCAACCTCGACACCGAGTTTGTCCGCGCGCTGCACGCCGAGCGACATATACCTATTGACCTGATTTTCAGCGAGACAGACGACGGATTTGCCCTTCGGACGGGAGAGGTAGAGCGTAGATTTGTCTATCCGCATGAGCCTGCGAAGAACGCGGAACGCGCCCTAACCACTATCCGTACACAACTTGCCAAATGGGGCGATACACCCTTTGTGGCACGCAGTGTGGAGGTGGATAGCGCACCTTATTTCATTCCTATCGGACAACTCAATGCGTGGCGACGCGAGATGGCGGAACACCTCACCACACACCTTATCACCACCCACAGCCCCACGCCCGACCTTCGCCCGCAGCGAGACCCCGCCACCGAAGAGATGTTACAGGCTATGCAAGCCTCTCAACGCGATACCGCCTATCCGCTGATGACTTGTCGCTACTGCCTTCTCAACGAGTTGGGACACTGTCGCCAACAGTCGCCTATGCCCAACGAACCACGCTACCTACGACTGCGCAACAACACCGTGGTGGCACTTACTTTCGATTGCAAAAACTGTCAAATGCTTATTCGGGAAATATGATAATAGGTTGTCTATTGGCTTTGGTGCTACACGTGGGAGCGGGTGAGCGTATCGGCGACGCCATCGACTCGGCACGCACCGTCTATCAGGCTTCGGGAGAACGCACCACCATCCTTATCCGGCCGGGGGACTACGCCGAGGAACTCACTATCGACGTACCGTATCTGCGCCTTATCAACGCAGCCCGCCACCCCTCTATCGCGCTCAGAGACAGCGGGTTACACATCGCCGACGGGGCAGTGCGTATCACATGGTACTACGGACACGGATACCAATATCGCTCTATGGGCGAGCGTATCAACTACGGGGGCAAACGTAGTCGGTGCTGGAATGCCTCGGTGCTCGTGAGCGCGCCCTATTTCTACGCGGAGAATATCATCTTCGAAAACTCGTTCAACCAATATATTTCCGCCCACGAAGCGGCTGATAATCTGACCGTTATAGACAGCCAAAAGACTCCGGTGCGTCCACGCGAGGCGGGCAATACGGAGGTACAACAGAAACGTTTTATAGAACGGGCAGCCGCCATCGCGTTTACCTCCACCGCCAAGCATGCAGTGCTGAGACATTGCCGGTGCGTGGGACATCAGGACGTGGTGTACGGCGACCAAGGAGCGTCGGTTTTCTACGACGGGGGAGTGCTGCAAGGCGGAGTGGATTTTATCTTCGGCGGAATGCAACTTGCTGTGAATAAGGCGATTATCGTCATCAACGTAAGCAAGCAAAAAGGCGATCAATGCTATATCTCCGCCTCGCGAAACGACCCCGACGGGACACATGAGGGCGTAGGGAAATACGGGGAACCGGCACCGCAAGCCCAACCGAGAGGCATGCTTTTCTATCGCTGCCATATCCGTTTTGCCACCACCGACGAACTCGCACAGCCGGGGAATACTCCCGCCTACCTCGCCCGCCCATGGCGTTGGTGGGGCGAGACCGTTTGGGCATACACCACTTGGGACGAAGGCTGTATCCACCCGACCGGTTGGCACACAGGTCTCACCAAAGGTGCGCCCTGCCCGCGCAGTTACGAATATCGGTCGCAAGACCACTCTGTCGGTCGCCCCGAATGGGTGCAAGTGCTCTCCCTACCCCACCTGCCCGACGGCACTCCTCTCCGCCCGCATACGTGGATAACCAAAGAATAAAAAACAGACAAAACGTATCCCTTGCTTATCCCTTGCTTATCCCTTGCTGAAACATAGCAATTTACAATGGTATTGGGCGAGGTGGCAATTCTTAGTTGCATATATCGAAATTTATTCGTACCTTTGCACGCTAATTTGCGTATATGTGCGCGTATGGGAAATATATGATTGTGTGTTTGGGTATGCTCTTGGGATTACAAGGGTACGCACAGACTATATCCGATACTACAGACCGGACAGACACTATACAAACCATATCCGATACGACCGCCAATGCTGATACGACAGGTAATGCGGGGACAGAAAGTGCGGGAAAGAAAGGGGGAGCGAAAAGCAAGATTGATTCTCCTATCGAATATGTGGCGAATGACTCTATTGTGCTGATGGGCAACGGTATAGCCTATCTGCATGGTGCGAGCGACGTGAAGTATGAGAAGATGGAACTCACCAGCGAGTTTATCCGCGTACACATGGATAGCAATATGGTCTTTGCGCAAGGTGTGATGGATACGGTGGAGAACGAGTGGATAGGTCGCCCCGTGTTCAAAGACGGCAACGACAGTTACGAATCAGACCAGATAACTTACAACCTCAAGACCCAAAAAGGCTTTATCCGACAGGTCGTTACCGAGCAAGGGGAAGGGTATGTGATTGCCGACAAGACCAAGAAAACAGATGGCAACACGATGATGATGGGCGGCGGTATGTACACCACTTGCGACCAACATGAACACCCGCACTTCTACCTGAAAATGACCAAAGCCAAGGTGGTTCCGGGCGAATATATCGCCACCGGACCAGCCTATATGGTGGTGGGCGATGTGCCTGTGCCGTTGGCTATTCCGTTTGGTTTCTTTCCGTTTACCAACCAGTATTCGAGCGGACTTATCATGCCCAACTTCGGCGATGACGGTACGCGCGGACTATATCTGAGCGGCTTGGGATACTACTTTGCCATCAACGACTATATGGACCTGCAACTCACGGGCGATATCTATACGCGCGGCACGTGGGCTATACGCGCACAATCGAAATATATCAAGCGATACAAGTTCAGCGGCAACATCAACATCAACTATCGCAACGACGTAACGGGCGAAAAAGACCTTCCCAACTACAACAAAGCCACCAATTTCAGTATCCAATGGACCCATACACAAGACTCGAAAGCCAACCCATACAGCAGTTTTTCGGCGAGTGTCAATTTCTCCACCAGCGGATACAACCGCAGCAATATCAATAGTTATTACAATCCACAGTTGAACTCGGAGAACACCAAAAGTTCGACTATCAACTATACGCAGCGTTTCCCCGACAGCCCGTGGAGCCTCAGCCTGAACGCGGCAGTAACACAACGCACCAAAGACTCTACCCTTTCGCTTACACTCCCCGAACTGAGCGTGAACATGAGCCGCGTCTATCCTTTCAAGCGCAAAAAGCCCGTGGGCAAAGAGAAATGGTACGAAAAAATAAGTATGAGTTATTCGGGCAACGGGCGTATTGCGGTAAATAACATCAAAGAAAACCAATTTATCCACTCCGATTTTTTGCGCGATTGGCAAACCGGACTGAAACACTCGATACCTATCTCGGCATCGTTTATGCTGTTCAAATACCTGAGCGTTACGCCGAGTATCAACATGACCGACCGAATGTATTTCCAACGTATCGACCAGACATGGGATGAGCAGGAGCAACAACTGCAACGCGATACCACCAACGGTTTCTACAACGTGTTTGATTTCAATGTAGGTATATCGTTCTCAACCAAACTCTATGGTTTCTACACGCCGAGCAAGAAACTGTTTCCGAAAAGCAAGGTGGAGAAATTCCGTCATGTGCTGACCCCGACGCTCAGTTTCAGTTACCACCCCGACTTCGGAAAATCGTTCTGGGGGTACTACGGCAGTTATGACCAGCCTGTCTATGGCACAGAGATTGACCCTGCTACCGGACTCAAACTACCCAAATTAGACGAAGCAGGCAATCCGGTAATGGTTCATCAGACCTATTCGCGCTTCCCAAACGGTATCTATGGCAACGCGGGACAAGGTGCGGTGGCGGCACTCAACTTCAGCCTCGGCAACAACCTTGAGATGAAGATTGTGAATAGGCAAGACACAACGGGAAAGAATCCGTTTAAGGTGGTGAGCCTGATCGATAACTTCAGTATATCAGGCGGTTACAACTTCATTGCCGACTCGATGAACTGGAGTAATTTTTCGGTGAATCTGCGAATTAAGATTCCGAAAGTGAATTACACCATCAACCTAAGCGGGCAATTCGACCCCTACATGTACGAACTCAATCCGCTTGGCACGCCTGTTCGCACCAACAAACAATACTGGCACAATGGCCGTTTTCCGCACTTCCTCGGCACCAGCACCAGTCTGAGTTACACTTTCAACAATCAGACCTTCCGTAAATGGTTCGACAAGGATAAAAAGAAGAAAGACAATAAGACCGACGAACAGAATATGGACGACATCACCGTGGGAGACGACGGTCTGGCAACCAATGGCAAACTCAACAACCACAAGAAAGGAAACAACAAAGAGGAGATAGACGACGGCTACGTAAAGACCGATATTCCTTGGAGCCTGTCTATCAGTTACTCGATACGCTATGGGGCAGGCAACGAGTTCGATTACGACAAGATGTACTACAAGATGGTCTTTACCCACAACCTCTCCCTCTCCGGCAGTTTGGGTCTCGGCAAGGGTTGGAAAGTGAGTGCCAGCACCAGTTACGACTTCCGCGCCAACCGTTTTGCCAGTGCGAACTTCAATGTCAGTCGCGACCTCCACTGCTGGAATATGACCGCCAGTTTCGTACCATTCGGACCCTACAAGAGTTATACATTCCACATCGGCGTGAATGCTTCTATGCTTTCTGACCTGAAGTATGACAAATCAAGCACCCAGAGTACCAACGCGCGAGTGAACTGGTGGTAAAGAATAAAACATTCCCAAAGTACGATAATTAACATTACAAAAATATGAAAATCGAAAATCAAAAAGTAGTAAAGGCCATCTACGAGATGTATGTTGATGGCGAAGAAGGTAAAGAAGAGATGATAGAAAAGGCTACTATCAAGACTCCATTGGTATATTGCCAAGGCGAAGGAATGATGTTGCCCAAGTTTGAAGAAGCCCTTGCCGGTCTGGAGAAAGGCGACAAGTTCGATTTCCGCATTGCTTGCGAAGATGCCTACGGCGAGTACGACGAGGCGGGCTTGATGGAACTCGACAAGCACATGTTCTACAACGTAGATGGCGAGTTTGATTCCGACCGCGTCTATACAGGAAATATCATCCCGATGAAGACCACCGACGGACAGATTATCAATGCGCAAGTGGCAAAAGTGTCGCCCATGAAAGTAACCATCGACCTCAACCACCCGTTGGCAGGCGAGAATCTGCATTTCATCGGCGAGATTGTAGAAGTACGCGACGCCGACCCTGCCGAGTTGGAGGCTATCCGTCATCACGGTTGCGGAGGTTGCCATGGAAATTGCGATGGCAACTGCGACGGAGGTTGCAACAAATGCGACAACCATAGTTGCAGCGGGTGCGAATAGTCCTCTCCATCCTCTCACAGAGAAACTTCGGAGCATAATCAACACTCGCGCAAGCGAGTATTCACTAACACATAAATCTTTTTCTTATGGCAAATATCTTAGCCATCGTAGGTCGTCCTAACGTAGGGAAATCGACCTTATTCAACCGCCTGACGGGAACGAGGCGGGCAATAGTAATGAACACCGCAGGTACGACACGCGACCGTCAATATGGCAAAGCCGAGTGGTGCGGTAAAGAGTTTTCGGTGATTGACACCGGCGGTTGGGTAGTTAATTCTGACGACACTTTCGAGAGCGAAATCAACCGCCAAGTGGACCTTGCCATTCGCGAGGCGGATGTGGTTTTGCTTGTGGTGGATGTGAATGAAGGCGTTACCCAGTTTGATATGGAGGTAGCCCATCTGCTCCGTCAGGCAGGCAAACCGACCGTCCTTGGCGTGAACAAAGTGGACACATTTGAGATGCAATATGGTGCGCCGGAGTTCTACAAATTAGGTTTGGGCGAGCCATTCATTCTCAGCGCGGAGAACGGACTCGGCACAGGCGACTTGCTCGACGAGGTCTGCTCCCGTTTTAAGAAAGACGATTCCGGCGAGGAGATAGAAGACCTGCCACGTTTTGCCATCGTCGGGCGACCTAATGCAGGCAAATCCAGTATTCTCAATGCCTTCATTGGCGAGGAAAGGACTATCGTAACCGACATCCCCGGCACCACGCGCGACAGTATCTACACACGCTACAACAAATTTGGCAAGGACTTCTACCTTGTGGATACCGCCGGTATTCGCAAGAAAGCGAAAGTGAATGAAGACTTGGAATACTACTCGGTGGTACGCTCTATCCGCGCCATCGAAAACTCCGATGTCTGTATCCTGATGATTGACGCCACGCGAGGTATCGAGGCACAGGACCTGAACATCTACTCTATCATTCAGAAAAACAAAAAAGGACTCGTTGTCTGCATCAACAAATGGGACCTTGTGGAAAGCAAAACCAACGCCGATATCAAGGCATACGAGGCGGCTATTCGCGACCGTATTGCGCCATTTACCGACTTCCCCATCATCTTCACCTCCGCGCTCACCAAGCAGCGTATCTTCAAGGTAATGGAAACCGCCCTGCATGTTTATGAGAACAAATACAAGAAGATTCCGACGGCGCAACTGAACGACAAGTTCTTGCCTCTCATCGAGAACTACCCGCCCCCCGCTACCAAAGGCAAGTATATCAAGATTAAATACTGTACGCAACTGCCTAATACACAAGTGCCTACATTTATTTTCTTCGCCAACCTGCCCCAGTATGTCAAGGAACCGTATCGCCGTTTCTTGGAGAACAAACTCCGCGAATGGTGGGACTTCAACGGTACCCCCGTGCAATTGTTCATTCGTGCCAAATAGGTAATTATGAATTATGAATTAAGAATTATGAGGGCAGGGGGAATTATGAATTATGAGAGCGGAGATAGTATTGTCGGCTAAAAAACAATATAGGGCTATCCACCTGACATCCACCTGACATCCACAAGTGTTTGATGTGGAAAGATAGAAAAATAGGACACCCTATATCGAATTCACGTTAACCTATTAAATAATAAGGATAAGAATATGAAATGGTATTGGAAAACAGGACTTTTGGTTGTCTTGGTGGCACTGATGACAAGTTGCACCGATGCTGTAAAATCGGTTGTCGGCGGATATAGTTACCAGATTGCCAAACAAGAAGTGAGTATCGACGACACTATCGCCGCCGTCCTGACAAGCGAGATTGGTGCGTTACAGATAGAGGCATACCACGATAGTGTTATCTTGCTGACTTTCAATAGTTTGAAAGGCGATGTCTATACCACAACGGGTATCCTATCCAACGATGCCATCACCCTCGCCCCTTTTTCGCGCACGCTCACTATCACCTATACCGTGAGCAAAGAGGACTTCCTACGCCCTACGGAAAAGACCCTCACCGAGACTTACAATATCGATGTATCCGGCGAGGCAGAGATACATGATGAGACTATTCATTTCGCACTGCAATACGACGGTACGGGCGTCTCCAACGACAAAAAACTGATGGGCAAGGATATTCTGATGGTGGCAAAACGTAATTAAGAACGACACGTTTATGGCTTGGAAAACACAAAATATCTGTCTCTTGGTTGCCTTACTCTGCCTTGTGGGGTGCCAGCGATTGCCGAAAAGAAAAGCACAACAAGAGGTGCAGGCGATACCGGTTAAGGCGCTGACTATCAGCGCACAGACGCACGCGTGTACACACACGTATGTGGGCAAAATAGAAGAGGTATCGAGTGTTCCGCTCAGCGCACAAACCGCGGGGCAAATAACCGCCGTGTGTGTCAAGACAGGCGACCGTGTGCGGACAGGACAAGAGTTGTTGCATATCGATGACACACAAGCGCGTAACGCTTTGCAAGCCGCCGAAGCCACATTCCAACAGGCACAAGACGGCTATCAACGTGCGCAACAAGTGTATGCCGAAGGGGGCATAACGGAACAAAAGATGGTGGAGATAAGCAGCCAATTAGAGCAAGCGAAATCGATGTTGGCTATCGCACGTAAGTCGCAGAAAGACTGCATATTGCGCGCTCCGACAGACGGTGTGATAGGGAAATGTAGAGCCAAAGCGGGACAGACTATCGCCCCCGCCCTACCGGTCATCACACTGCTGAATATGGACGGCTACAACGTGGTATTTGATGTGGCGGAAGCCGATATCGCCACCCTGCAGATTGGCGACCACGGGGCGATTCAGATACCCGCCATCGGACAGGATACATTCCCTATCCGCATTGTGGAAAAGAACCTGATAGCCAACACGATAGCCCATACATACACCGTCAAAGCCGTGCTACTCGGCAAGCACAAGCACCTACTCCCCGGAATGGTGAGCAAAGTTTGGTTGCAGGCTCAGCGCGTATCGGGCTATTTTGTACCGTCGGAGTGCATACAGACCTTGTCCTCCGGCAAAAGCGTCTGGGTGGCGGTGGACGGTCAAGCCCAACGCCGAAAAGTGGAAACAGGTCAGTATGTATCGGGTGGCGTGCTGATAACCAATGGTTTACAGCCCGGAGACCAAGTAATCGTCGAAGGTTTCCAAAAGATGTACAACGGGGCAAGGGTAGTTTATTAGTTGAAAGTTGATGAGTTGAGAGTTGAGAGAAGTTTTTCAGTAGAAAGTTTTATAGTTTTGCACGTACTACTCCCCACTAATAACTCTCCACTGCACTAAACACTCCATTCTAAACTCCCCACTTCTTTCAACTATCAACTTTCAACAAAAAGAAGACAATGAAGAAACGCAATCACATAGAAGGGGCTATGCGGAGCCACAACCTTGTGTTGTTGGTTGTGTTGGTGCTGACGGTGGTGGGTATATGGTCGTTGCCGAAGATGAACAAAGACGAATTCCCGCAATTCACTATCCGTCAGGGTGTTGTGGCTGCCATCTACCCGGGTGCCACAGCGCAGGAAGTGGAGCAACAGGTAACCATTCCCCTCGAAGATTTCCTCAATAGTTATGTGGAGGTGGACAAAGCCACCACCTATTCCACCACCGAAGACGGCGTTGTCTATGTGTATGTTACCATACGCAACTCCGTCAAGTCGGCAGCCGACACATGGACCGGTATCCGTGCGGGGTTGGACCTCTTCAAGAAGACAAGCCTGCCCGCAGGCGTGTTGCAGATAGTGGTGGTGGACGATTTCGGCAGCACTTCGTCGATGCTCCTTGCCGTGGAGAGCGACGAGCGCAGTCCGCGCGAATTAGAATCCTACACCCGCCAACTATGTACCCAACTGCGCACCATTCCCGAAATGGGCAAACTCAAGATTCTGGGTGCGCAACACGAAGAGATAGCCGTTACCATCGATGCCATGCGCCTTTCTGCGTATGGTATTGACCAAAAAGCATTGCAAATGTCGCTCCTGCTACAAGGTTTCCGCACGATGGGCGGTAGCCTGCAAGGCGCACAGAACCTGCAAGTTACCATTCCTTATACAAGCGAACGTGAGGTGGCTGAGCAAATCGTATGGTTCGACCCAACCACGGGTGCCACTATCCGTCTGAAAGACATCGCCACTGTCGAACGTCGCTACCCTTCGCCGGACAGGTTCGTGGAGTTCTATACCGGCGATGCCGATGCCACGATTGCTCCAGACCGTGCGTGCCTTATCCTAAATATGGAGATGGTGCCGGGCAACAACATCGTTGCTTTTGGAAACAAGGTGGAGAAAGAACTCGACCGTGCACGACTCCAACTACCGCCCGATGTGCATTTTCATCGTATCACCGACCAACCCAAGGTGGTGGACGACTCGGTGCGCTCATTCATGCACGATATATTGTTGTCGATTGTGGTCGTCATTGCCGTGATGTTGGTGCTTTTCCCGCTCCGCACGGCGTTGGTAGCCTGCACGGGCGTGCCTGTCTGCACCGCCATTGCCGTTGGACTGATGTACCTAACGGGTATCGAACTCAACACAGTTACCCTTGCCGCACTGATTGTGGTATTGGGGATGATTGTGGACGACTCGGTGATTGTCATCGACGGCTATACCGACCTCCTCGACCGCGGGCATAGCCGTTGGTATTCGGCGTCGGTCAGCACGGAACAACTCTTTGTGCCTATGGCACTTGCCACCTGTTCTATCTCGGGTATGTTCTTTCCGATGACGAAGATTATCACCGGTCCGTTAGGCGATTTTGTGCAACTCTTTCCGTGGGCGATTCTCTTTGCCTTGACTGCCAGTATCTTCTATGCCACATGGGTAACACCCTACTTGGCAACACGTTTTATCCGTCGCCGCCGTCCTGATGAGATGGGTTGGTTCGAGCGGCTGCAAAACCGCTTCTTTGCTGCCTTGCAACGGGGCTATCAGCATTTGTTGGACGCCTGTTTCCGCCACCCGTGGGTATCCTACTCGGTGTTGGTGCTGTGCCTTGCCGCGGGTGTTTTTCTGATGGTGACGCAACTCAACCTGCAACTCCTGCCCAAGGCGGAACGCGAATGTTTCGCCGTAGAGATACACCTGCGCGAAGGTTCGTCGGTAGAGGAAACGGCGCAAGTGGCTGATTCTCTGGCGCGTATGCTGCGCACCGACAAGCGTATCACCTCCATCACATCGTTTGTGGGACAGGCGAGTCCGCGTTTCCATGCCACCTACACTCCGCAGATGGCGAAACCGAGTTACGCACAATTTATCGTCAATACTACCTCCACCAAAGCCACGGCAGCACTCCTCCGCGACTACACTCCGCGCTATGAGGACTATTTCCCCAATGCTTATGTGCGTTTCAAGCAACTCGACTATCAGGCGGCGAAGAACCCGTTGGAGGTGCGTTTCAAGGGCGATGAGCTCGAAGCCATCGTACCCTACGTCGACAGTTTGAAACGTTTTATGGCACAACAGTCGGAGATGACCTGGGTACATTCCGACTACGACCGGTTCGCCCAACAAACGCGTATCACTCTCCGCGAGGACGAAGCCACGCGCCTCGGTATCACACAGACCACCCTCTCGCTCTATCTGAGCAGTCTGACCAACGGCGTGAAGATAACCACCGTCTGGGAGGGCGAATATGGCATACCCGTGTTGCTCTATACCGCCGAAGCCGACCGGAT
The DNA here is from genome assembly GCA_050872525.1 of Bacteroidales bacterium. Classification (GTDB taxonomy): domain Bacteria; phylum Bacteroidota; class Bacteroidia; order Bacteroidales; family Paludibacteraceae; genus Colicola. The sequence goes on along the minus strand of JBNMHB010000030.1, from coordinate 8,273 downwards.
GTCGGTGGACGAACTGCAAGACCTGATGATACCTACCGCCTACCCGACTGTCTGGGTACCATTGCGCCAAGTGGCAACACTCGCGCCGGAATGGCACCACGCATCTATCGAACATCGCAACTCGGTACGGACGATAACCGTTGGTTGCGACCTGCGCGGAACCACCAGTCAGGTAGATGCGGAGAAGAAAGTAAAGACATGGATACGCCACAACCTCCGCGACCTGCCCGAAGGGGTGAGTATCTCGTATGGCGGACTGAGTGCTATCAATGGCGAGATGGTACCGCCTATCATGTGGAGCGTGGTGGCAGCCTTGTTGGTGATGTTTGTGTTGTTGCTATACCATTTCGGCAAGGTTTCGCTGGCGTTGCTCACGCTATCGAGTGCTATCTTGTGTATTTTTGGTGCTTTTGTGGGGCTGTATGTGTTCGGTTTGGACATCAGTATCACCGCCGTCTTGGGCATAGTCAGTTTGATAGGTGTGATTGTCCGCAATGCGATAATGATGTACGAGTACGCCGAAGAACTGCGCCACAAGACAGGTTACACCATTCGCGACGCTGCCTACGAGGCAGGTATGCGCCGTATGCGTCCTATCTTCCTCACTACTGCCACCACGGCATTGGGTGTCCTGCCTATGATTATCGCCCACACCAGTCTCTGGATGCCCATGGGCGTAGTCATCTGTTTCGGTTCTCTCCTCACCCTACCCCTCACCATCACCATCCTCCCCATCACCTACTGGAAAATCTACGGCAAAAGAGAGTGAGACCAAAGAACATACCATTCCCATGAAATCCATTACATGGAGAACGATAGGTTCATCCGGTTGCTATAATAATGTACGTTAATGATTACTATTGTTGCGATAAATTAGATAGAAACCTTTTTAACCACCTCGTCCACAAATATGAGGTTGATAAGTGGAATCAACTATCCGCCAACTCGCCTACTGATGTTGCGGTCGGAGCAGGTCATTCACCGTCTTCACGGGGTTGAAGGTCGAAACAGGAACTTCCACAAAGATGGTGTTCCACCGCGCCATCGCACCATTCCACAACCCGGGCAACTCCAATGCCAGCAGGTCCTTTCCGTCTTTCGACTTGTGCGAAATAAAACCGGTCTGCGGGTCCACATAATCGGGCAAATGGAACTTATTCCCCTGATAATCACGTATTGCGCACACCAAATCCACGGGGTTGAAGTGGGTTGATTGTGCCATCAGTGCGGGGTCGCTAATCTGGCTCGATTCCAGAATCTGGCATGTGATACTTCCGTCTGCCTCTCGCACGAGGAATGGTCCGCCACCGGGTTCGCCGGTATTCTTCACCACGCCGCAAACGCGGATAGGTCGGTTCAGTCGTTCCCGTTCTTCGGCAGAGATAGTCGGGTCTTGCAGTCGCTCAAACACACGTTTCTGCTCGCTCACAAGCACACCCGCCAACACCTGTTTATAGTGTACCGTATCTTTCTTCAAGCGGTCGGGTACCACATTGTCGATATTCTTAATAAACACAATATCAGCATCTTGCTGATTCAGGTTCTCTATCAGCGCGCCATGCCCGCCGGGGCGGAAAAGCAGTTTGCCATCCTTGTCGCGGAAGGGAATTCCGTCGCTATTGGCGGCTATGGTATCGGTCGATGGCAGTTGCTCCGAGAACGAAATATCGTACTTTACGCCATATCTCTGTTGATATTTTTGCAGATGTTCGGCAATATGCTGACGGAAAAGGGGCAGATGTTGGTGCGAAACCGTAAAATGCAACGCCGACACACCATCGCTTGTGGCATACAAAGCCCCCTCCACCAAATGTTCCAACGCGGGCGTGCGCGCGCCGTCGCGATACTTATGGAAGAGCAACAATCCTTTCGGCAACTCGCCGTAACCCATGTCATAGAGCAGATGACGCACTGCCTCTTGCCCTGTCAGACCGGACAATTCTGTGCCAAAAGCAAACGAATCGATATGTTCCAAAAACTCCTTCACAAACTCCGTTTCCACGCCATCTTCCAAGTACTGAAACAAGTTCTTAAACATACGGCTGGCTGCACCGCTGGCGGGTACGAACTTCATAATCTTATGATTTTCAGCCAGATACTGTTGCCATTCGGCGATATACGCTTCTTGTTCTTGTTTCGTAGGTGCCAGAATTCCTTTCTTCACCGACGCCGGTGCCACTATATCTAACGCGGGAAATCCCGTGCGGAAATGTTCCATTTGTTGTTCGGCTTTCTCCAAAGAGATACCTCGCAACTCTAATTGTTCAATGTCTGCCGTTGAAAAAATTGTCTCCATAAGATAATCAGAATTTAGATGTTCGCGCAAAGTTACGCAAATATTTGGATATATGCAAAAAAAAGAGTAACTTTGCGCGCTAATTAACGTGGCGCATTGCGTGCCGATAACAATTACACCACAATGAAAAATATCGCCTTTATCATCAACCCGATTTCGGGAACGCAAAATAAGAAGAAACTGCCGAAACTCATTCAGCAAAACCTCGACGCGGAGCAATGGTTGCCCAATATCGTCTTCACGGAGCATGCCGGACATGCCACCGAACTGGCGCAACAGTTCGCGCGTATGGGTTTCGACGCGGTGGTGGCAGTTGGCGGAGATGGAACGGTCAATGAGGTGGCACGCGGTCTGCGGGATACCGAGACGGCAATGGCTATCCTGCCGATGGGTAGTGGCAATGGTTTCGCACGACACCTCGGAATCCCGGTCAATGCAGGGCGTGCCATAGAAATGCTCAACCACTCCGAGCCGATTCGGGTGGACTATGGGCTTGCCAACGACCGTCTGTTCGTAAGTACTTGTGGCACAGGCTTCGACGCTGTGGTGGCAGACCGTTTCGCTGGCTCCACCAAGCGCGGGCTAAAGACGTACATCATGGATATTCTCAAGGACGTGCTGACCTACAAAGCGCAGACCTACCATATCACCGGCAAAGGTATTGATGTAACACACAAAGCCTTTTTGATTGCTTTCGCCAACGCTAGCCAATGGGGGTACGAGGCTTGTATTGCGCCCAAAGCCAGTGTTCAGGATGGTCAGATGGACATCTGTATCATGAGCAGTTCCGCGCTGATTGGCGCAGCGGGATTGGCAGTCCGTCTTTTCACAAAAAGCATCGACAACAGTCTGTTTATGGACATCGTGCGTGCGCAAGACATCATGTTGGAGCGCGAAGAGGCAGCCCCCTTCCACATCGATGGCGACCCTGTCGAGATGCCTAAAGACATCCACATCCGCATTGTCCCCGACGGCCTCAAAGTCCTCGCCGCAAAGCGTTTCTAACTCATCATGCAGTAAAATATATGAATAAGTGGATACAATATAGTATAGACTACGCCAATCAGCGTTCTTATCTGGATGACCTTTTTCGGGTCTATCCGACTATTCCCGATGGTATCCGCGAGTTGGATACCGACAAATGGAAGAACGTGGAAAGTGCATTCCTCGCCAAGGATAATAAACAACTGATAACGAGCCTTTTATCGTTAGATTTATTCCCCATCAAAGATAGTTACGTAGCCTACCTTCGGCGCGACAAATCCGCCATTGAGCGTAATCCGAACACTATCAATCGCATTTGTGGCAGATTGTACGAATTGGGATTAAACAAACTCTACGAGCGTTGCAGCGAACCCAAAGAAACCAATCGCCAGATAGGTCCTTTGTTCAAGGACTGGGTGTGCAGTAAGGCGTTGGGCATTGCGCCGGTCAGAATAGATGAATTTACCGGGTCCTCCGATAATGCTATTTTAGATGCCGGCGACGAAGTGATGATGGACTTTGCTAAAAAACATCTCAACTACCACCACGAAAAAGGTTTGGATTTCTTGGCACGTTTCAATGGAAAGTATGTCATCGGTGAAGCCAAGTTCCTAACCGATTTTGGTGGACATCAAAACGCACAATACAACGACGCCATCAGCACGATTGAAACAAAGAATGTCAAGGCGGTTCAAATTGCCATTTTGGATGGCGTTATATATATAAAAGGAAACAACAAGATGTATCGCGACCTCACTCAAAATCATTCTAACTACAACATTATGAGTGCATTAGTTCTACGCGATTTTCTATATCAACTCTGATGAAGAACTTGCTAATACATAGTGAAAATATGGATGCGCTCCATTATCTGCTTGCCAACGGTTATCGCGGGAAGGTAGATTTGGTGTACATCGACCCCCCCTTTGCCACGGGTGGCAATTTCACTATCACTAACGGACGCGCAACCACTATCAGCAATTCACGTAAAGGCGATATTGCCTACACGGACATGCTCAGAGGCAAAGATTTTATCGAATATCTCCGTTTGCGTCTCGTATTGCTTCGCGAGTTATTGTCAGAGCAAGGATCTATATATTTGCATATTGACTATAAAATAGGGCACTATGTTAAGGTGATGATGGACGAAGTTTTCGGCATAGAAAATTTTCGGAACGACATCACACGCATCAAGTGTAATCCAAAGAATTTTGAGCGAATCGGATATGGTAATATCAAGGACCTTATTCTTTTCTACACAAAATCAAACTCGCCGATATGGCACGAACCTCACGAGAAATACTCCGCGGCTGACTTGGAAAAACTTTTTCCCAAGACCGACAAACAAGGGCGACGCTATACCACTGTACCGATTCACGCGCCGGGCGAAACCGAGAACGGAAAGTCAAATATGCCATTCAAAGGTATTCTTCCACCGGCAGGAAGACATTGGCGAACAGATGTCGCAACATTAGAGGAGTGGGACAAACAAGGGCTTATTGAATGGTCTGCCACGGGCAATCCGCGCAAAATCATCTACGCTGACGAGCGAGAAGGAAAGCGAATGCAAGATATTTGGGAATTCAAAGACCCACAATATCCCGACTATCCGACAGAAAAGAACGCCGACCTTCTAAACCTGATAGTACGGACGTCTTCCAATCCGGAAAGCATTGTTTTAGATTGTTTTTGTGGGTCAGGAACGACACTCAAAGCCGCACAAATCAACGGACGGCATTGGATTGGTATAGACAAATCGGAGTTGGCTATTGCTGCAACACAAACAAAATTAGGTGCAATCAAACAAACATTGTTTGATACGGCACCCGATTTTGAAACCATAGAATTGACAACTTCCAACCAAGCAATATAGAACATTTCACTCCATGGCAAAGTAAGGTGGATGTCGGGTGGATACCACGTGGATAGGCTATCCTTACGCAATAGAAAAACAGAACATTATGACCATACGTTTCATCAACAAAAGCAACAACCCGTTGCCTAAATACGAAAGTGCGCAAGCCGCAGGAATGGACATTCGCTGCTTCTTGAGCGAACCCGTTACCCTCTTGCCTTTGGAGCGCAAACTGCTCCCCACCGGGCTCTACCTCGAACTCCCCGAAGGCTACGAAGCGCAGATTCGCCCGCGTAGCGGATTGGCTCTCAAGCGCGGACTGACGGTCCTCAACACGCCGGGTACCATCGACGCCGACTACCGTGGCGAGATTGGTATCATCCTCATCAACCTGAGCAACGAACCGCAGACCATCGAATCCGGCGAGCGCGTATGCCAGATGGTCATCGCCCGCCATGAGCAACCGGAAGTGATTGAGGTTCAGAGCCTTAGCGAGACCGAGCGAGGGGAAGGCGGTTTCGGACACAGCGGAATCAAATAATCCTAACACGAAAATTCGCACAATGAAACGCACCGTTTCGATATTAATATTTCTAATCTCGGTCCTCTCTCTTTCGGCAAAAAAAACGCAGCCGCAACCTATGAGCATAGAGCGTGAGCAACGGTTCACCTACTATTTCTATGCCGCCAAACAGAGTTTGGAGCAGAAACGTTACCCCGAGGCGTTGATGCAACTGCTTTTCTGTGAGCAACTCAACCCGCAGGATGCCACCACCAAAGACTACCTCGGTGTCATCTATACCGCACTCAAACAACCGCAAAAAAGTTTCGATTTGTTCCGTCAGGCATACCTCCTCGACCCGCAGGACCATTGGTTCCATTATACCCTATCGCTCTCTAAATCAGACAGTAAGGGCGACCGAAAAGAGTTGCTCCGAGTGATGGAAAACGCCACGCGACTCAATCCGAAAGACGCTGTAGTGTGGGACTATATGCGTATGGCGGCTATCGTCAATGGCAAGTACAAACAGGCGATTCTAGCCCAAGACCGTATCGACCAACTACAGGGGTACGACGGCATGAGTGCCATCAATCGCTACCGCACTTATGTCATCAGTGGCGACTACAAAAAAGCACTCGCCGCCATCGACGACTATCTTGCTCTCTATCCCAACGACTTGCAGTTCCTCCTGTTCCGCGCCGAACTCCTGTCTATAACCAATGCCCCCACGGCAAAACTGTTGGAAAACTTCGAGCAGATATTGCGCATCGACCCTGCCAACTTGGTGATACTCAACAACTACGCTTACCTACTCGCCACTACGGGCGGGGACCTGAGCAAGGCTGAGAAGATGAGTCAACAGACCATTCGTGAGCAACCCGAGAACCCCACGTTCCTCGATACCTACGCTTGGATTCTCCACCTGCAGGGACAAGACTCTTTGGCGTCTTTTTATATTCGGAAAGCATTGCAAAACGCCACCGATGACGACAAGAAAGAGATAGAAGCACACTACCGCGCAATCATCAAATAATCATGGACTTACGTATTCTCAAATTTATCCTTCGCGAGTGCCGAAATGCTATCCGTAGCACCACCAAAAGTGCGTTTGCCATCGCCACAAAAGTAGCGTTTGGCACGGCTTTTGAACTAATCACCGTGGTAGCCCTTTCGGTCGGTTTTTGCATAGGTCTTACCGGTTGCCATACGCAGAAACACCTCCCCGCTCCGGACACCGCCGAAGCCACACAACCTGCTGAACCGCAGTGGTATTCGTGCCTCATACAGAACGCACAGGCGGTGGTTACACTTGGCAATGAGACCATGCGCGCCACGTGTACTATGCAGACCATTCGCGACTCGGCACTGGTCATCAGTATCACGCCTATGTTGGGTATTGAGATGTTTCGCGTCGAAGCCACACCTACACAGGTCATCGGAATCGACAAAATCCACCGTCAATATGCCGTTGCCACCTATGACGGCATCAATCGTTACCTGTCGCCCGCCCTCACATGGAACAACCTGCAAGACCTCGCCACTGCCGAACTACCCACAGGCGACAAAGAGGCATTCGTAGGTTATACTGCCGGTAAACAGACCATTATGCTTCGTATTACCTACCCGGAGCGATTGTTGGACATTCCTGTGCGCACGAAGGCTGCTAACCTCTCACGCTACCAACAAATCGACATTCGACAACTACTGAAATGAAACGACTCCTTATATATTATATATGTGTCGCCTGTATGGCACTAACTGCCAATGCCGACTCGGTCAAGGACCTGCAAAAGAAACAGCAGGAACTTCAGAAGCAGATTGAGAACACCAACAAAATGCTCAATCAGACCAAGAAGAACGAGACTGCCACCGTCAATAAGTTGCAACTGCTCAACAAGAACATCAAGACGCAGCGACAACTCATCAACACGCTCGGCAACGAAATCAATGCCCTTGATGGCGAGATGATCCTTCTCGGTATGAAACGCGACTCACTACAGGCTGCCCTCGAAATATACAAAGCCGACTATGCTCGCCTCGTGCGCCAAAGCCACTACGCACAAATGCAACAGTCGCCGTTGCTCTTCATACTCGCGTCAGATAGTTTCCGGCAGATGACACGTCGTATCCGATATATGCAGGAGTTCGCCAAGTATCGTCAAGAACAGGTGGAGCGTATCGAACGCACACAAACCGAGATTGATATTCAGAATACCGCCCTCCAAGAACACCGCAAAAGCAAACAGGAGGCACTCCAAAACAGGAAACGCCAACAAGAGAACCTTGCCCGCGATGAGAAAAAACAAAAGTCGATGCTCACGCAACTCAAAAAGCAGGAAAAAGACCTCGGCGCCAAACTCAAAAAACAGCAACAGCAAGTAGCACAACTCAACCGCAAGATTGATGAGATGGTGCGCAAACAAGCCACCACTACCACCCTCACCAAAGAGCAGAAACTGGTGGCGGGAGGATTTGAGCAGAACAAAGGTAAACTGCCATGGCCGATAGAGAAAGGTTTTATCAGTGGTCAGTTCGGAAAGCAGCAACACCCTGTGTATGAGCATGTTATCACCGACAACAAGGGTATCTACCTCCAAACTACTGCCGGTGCGTCCGCCCGCGCGGTGTACAAAGGC
>JBNMHB010000029.1:0-20918 GCA_050872525.1 Bacteroidales bacterium | reverse complement strand
GCAGGGTGCAAATAATGCGTAAATGCACAACAATGTGTAATGTTTTCCATGTTCTTTCCCTGATGTTACCCTGACCTTGACCTTACCGAATAATGTATAGGTGATTGATAGGTGATTCGTTATAGGATAGTTATAGGATAGACCGGCATTTTTTTGATTTGCAGCGACACATACAATACATATTGTCCGTTTTGCATACCGCCCTTTTGCGGGGAGGTGTTGTAATGCTTTTTCTCGGCAGTTTCAGTTCTGTTTCTGCGCAACTCAATACCGACCGTATCACGGCTATCGGACGCAATGCGTTGTATTTTGAGGACTATGTGTTATCGATACAATATTTCAATCAGGTTATCAAACTTAAACCGTATCTGGCTGAGCCATACCTGTTTCGCGCGATTGCCAAGATACAATTAGAAGATTATCAGGGGGCTTTGCGCGATTGCGATGCCTCTATTGAGCGCAATCCGTTTCAGCCCGGTGCCTACTACACCCGCGGTTTCGTCTATCGCCAACTGCAAGAGTATGACCTTGCAGAGAAAGATTTTACGCAGGCTCTCGTCTTCTCTCCCGAAAACAAAACGTATCTTCTGCTTCGCGCCGACACACGCTCTGCACAAAAAGAATACGACCTCGCGATGAGCGACTTGCAGACCCTGCTCAGACGTGAACCACAATCCGCCTCACTCCTATTTGAACAGGGGGCTATCTGCCTGCAGATGCAAGACACAGTTTGTGCCTTGCAAGCATTTGAACGCACGACGGAATTGGATTCGCAGAACCCTGCTAACTGGTCGGCATTGGGATTAGTAAATCTGATGCAAGACAATGAAGATGAGGCACTTATGCAACTGACACGCGCTATCAATCTCGGTTCTAAATGGGCAGGCGACTACATCAATCGAGGCATTATCTTCTATCATCGGCATAACTACCGCGGTGCGATGGCAGACTACGACAAAGCCGTCTCGCTCTCACCGCGCGATGCACAATGCTACTACAACCGCGGAGTACTCAGACAGGAATTAGGCGACTACAACCGCGCGCTTGAGGACCTCTCGCAAGCCATCGAATTAGACCCCGACCGTGCGGAAATGCGCTATCAACGCGGATTGGTGGAAATGCAACTGCGCCAATGGAAACAGGCACGTCAGGATTTTGACACACTCATTGCCCGCTATCCGTATTTCCTTCCCTCTTACTACCTTGCCTCCCAAGCCGCCGTGGCGCAAGGCAACAGCAAAGCCGCTTTCCAATATCGTAAGACTGCCGCCGACTTGGAGGATAACAAAGAGAAATTGCAGGCACAACGCCAAACGCCGAATACCGATGTGCAGTTGGCAGAGGCACAACCACAACGCCGAGACCATCGCAAGGAATTTTCCTCGCGCACGGCACAAAACCAAGCCGAACAGACGGAGGAAGAATCACAGAAATATGATTCAGAGACACGCGGAAACGTACAGAAACGCTATGCCGATGTGGTCAATGAGCCCAATATCACCCTATCCTACTATGCACAGGAACAGACACTCAGGCGCACGAACTACTACCAACAGGCATTGGAACAACTCAATCGCGCACACCTGTTGCCTGCTCCACTCCACTTTGTAGTACAAGAGACGGCACTTACTGCCGATATGGTGAACTATCACTTTGGGCAAATCAGTACGTTGTCGGCACAGATAGAGCAACTCAACCTGCTCAATCTACCCCGCAACACACCTGCCAACAACGAATATGCTTCCCTACTCTTTGCCCGCGCCATAGAGTTCGCACTCGTACAGGACTATTCTTCGGCGATAGACGACTGCACACGCGCTGCGAACATAGCGGACGATGATATGGACGCCGTCATCTATTTCTGCCGTGCAAACTGGCGATACAGACTACTTGAGTATCAGCGTGCTACGGGGGAACTGACAGCCGAAGCCGGTATGGATTTTGAGATTATGCTACGCGACTATGACCAAGTTCTGCGCCTGCAATCGGATTTCTCTTTTGCCTACTATAATAAGGCGAATATCCTCTGTACACAACGCAATTTCCAAGCCGCAATTGACAACTATACCCATGCCATCGAGGCAGACAGTGACTTCGCCGAAGCCTATTTCAATCGCGGACTCACCTATATCTATACCAATCAGGTGGAACAGGGTTTGGCAGACCTGAGTCGCGCGGGCGAACTGGGTATATATCAAGCATATAACCTAATCACACGTTTTCAATGAAAAGACTGATATTCAATATATTATGTGCGCTTTGTGTCGCTATGCCGATTAGCGCAACCCACTATGTAGGACGTATAGTAGATGAGAAAGGACAGGGCATCGGTTATGCCACCGTCTATCCCGAACAAGATCCCGTGGAAGGTGTTGCCACCAATGACGACGGTCTGTTTACCATTGATACCGACCTGCCTGAAGAAAGCACACTCATCATCTCGTTTATCGGATATGAGAAACAGTCTCTCCCGCTCCAAGTATTTGCGCAAGACACTGCGACCATCGTTCTCCGCGAACAACCTATCGCTTTGGAAGAGACGGTGGTGGCAGCCAAAGCATCCAGACAACGCAACAAACGCAAACAGATGGCTGCCCTACTACACGCCGTCTATGTGCAGATGGAACGCGATTTTTCAGACGACCCCGTACGCTATCACTTGGTGAGCGATGTGCGTATGGATTCGGAAGGCGAAGCGTGGGGTATGGAACAGATGATTGCGTCGGTGGTTGTTCTCCCGGAAGCGACCAAAGAGAATCATGATTCGGTGCAGTTTGCCGGCGAATACTGTAAACGCTTTTTCAAACCGTCCATTCGTGCATTGGCAGACACTATCTTTGCCGGCGACGGATTGGAACGTATCGACAAGGATATGCGCAAAGCCGCTACGGCTGTTGATTCCGGCGTGTTGGTACATAAGAGTCTGTTTGCGCTGGGCAATATCCGTTACGATTTTGACAAATGGGTGGGAGATGTGCGGAACTGGTCGGTCAGCAACGAGAGCGAAGGCGAGACCGTGCTGACACATGTGGAAAAACATAACTATTTCGGCATTGTCAAATACTCTATTACGCGAAACTATATTCTTGATTCTGAGACGCTTACAGTGCGTCGTTTCTCCGAATACGGCGAGGGGCAAGTGAATATCCCATTTGGTATGAAATTGGACAAAGACCAATTGCAGATACTCAACCTATTCAATATGGACGACCAACAAATAGAGAAATTCCGCCTGCGCAAGATGAACGCGAAAGTGCACCTGAATACCATCTACCAACAACGCAACGGACATATATATATATTGGAGAAGAACTTGCGCAGTGATGCTATGATTGTAGGTACGAAGCAGATGGAAATACCCGTGCAAGTGAGTGCTACTCAGCGAGTTACGTCTATACAAACCGATGGTATCCGCCCGATGTCCCGCTCCGAAATGACCAATCGTGTCAAACGCCAAATTGTAGAAATATATTAAACAGGAAATCACAAGATACGTTTTTTATGAGTTAGGCTGAATAATGTTCTGATAGAATTTGCACAATCACAAAAAAAGCAGTAATTTTGCGGTCGTATTAGTTAGGGAATCGGGTGTAAATCCCGAACAGTCCCGCTGCTGTAAGTTTCGACGGCATTTGTTGTTCTGAAATATAGGAACACAAAGTCGGATGTGCGTTGCAAGAAAGTCACTGTCGTAGGGCAACTATGATGGGAAGGCGCAACGAAGGAAACAAGTCAGAATACCTGCTAATACATCCATAGTCAAACAGGCTTTCGAGGTAAAAGCATGATGACATAATCTTTCTCTCTACATTTGTATCAAGTAAGGGGGAAGGAGTGTGTTTATTCCTTTAAGCCGTTTGATAAGAGTCAGACGGCTTTTTTGGTGTACGTGAAGATAGCAATCTCTCCGTTAGAACTCGACAAGTACCGCTGTATCCTACGAGTATCCTACGTAGTTGACAACCCAAAGACCGGTGGAAGATTAGACATAATGAAAAATAAAACCATAAAATACCAGACCATGAATTATCGTTTGAGATACCTACTGATGTGTGGACTATTGGGATGTGCCGCGTGGTTCAGTCCAAATATGCAGGCACGAGAATTGACCGAAGCCGAGGCAGACAGTATCACGCGCCAGTTTCACTTGGACGAAGTAACGGTGTCGGCACGATACAAAGAAAAAGACATCATCAAACCACAACGATTGGAGGGCAAAGAGTTGGAAAAACTCAATAGCTTGAGTGTGGCAGACGCTATACGTTTCTTCTCCGGAGTACAAATAAAAGACTATGGTGGCGTAGGCGGTATCAAGACGGTGAATATCCGCAGTATGGGTACCAACCACATGGGGGTCTATTATAATGGTATTCAGTTGGGTAACGCACAAAACGGGCAAGTGGACTTGGGTAAGTTCTCGTTGGAAAGTATTGACGAGATTTCATTGTATAACGGTCAGAAAAGCGATATTTTCCAAAGTGCCCGCGAATTTGGCAGTGCGGGTAGTATTTACCTCAATTCGCGCCGTCCGAAATTTGAAGATGGTAAGAATATGCACATCCGTGCCGGTATGAAGGCCGGTTCATTTGCGTTAGTAAACCCATCATTACTATTTGATTTGAAATTGACGGAACAACTGAGCCTCAGTATGAACGCAGAAGTGGTACATTCGAATGGAAAATACAAATTCCGCTACCGCCGTGTAACACCTTCCGGCGAATTGGCATACGACACCACGGCAATACGACAAAATGGCGATGTGAATGCAGTGCGAGTGGAAACGGGGTTGAATTATTACTATTCGACCACCGGTTTCTGGAAGATACATGCCTATTACTACAACTCGGAACGCGGTGTACCGGGAGCAATTGTGAACAATGTGTGGCGACGAGGCGAAAGATTATGGGACAGAGATATGTTTGTACAATCGTCGTGGCAGGACGAGTTTTTCAATCGTTGGTCGGTGAAAGTGAATGCCAAATACGCTTTCGACTACACACGCTATGTGAACAATGACGATAAGTTGATACACGTGGACAATATCTACAAGCAACAAGAGGCATACTTGTCGTGGGCAAACAAAGTGGCGATATTCAACTGGTGGGATATGTCGTTGTCGTATGACCTGCAGTGGAACGGATTGTCGGAATATATGAATGTGTCGCGTTTCACCCATTGGCTGGCAGCGGCAACGGCTATCAACGTATATGACTATCTGCGCGTGCAAGCGAGTGTATTAGGTACGTTTGTAAATGAGGAAGCACGCGAACGTGACGAGGCTCCGAACAAGTACAAAGTAACGCCGGGCGTATTCTTATCGTATAAGCCGTTTAAGCGTATTGATCTGAAACTCAATGCTTTTTACAAACAGGCATACCGTTATCCGACCTTTAACGACCTCTATTATACCGACATGGGTAATGCCTATCTGAAGCCGGAGTTGGCAGTGCAGCACAATGTAGGAATCGCTTATGACTACCTAAAACCCAAGCATGTGTTCCACCATTTCAATGTGTCGGTAGATGGTTACTACAACCGTGTGAAAGATAAGATTATCGCTTATCCGAAAGGACAACAATTTCGATGGACTATGCTTAATCTCGGATTGGTGAAGATACACGGTGTGGACGCCAATATGCAGATGACGTTGCAGTTTCCGCATGAATGGGCACTGACGGCGAAAGTGCAATACACCTATCAGAAAGCCATTGATGTAACCGACCAGAGCGATACCTATTACGGACATCAGATACCATATATTCCATGGCATAGCGGGTCGGCGATAGGTATGTTGTCGTGGCGGAACTATTCGCTCAACTATAGTTTTATCTATGTGGGAGAACGATATAACCAACAAGAAAACATCATCTATAACCACACACAACCATGGTACACACACGATATGTCGTTGTCGGGAGCATGGAAAATACAAAAGATACTACTCAAAGCCACATTTGAGATAAACAATCTGCTTTCGCAAGACTACGATGTGATACTCAACTACCCTATGCCGAAGAGGAACTACAGGGGGAGTATTGTGATTGAATATTGAGAATGTGATCAGTAAGATAAAAAAGATAATGAATAGGCATAATATCATACGAAGCATACATAATCCCTTTCTCCGGTGGGGGATGGGAGGGCTGCTGACATTGATATTGTTATCGAGTTGTCGGCACGATGAGATTGTAGTGCCTTCAGAGTATGAGTTACTTCCGATGGAGATACGCGATGTCAGTGCTTTTGCCGATGATGAACCGATAGGTATGTATCTGCTCAACGAGGGAAATATGGGTAGCAATAAAGCCAGTATTGACTACCTCGATTTTGTGAACGGATACTATATAAGGAATATCTACTCGGAACGCAATCCAAACGTAATCAAGGAGTTGGGCGATGTAGGAAACGACATACAGATATATGGCAGTAAACTATATGCAGTCATCAACTGTTCGCACAAGGTGGAAGTGATGGATGCCAAGACCTGCAAACGTATCGGACAAATAGACATCCCCAATTGTCGCTATATCCGTTTCAATCGCGGAAAAGCATACGTGTCGTCGTATGTGGGACCGGTGGCAATAGACCCGGATGCACAACTTGGGGCAGTATTTGAAATAGATACCACTACCTTACAAATCGTCAACAAAGTAACGGTGGGTTACCAGCCTGACGAATTGGAGATAATGGGCGAATATATCTTTGTTGCCAACTCGGGCGGATATCGTGTACCCAACTATGACTACACAGTGTCAGTGGTAGAGATGTACGGAATGAAACAAGTGGAGAAAATCCCCGTCGGTATCAATCTACACCGCATACGCAAGGACCAATACAACCAACTATGGGTGTCCTCGCGCGGAAACTATGAGACCATCCCCTCGCGCTTGTTTGTCCTGGAAAAGAAAGAAGAGTTTACTGCAGATATGATAGTAGGCGACACATTGGATATTCCTTGTTCGGAAATGGCTATATTGGGTGATTCTCTCTATTTCTATAGTGTGGAATGGAATACCCAGAAAGAGGAAAACGCAGTATCGTATGGGATTATCAATGTGCGCACACATGAATTAGTAACCAACCATTTCATCACTGACGGCACAGAAAGCAATATCAAAATTCCGTATGGCATAGCCGTCAATCCATATAACCGCGACATCTTCGTTACGGATGCCAAAAACTATGTTTCCAGTGGTGTACTACACTGCTATAGCAATGACGGCAAGAGGAAATGGAGTGTCCGAACAGGCGATATTCCGGCACACATGGTGTTTGTATATAAATAAGGAGTAAAGAATAAGGAGGAAAGAATAAAGATATAATACCTATGATACTACAAAAAACACATACGTTTTTCACTCATTATACCCTATTTTGTTTTATGGGCGGGGTTTTCAGTCTCTTTGTTTCGTGCCGGCCTGAAATCCCAATGGTGAATCTGGGTATTGATGAGGTGTATGCCATTGAGCGTATGCGCCCGTTGATACTGCACCCTGAGTTCTCCGGTGAACGCTACGAATGGACTATGCCGGCAGCCGATGGAACGGATTCGCTTGTCAGCACCAACCGAGATATGGTTTTCTGCCAAGCCGATACGGGCAGTTATTCGCTTCGTCTGAATATCATAGATAAAAACAACCCCGTAGAGCAACAGATACGCATTGTGGTGTGGGAAGAACAGGTGGCGTATAGTAGATATATCACTACCGTATATGAGTATTGCCCTGCGCCCGGACAGTTTGTCAATGAGATGCCTCAATACGAAGATGGAAACACGGCTTCCGATATGGCAAAGAAAGCACAGGAATGTATCGCGGGGAAGAACGATGTGATGATTTCGTTGGGTGGATTTGGCGGATATGTAACATTTGGTTTCGACCATAGCGTGGTGAATATCAAGGGACAATACGACTTCAAAATTCTGGGTAATGCTTTCTATGCCGACGCTAATCCGAACCCCGAGAAAGGTAAAGGCGGCAGTTGCGAACCGGGGATAGTGATGGTCTCTCTCGACCGCAACCAAAACGGACTCCCCGATGATGAGTGGTATGAATTGGCGGGTAGTGCTTACAATCATCCGGACACCCGACATCACTATCAAATCACATATTATCGCGCCGATTCCACCCATATTGCGACGCCCAAACCAGGGTCGCCACTGACCGATACCACCTATATCCGATGGCATGACAACTATGGCGGCAACGGCTATATGGAGAAGAATATCTACCACAAACAGGATTATTTTCCACAATGGTTGGGCGATAGTATCACTTTTGCGGGGACATGTTTGCCCAAAAACGGAGTGGACGAATCGGGACAAGGCACCTATTGGGTATTGTATGCTTTCGATTGGGGCTATGTGGACAACCACCCCAACGACAGCGTGAACAAAATCTGTTTTGATATTGATTGGGCAGTGGATATCCATGGCAATCGTGTTTATCTGCCGTGTATAGACTTTGTACGAGTCTATACCGCTGAAAATCAAACATGTGGCTGGATTGGCGAGACCAGCACGGAACTATCTCGAGCAGAAGATTTGCATATAGCAGAAAAAATATGGTAATATGAAAAAGATACTCTTTGGAGTGGCTCTGTGCTTCATCATGGTAGCACAAGCCCAAAACACGGACTACAGCAAAAGTGGTGTATTTATCTTAAATGAAGATTGGTACGGACATCAGAATTCGACCATCAACCATTTGAACACGATGGGGGAGTTCTCCTATCGCATTATACAGGCTGCCAACCAAGACACACATCTGTCGCTTGGTTGCACGTCTCAGTTTGGTGACATCTATGGCGACCGATTCTATTTTATTTCGAAGCAGGCTCAGGACCCCGGTGAACGCCAGTGGAATGGTGGACGCGTGGTAGTAGCAGACTTGAAAACTATGAAGATACTCTACTCTATCGAAAACATCTTTGAGATAAATGGCAAGTCGGCAGCCGATGGGCGTGGATTTGTAGGTGTGGACGAGCGAAAGGGATATATCGGCACAAGCAACGGTATCTTTGTTTTAGACCTGACGACGGGAAAGATAGGCAAGCGTATCGCAGGGACAGAAAACCCGCTTATCAAGGGCGGCGAAGCCAATAGCGACGGAACAGGTGCATTGTATTGTAACCAAATAGGTATCATGTTGCGGGCATACGACTATGTTTTTGCCATTCAGCAAGACAAGGGCATCTTAGTCATTGACCCCGAAACAGACGAGATTATCACCACTATAACAGGCTGTTTCGGAACGATGACGCAATCGTTAGACGGGCGTATATGGGCGGCACGCAATACCAACTCTGCGGCACAGCAATATCCCTACGGCACCAGTGGGGAGGCATGGCAAGGCAATGAATTGGTAGCCATAGATCCCATTACTTTGAAGACAACAACGGTAAATATCGCCCAAATGGCAGGCAATACAGACCTGATTGTGGGGCAGACTTGGTATGCATGGACGGCAGGTTCGCTATGTGCTTCGATGCAGGAAAACGCGCTGTATTTCAGTTTTAGCGACAATGTGTGGGATTGGTACAATAGTCGTAAATATATATATAAATATGACATCGACAACAACGATATCCATCAGATATTTGATACATCCACCAAAACCGGCGATTGGTATGTGTATAACTCCGGCACCCCGCGCGTCTCGCCCCACAACGGCAATGTGTATATCAGTTGTTTCAAGAGTACTATTTCTACCAATAATTGGATTTTCTTTGAGATTACTCCCGATGGGGATTTCGTACAAGGTTATATGCCAATCAAAAACTATTGGTATCCTGCTTTGTTCATTTTCCCCGATATATATAAACCCATGGTGAATGATTTCAGTCCGGTTGCGATATATGGCGAACAAACCGTTGCGGTACCCCTTGCTGGAATGGCAACAGACGATGACAATATGTCGGCGGCTATTACCAAGCGTGTAGTGTCGGTATCTAATCCGTCGGCAATATCGGCAGTGGTAAAACGCGATACATTGTTTGTCACGGCATTGGTAAACAATGAACAAACGGAGACCGTTACGGTGCGATTTAACTCCAATGGGCAAACTGTAGATAAAATACTCACTGCCAATATACATCATACCTCAACTGCACTGACGACTCCAAATGTAAACATCAACCTCTATACGCAGGGTAACCAAGTCTTGATTTCGGGCATTACACAAGCCACAGAGATAACCGTATTCGACATAACCGGTCGCATGGTATCTACCGCATGCGCAACCGGTGATATATGCCTCACACTCCCGCAGGGTGCGTATATTATTCGTATCGGAACACAGTCTTATCGCACTATCATTCAATAGTGCGATAAGGCTGAAAACGACCGGGCAGGACTGAATATAATACGATGAATTCAGCAAGGGATACGCAAGGGATGAGCAAGGGATAGAATAACCCAAACAACCACTTTATTACATGGTTTTCATTGTGATTGGACTATACAACAACCACTTTATTGAGGCGGTTTGGATAAAAATACACTGAAAATTTGCATAATTCAAGAAAAAGGTGTACCTTTGCAAGCGTTTTGAAAAAGATTGCGGCATTAGCACATCGGTAGTGCATGAGCTTCCCAAGCTTAGGAGGAGGGTTCGACTCCCTTATGCCGCTCTGATAATAGCCCGTAAAAGGGCTATTGTTGAATATAGAAGATAGATATAAGTAGAAATATAGATATTAAATAGATAAATATAGAAGATTATAGATAGTTGTGGAATACATAATTGTGGAATGTATAACTATCGAATATAGAAGAGGCAGATGGGTGTGAAATGCATAAAATGCGGATAATTACAGGGAAAGAAACTGCTTCTACGAAAGAGGTCTATTGACGTATTGAGATAAGTATGCCGGTTCATCGCTTGGAAAAGAGGAAGGGAAATCATCGGTTTTACCCCTCACCAAGAGGAAAGTCCGGGCAGCACAGAGTAACCATAGCGGTTAATGGCCGTCAGGCAGCGATGTTTGGTCACTGGTACAGAGACGAGTTCGTCAGCGGAGATTCTGCAGACGAGGTGAAACGACTACACTATGGGCTGCAATTCCATGTAAACCGATGTTTGAGCGTGGCTCGCGCGAGTCGGAGGGTAGGAAGCGAGAGAAACATGTAGTAATACATTGTTCGAGATTAATGATGGACACTGACCTCTCGGTCGGTACAGAACCCGGCTTATAGGCATACTTTTCCAATGCGCGCCAACCCAAGACAACAAATAGACGAAAGCAGTCGGGGGATATGCAGCACAATCCTGACAGCCAAGCGATTAAAATGGCATCCTATCGTCAAATACGCGATTTCTTGCGCTACGACGTGTGGCGTCGTACCAATGCAGAACTGACGAGCCGTGGCAAACGTCTCGGCTATAGAGTATTGCGAACTATTGTATTAGTGGTACGGGGATTCACCTCCAAAAACCTCAATGTGCGCGCCAACAGCCTCACCTACTCTCTTGTATTTGCCATCATCCCTATTCTGGCGATGATTCTTGCCGTAGCCAAAGGCTTTGGCGTGGCAGACCTAATCCAACAACAACTCAACGACTCGTTTCTCGGCGAGACCAATCTGGTACCTACCATCATGTCGATGGTGGAGCGATACCTCGATACCGCGCAAGGCGGGGTGTTCCTGGGTATCGGTTTGGTGATTCTTCTTTGGGCTGTATATTCGTTTTTCCGTAATGCCGAGTCGGCTTTCAACGAGATTTGGAACGTGAAGCAATCACGCTCCGTCATTCGCCAACTCACCACATACATTGCTATCGTGGTGTTGATTCCTATCTTGGTGGTGGTTACGTCGGGTATGACTATTTTTTTCAACTCAACGGTGGCAGCGGCACTGCACGACATCACCTTCTTCGCGGAAATAAAGACAGGGTTGGTTCGCCTGCTTCAGTTTGTCATTTGTTGGGCGTTGTTCACATGGATGTACATCGCCATCCCGAATACCAAAGTGCGTTTATGGAGTGCACTTATTCCGGGCATACTCATCGGCACTTGCTTCCAACTCTTGCAGATGTTGTCTATGTACATCATCGTTTTTCTGTCGCGTACAAGTATCGTATATGGTGCTTTTGCCACACTGCCTATCTTGCTCACGTGGCTGCAATGGACTTGTCTGCTGATACTCATCGGTGCGCAGATGTCGTTTGCTATTCAGAATAACGAACTCTTTGAATATCAAGACGATGTGGAGAAGATGTCGCGTCGCTACAAGGACTTTATCACCCTGTATCTGCTATCGGTGATTATCCATCGTTTTGAACGCGACGAAACGCCTCTCACCGCCCACGAACTGGCAAGCAGGAACCATCTGCCGCTGCGCCTTGTGAATCAGTTGCTTTCGCGATTGGTGGAGACACAACTCCTGCGCGAGATTTATATCGAGAACAAAGAAGACCGCACCTATCAGCCAGCCCTCGACACACACCTTATCACCGTAGGTATGGTGTTTGAGCGTATTGACCAACAAGGGTCGGAGCAGTTCCTCAAATCGACACCACCGGAAATGCAGGCTTTCTGGAAACACTTCTTGCAACTCAAAAACGAGCATAATACCCTCAGTCAGATAAAGGTTAACGAAATATAGTGCCTTTTCCACCACACAAATAAACACACAATGACACACACTACGATTATATACTATGCAAATAAATAACATAACGCATGAAATATAAAATTCTCTTTCTATCTCTTTTGTTCTGTTCTGCCCTGTGGGCAGCCCCAAAAATCTCACGTGTCGAACCCCTTTGCTGGTGGGCGGATATGCACCAACCTCTCACGCTGATGTTCTATGGCGAGGACTTGGCAGACGCCACCGTGCATATACAAGAATTGGCAGCGGGGCGTGTCCTGCGCGGGCAATGCGTCGGACTTGTTCCAACGGGGCAACACAATGCCGAAAGCAAAAACTACCTTTTTGTAGATATGGACGTGCGCCAAGCGGGTACTTATCGTATCACGTTGCAAAAGGGCAATCGCCGTGCGACCTATACCTACACCATCCATGAGCGTCGCGAGGGAAGCCGTGAGCGTCAGTCGTTCAGTTCCGCAGACGTGGTCTATCTTATCATGTCTGACCGTTTTGTTGATGGCGACCCTACAAACAACGAC
Organism: Bacteroidales bacterium; assembly: GCA_050872525.1. Classification (GTDB taxonomy): domain Bacteria; phylum Bacteroidota; class Bacteroidia; order Bacteroidales; family Paludibacteraceae; genus Colicola. Next base: position 7,790 of record JBNMHB010000029.1, on the reverse strand, counting down.
ACTCCGAATACCCTTGAGAAGAGCGATAAAAACAATGTACACGGTCGCTTCGGCGGTGATATTCAAGGAATCATCAACCAACTTGGGCATATTTCCGACCTCGGCGCCACAGCCATCTGGCCTACCCCACTCCTCCTCGACGACGAGGCTTCGTGGTCATATCACGGCTATGCCTGCTCCGACTACTATCACATAGACCCCCGCTATGGTTCCAACGAACTCTATCGCCAAATGGTGGACTCGGCGCACGCGCACGGAATAAAAATACTGATGGATATGGTGCCAAACCACTGTGGGGGCGCACATTGGTGGATGAAAGACCTGCCCTATCGCGATTGGGTGAACCAGTTTGACGAGTTCACACGCACCAACAATGTCTTCTCTGCCAACTACGACATCAATGCCTCGGAATATGACCGCCTGCTCTCTAACCGTGGCTGGTTCGACCACCCTATGCCCGATATGAATTTGGAAAATCCCGACCTGTTGCGCTATTTCCAACAGTGGGCAATCTGGTGGGTGGAATATGCCAATTTGGACGGCCTGCGCGTGGATACCTATCCATATATCGAGAAAATCCCCGCAGCCAACTGGCTCAAAGCCATTCGCGAGGAGTACCCCAACCTGAACATAGTAGGCGAGTGTTGGACACGTCCCGCTTCGGCTGTTGCCTACTGGCAATCGGGCGCGAATAATCATGACGGATTTAACAGCAATCTACCTTCGGTGATGGATTTTCCGCTCAATGAGGCTATCCGTCAGGCACTTAGCGGCACTGACAACGGTTGGGGCGGCGGACTGACACGGGTGTATGACGCCATTGCGCAGGACTACCTCTACAGCAATGTGAATGACCTGTTGGTTTTCCTCGACAACCACGATATGGACCGTATTGGCGATGTGGTGAAAGACAAAGACCCGCGCTATACCAAACTTGCGTATGCCCTGCTCGCCACCGTGCGCGGTATTCCGCAAATCTTCGCAGGCGACGAATATGATATGCACTCCGCCGATATGTCGTTGGGACACTCCACGTTGCGTATGCCCCTGCCTATGCCTGAGCAACTGACAGACGAACAACGCGATATGTACGATTATCAGCGTCGTTTGCTCCAATGGCGCAAGTCGGAACCAATCGTGCATACCGGACGCACAATGCACTTTATGAGCAGAGACAACACGTATGCTTTTTTCCGTTATACCGATGAGGGCGCGGTGTTCGTATTCGCCAATGCCAACGAGGAAGCACGCACTATTCCTACCGCCCACTATGCCGAGATACTGACACGATATGACATGGTTGGGACCGATGTACTCACCGGTGCAACGGTGGATTTGTCGCGCCAAGATGTGGAAGTGGGTCCTGTGGCGACACTGATTGTGAAATTGAACAAGCAAAAATAACGGTTGGTGCTGTTCGAGAATATACAGTTTATGCAGTGTGCATACTGCATATAGTGTATATTAGAACGGCTCTCGTTACCGTCTCGTTATCGTCTCGTTACCGTCTCGTTGCCGTCTTTTTAACATAATTTACGCTATTTGCACGGCTTGCATAGAAAGTGTATATTCTATATGACCGGCTAAGAAACAATAAAATGATAAGAGGCTGTCTCATTGGTGGGACAGCCTCTTATTTTGTATGAGGTGATAGTTTTGTGGTATTTTTTCTGTTTCGTATTTTCTGTTTTGTAGTCTATTCTTGTTTTGTGGCGAGGGTGTAGATGTAGTTTTCGCGTTCTATTGTGGCTAAATGTGGCAAAGGCGGGGTGGTCAGTACATTGTGCAAGTCGCTTACGATGCCCGTACCACGCTGTTTTAGCACGGCTTCTTTCTGTGTCCATAGGTGCGTGAACGCCACATTCGGTTTGGTGGAGGACAATATATGGGCGACCTCTGCCGGATTCATTGTGCGCCGAATCAAAGACTCGTCGATGTGTCTGAATCCCTCGATATCAACCCCGATGGGAACGGTATCTATGGCAACCACGATACCCGCCTTGCAGTGGGAAAGGGAGAACTCCACCCCACCCGCGATATAGGGTTTTCCATAAGTATTGTACACAAATTCAGGCAGTTGCGTATCCTGCAATAGGTTGTTTCGGCGTAGCAAGTCAATCAACATCAAGTAGGACTTGAGGCAGGTATATTGCCCAAACGTATGCTTGTAGCGCAACGCCTGCTCTCTGCGTTGCACGCTCACCAGAGGCAGCAATTGTGCCACCTCCGTCTCGGTGCATTGCGCCATATCATCGAAAAGCAAATAGTCCATAGGCAAAACAAATCCCTCCGAGGAAAACTCGGAGGGAGAAAAAGTTATATTCGTAGGATATTCATTGCACTTGATTTCCTATAGGAAGAACAAAATCATCATTTGTCCCGTCAGCACGCGCAGGAACATAGTGAGCGGATAGACGGTGGAATATGCCACGGCGGCACGGTCGTTTGCCGAGGTCTGCGATGTGGCATACGCCAATGCCGGCGGGTCGGTGGTACTGCCGGCGATGAGTCCCATCAGGGTGAAATAGTCGAGGTGTAACCACAAACGAGCCACTATCCCGACCAACAGAATAGGTAACATCGTGATTATCACGCCATAACCAATCCACACATATCCGCCGTCCAAGAGGGTTGGGATAAACGATTTGCCCGCGCCAAACCCGACGGACGCCAAGAAAAGCGAGATACCAATCTCGCGAATCATCAGGTTGGCACTGCTGGTGGTGTAGGTTACGACGTGCAGTTTCGGACCGAAATAGCCAATCAGAATAGCGATAATCAGCGAACCTCCGGCAAGACCGAGTTTGAACGGTTGGGAGAGTCCGGGCAAGGCGATAGGCAACGAACCGAGCACAACGCCCAACACGATACCGAAGAAGATAGAAGCCAAATTGGGCAAATCGAGGCGTTTGGTGGAGTTGCCAAACACTTTTGTCACTTTCTCGACCTCTCTGTCTTCGCCCACCACGGTCAGACGGTCGCCAAGTTGCAGGCGCAAATCGGGTGTTGCCAGCAGTTCGATACCCGCACGGCGAATACGCGTGATAGTGATATGATAGGCGGCGCGGACATTCAGTTCGCCAATACGCTTGCCGTTCAGTTCGGGCTTTGTAACCACGATATGGCGCGACACCAGACGCGCGTCTTTGATTTTCTCCTCAGAGATAGTGGTCAGTTCGCCCATCAACAATATGCTTTTTTCATGCGAGCGGTCCACCACGATACGCACCTTGTCGCCCGTATGCAGCGTGGTGTTGGCATTGGGCATTTCGTCGTGCCCATCGGGGTGTACGAGGCGCGACACTACAAAATCCACGTTGCAAAGTTTGCTCAGTTCTTTGACCTCAATGCCCTCTACTTGCGGATTGGTCAGCAACATATCGAGATGCTCAATCTCCTCATCTACGCCCTTTTCGGCTTCCACACGCTGTTCTTCTTTGTCTAATTTGATATTGAAGAACAGGCGAATCAACATCAACGAAACCAATATGCCAATCACACCCAACGGATACGCCATGGCATAGCCCGTCGCGATGTCCGGATTGGATACACCCCGCATGTCGGCAAACGCCTGTTGCGCGGCACCCAGACCCGGCGTGTTGGTTACGGCGCCGAAGAGAATACCGGTCATGGTAGCGATGTCCACGCCCGACAACAGGTGAATCACAAACGCCGTTGCACAGCCCAATAGCACAATCGTCGTCGCCAGCAGATTGAGCGACAGACCGCCCTTGCCAAAGGGGGAGAAGAAACCTGGGCCGACCTGCAAACCGATAGAATAGACGAACAGAATAAGTCCGAAATCTTTGGCAAAAGACTCCACTTGCGGGTCGAGGTGCATACCAAAATGAGAGAACGCAATACCACAGAAGAGTATCCATGTTATGCCCAATGTTACGCCCTTTATCTTGAGTTTGTTCCCCAAGAACACGCCACAGGCGATAGCCAAGGCAAGCACCACAATAGAGTGTGCTATACCTGTGCCGAAAAACAAATTATAAAACCAATTCATAACAGATTATAAAATAAATTCGTAATAAATTGTGCCATCAAATCAGCGCATTTTGTATAGAAAAATGCGCTTGCAAGTATATTCGGAAGCCATTTTTTCTTAAAATCGAGCACAAAGGTACTGCTTTTTTCTCGTATAACCAAATAAAACATCTCCTATTTATGCGCACCGCAAGAACTTATACTTTTTTGCTATTGGATGTATAAATATCAAAACTTGGCATTTTTTATTATTTGCGGTAGAGATAGTCTTGATTTATTGCTGCTAAAAAGAGTACACACTTCTATCCGGTCGTCCCCTACCTTCTTTTTCTCGTACATATCCAACACCTCAGAAGAGTGGAAACGGAATGCCTCACCTATCGCCTCATGCGTGTATTTGTGATTATTGAAATAACAGCAATGCTTTATTCAATACTATCTATCTTGGAAAAGATCGTCCATAGTCAATTGAGCATTGATGCCATTAGCCCAAGCATTACGTTTGAGACCATAGGATGTAATCATAACAATGCTGACACCTTTTCGTGTCTTTGTCTTGCTTTGGAATGTTCCCACTTTGTTACGTAATTCCAAATCGTATTTCTCTGTAAGTTCATACTCTCCTTGAGAAAACTTCATTTCACAGACATTGATGATATTGTCGTCACGATCAATAAGCATATCTATTTGCGCCCCTTTTTCTTCAGCATCCTTTGGAATATACACCCACGAATAGACATTACTGATGATGCCGGATATCCCCAAAGCACGCTTGATTTGGTCAATATGTTGAAAACATACGCGCTCAAATGCCAATCCACTCCATGCATTGTAAACAGGTTTTGTTATTGTACGCGACCAGAAGTCTTTCTCATTGATAGTTCCACCAGCCATGAATTTGAAATAGAACAAAGTAAAGTTGTCAATCAGTTGATAGATAGCCTCTTTCTTTGCCTTTCCGATAGAGTTGTATGAGCGTATAAATCCACATTGCTCCAATTCTCGAAGTGTCTTGCTAAGCGTACCTCCATTGTTCTCGCCAAGAGCTGCGATTAGTTCATTGCGCGTCATGCCTGCCTTTTTAGTACCGAGTGCAGTAACGACATCTATATATGACTGCGGATAGTGGAAAAGCGATCTATACAAGGCTTCAAACTCATTCCGCATCTTTCCGTCCGGATAGAAGAACATACGGTCAATATTCTGCGCCCATGACAAATCTTTACGTAGCATATCCCAGTAAAAAGGAATACCGCCAAGAATCATATACGTCTCCAGAATATTGCGGCGACTCATTCCCAAGTTGCGCTGTGTCGCATATTGCTCACACTCATGCAACGTGAACGGACGCAAATAGATTTGTTCCGTCAGACGATTATGCAATCCGCCATAATTCATGACAATCTTGTCCATAATCCATGACGTTGCACTACCACACACCACCAAAACAATATCTTTCCGAGCCGTTGCCCAACCATTCCAGAAATGGTCAAGTGCAAAAACAAATTTGGAATTACGAGCATCCAACCATGGGAGTTCGTCAATAAATACCACTTTCTTTCCTTCGGGAAGAGTACTCAAGTGTTGCCCCAACATAAAGAATGCTTGCGACCATTTCTTAGGACGCTTAACCTTCCTCATTCCCGCGATAGTAAGGGAGTTTGCGAACTCTTCCAATTGCTCACGGATAGTGGCATTTTGCAAGCCGGTATGTTGGAAAGCAAAATTGTAATTGTACGTTTCGCGCACGAGGTAGGTTTTTCCGACACGGCGGCGACCATATATTGCTACGAACTCCGATTTCTCGCTCTCTAATAGCGATAATAATACTCGTTTTTCTGCCTCTCTACCAAACATAACAGGTGATTTTTTTGATTACGGCTGCAAAGTTACAACTTTTTTATGGAAATCGCAACCAAATCATGCATTTCCTTTGCGATTTGGTGAAGATTTCTGCATTCTCCACATCGTTTCAAACCAAATGTGCTATTTTATTTGAACATTTGGTGTTGAATTGTGCAATTTAATCAAAAACACCCGTTGGCAGGAATTAGAATAGTCAAAAACACAAAAAAAACCGCACCGCAAGAACTTATACTTTTTTGCTGTATGGTGTATAAACATCTGATTGTCATTATGTTATAAAAAGCAATGTTTTTCTATCATTTATCCACTATAGGTTGATTACGCCCATAAGTTAATAAATCTGATGTTCTATAGCAGAAAAATATAACTTTTATTTGCACACTTCGTTGTTTTTTTGTAACTTTGCCGACGGAAAGAACTAAAAAGGACTACAAGCGTGTAGTCGTCTTTCTATGACATATATATTAGCGTTTGCTATTTGTTCGTAACATGCCTTGAAACCTGAGAAATTTCAAATATGTGGTTACGGTGACAAATATCGAACGCCTATGCAATAGCATAGGTGTTTCTTGTTTGTAATCACAGGTAATCTCAGGACCTCAAGGCATAGATAGGAAATATCTGTGCTTTTTTTGTATATATATGTCCCGCCACTGGAAGAACACCGCCAACGCACAAAAACACCAAGAAAACACCGATGTCTCGCTACCATGATAGCCAAAAGGACTAAAAAGGACTTTGTCGGCACACGTGAATTGTAGTATCTTTGTAGCCTAAATGATAAAAAAGCAAAGAATACAATATATTTATAGATAGGCATAACCCGAAAGGCCATAACAAAGTAGGGAAAAACTAACTAAATGTAAAGACCATGAGTTTAGAGTATTACAAAAAACAGATGGTGGACCTGCGTGCCCGCCTCGCAAAAGAAAAAGAAGCCAAGAAACGTGACAATGAGCGTTATGCTGATTTGGTAAAAAGCGCATCTACAACGGATAGCAAGGCCTATTATCGTCGGCAGAAGATTGACCATGCCGCCTCGCATGACCGCAACATCGAGAGCATCAAACGGCAGATAGAATCCTGCAAGGACAGCATTGCCCGCGAGCGCAAGAGATAATGATATAATATATGTAAGGAGAAATCATTATGAAAGGACTTTCTTTTTCTCTCAAACGTGCCGTAGGTATTTCGGGACTCAAGACCAAAGTAGCCCGTGCCACCGGCATACCTACTACCAAGCAAGGGCTTGAACGCAAAGTCGGACAAGCCGTATTGAGAACCCTCACCGGAGGACGCAAGAAATCCAAATAATCACATAAAACCAATAGTTTATGCCAAGTAAAGTAAGAGTTTACGGTAAGGCTCAAAACCGTACAGCATTGGGCATCGTTCATGCCTATATGGTTATGTATCCGCATGCTACAAAAGAAGATTTGGAGAAGGCGTTCCCCGATTCGCTCACCCATCATCCGCACCTGTTCATCACGCCGGAGATGATTCAGAACGACCCCAACTATGTCAATTGGTGCTTTGCCGAAAAGGACGAACTGATCACCACTGCCGACAAGGTCAAGTTAGCCCTCATCAAAGTGTGGACAAAGCCCGAGTACGACCGTCTGGTGGAGCACGCCAAGCAATACGACATTGAGGTAGCGGAGTTTGAAAAAGGTGTCAAGGGGCAGAAAGGCGGTTTCCGTCTCGAGTACCTAAACGGCTACATCCCACCCGTACCGCAACAGCCCAAGAAAAGTGTACCCGCATGGCTGTGGGCGGTTATCGGATTGCTTGCCGCGGCGGTTGTCGGACTGATTCTGTGGCTCTCGCTCGGAAAAAAGCAGGTTGTTGAGGTAGAGAAAGTTGTCGTTGTACACGACACCCTCTATATTCAGCAACTGCACGAGATTGAGCGCAATTTCAATGCTGCCGAG
>JBNMHB010000028.1:0-20921 GCA_050872525.1 Bacteroidales bacterium | reverse complement strand
TACCTCACATCCGTTGATTGCCCGTATTGTGCCAAAGCCGTTGGTAATGAGCGACTTCTGCGATTGGTACTGAACAACTACGACCAAGAAACGACGGATTTCTATAAGTGGAGGGTGACATACAGTCAAGCAGAATTATCCGATATTATCCGCCAAAAATTAGGTATCGACTTTGGTGATATCCTTGCTCTCAATCCCCTCAAAAGGGGTGCGTCGGGGCGTATTTATTCGTTAGAGATAGTAGGTACAAAACACACGGAAGTGATAGGCAAAGAACTGAAAATACGCCAGTGGCTCAGTCGCAGTTGCCTCTATTCGTCCGCCTTTGAATGTCAAATGCAATATGCTCCCGATTCCGATATTCCGTCTGCTTTTGTCTTGTACGGACATGGTTGGGGACACGGTGTCGGATTGTGCCAAATAGGTGCTGCCGTGATGGCAAGCGAGGGCTTTTCTTACTCCCAAATTCTGCTGCACTATTACCGTGGTGCTACTCTTGCACGATTATAATTATAATCATTCTAATGCCTATTGCACCATTGAATTTATCGTTTAATGGTGCTTTTCTTTTTCTTTCTTTTAGCAAATCAAACTATTATTTGTGTAATTAAAATAATAGTTGTAATTTTGCGCTGTGAAGTTGAGAAGGGCTTTCGCGGGTGGGGCTGATGTTGTAAGAACAAACGATAGGCCGCACGCCCGATAGCCGAACACTCGACTTTGCAGACATAATAAAAGGCGTTTATATGCGCTTGTTTTGGCATGCTGAAATCCGGAAAATTTCGTAACCCAAAGCAAGAGGCAATAAATGCCCTCGTGGTATGTAATGATTGTCCGCACCTTTTGGTACGGCATTTCTGCATATCGGGCGTGGGCGTATATTGTTTGTTCTTGTTACAAGGGTCTTTCCGGAACCTCAGCGTGGAGAATAAGCAAAATGTAAGGCTCCACGCTTTCTTTATGTCTGTACCAAATCTGTTTTATAGTTAATCGGGCACCCCGGAGCCGTCTGCCTACAACACTTTTAACGCTACAATGAAAGTGATGAAAAAAGTATTACTCTTATGTTTGGGATTATTGCTATTGAATAGTTGTAAGCATCCGTCTTGGCACAAAACCACTGAGGGAATTTACATCTATTGTATAGCCAATGACAAGTACAAATTGAGTTGGAAAGGAGATACTAAAGCAGGAATGGCTGATGGTGAGGGGCGACTTGTATCATACAACAAAGAAGGAGAATACAAAGAACAGCAAGGACTTAAGGTTAATTGGGGCGTAGCCAAAGAATGGAATTACATTTCATACGGTAATTACAAGTATTTAGGCAAACTTCATAAAGATTTACCCAATGGATTTGGAGTAAAAATCCAAAATGATACCATCAGTATTGGAAAGTTTAAGAAATCTGTGTTGTACAATGGTTTCTGTGAGAAATACCTTATTACAGGGACAGGAGTCCTTCCTCTTTTTTCCGGAACATATAAAAAAGGAAAAGTTCATGGTCTTGCAAAATATTATGAAAATGGGGTCATTTGTTTTGAAGGCAACTTTCGAAAAGGAATGCGCAAAGGATTAGGACAGAAATATGAAAATGGTGTTCTTGTTTATGAGGGTAATTTTTCCAAAAATCTTAAAGACGGTTATGGTAAAGCATACAAAAATGGTAGATTGTGGTATGAGGGGCAATGGAACAATGGAAAAAGGGAAGGTAAAGGTAAACTCTACAATGAAAGCGGTTTGTTAGTGTATGATGGACATTGGGATGAGGATTTGTATGATGGTAAGGGGAAATTATACGAAAATGGAGTATGTATTGAAGGAAAATGGGAAGAGGGACTGCTATCAAAAAGCATTTCTACATCGACATTTAAGCAAATGGTGCATGCTACTAAAATATGGTTTAACGATACTCTGGACACCCAAAATATCGAAACACAAGAGCCCATTTCTCTGGCAGACAATCAAGTTGAATTTGTAGAGCAATTACAGACTGATATAGAGACAATGGCACGAAAAAATTTTTCTGAAAGGTTGGATAAACGTTTCGGTTTTTGGAATCTATTCCGAATGTTGTGTCAGCCGTGGTTTAGTTCCGACGTAAGTAGGGCACGCCACGCACAAAAATATTTCTGTAAACATATCGGTGCTGAAGACATACAGCAATTGATTAACACAAAGGTAGATTACTATAATCAAAATGTGCCCGAAGATAAAAAAATGCATTATGTCAAAATAGAGATGATTCCTGATGGAACTATTGTTGATACCAATACTGCGCTCAAAATTTTTGACAGGGAAGCAATCGAAACAACTGATACTTTAGCGGGTATTTTTATTGATATTGTAATATGTTTGGTTATTGCTTTTGTTATTGGGTTTATTCTTGGATTCTTTGTAAGTGAAGAATTTATTCCTTACGCTGGAATTATTGATATTATATTAGGTATCATTGCATTTGGCGTAGGTATCTATATTTCTTTTTTCAAGACATCGGCAATTTGTATAGAGTTAGAAGAGCAGATTCTTGATATGTTAGTCAATAATTATATGCAGTTTATCGAATCACAAAATATTATTATTCAAATGTTTGGTTTATTATGAAACGAATCATCTTGTTAGGCACATTGGTTTGTGCTTTCAGTCTTGTGTCATGTGAAAAAATGACATCAAAACTTATGACGAAAGGTACAAAAGAAGTAACAGAAACCGTAGCGAAAAAGGCAGCAAAAGAAAGAGTCTCTGATATTGCTACAGAAGGTGGACAGCGCATAGCAAGGCAATCCCTAAAAGAATTTGCCTCTTCTGACAAAGTTTTCCAAAATCTGTTTGAAGACTTTTCTACGTATATTAGCAAAAATTTTGCAGAAGACATTACTGTCAATATCACGAAGAATGGAATAGAACTTTTTTCAAAAGAATTTCCCGTATCTAAAATCAGAGTGAATGGTACACTGATTACAGGACATGCAGGAAGTTTGAAAAATGCAGGTCCAGTCAATGAGTTCTTTAATCATTTGATTCCGAACAGGACATACATTATTGATGATTGTTTTGTTTACAAAACAGATAACTTGGGAAGGGTTATAGAATGTAATGCCAAACGCAACAAAGCATACACAGCTATTGAACGTAACACACAAAGAAATTCGGATGTACAAAGGCACGTAATAGAACAATTAGATGGCAGAAAAGGATTGGATGATGCAGGGCACTTGTTTGCAAATACAACAGGAGGTCCTAATGAACTCATCAATCAAGTACCTATGGCATCAGAACTTAATCGTACAGGGAAATGGAGAGAATTAGAGCGTATTGAAGAACAAGCCTTAAAAGATGGTAAAGAGGTCATTTCTAATAGAAAACTTATCTATAAAGGAGGTTCGAAGCGCCCGACAGCAATTGAGTTCACGACAAGTATAGATGGAGTTGTTACAAAAACATTGGTAGAAAATATTTAGATTACTTTGTCGTAATTTGGCATTCTGACGCTGTATTTTTGCAGCGTTAAAGGCAAATTATAATCAAAAACCATTATGAGAACGGTTTACACACAAAACGAATTAGAAGAGGCTATAAAAGCCCATGAGGAAAAAATTTTATGCAAAGGTGAGATTGCACGCCAATTTGCTAAAAAGAAAAAAAGAAAACGGGCCGCACGTATTGGCGTTGGCGGTGCACTGATTGCTATTGGCGGCATTGCTGCTATACCATTGACAGGTGGTGCATCGTTATTGGGAACATTAGGAGCAACCGCAGTTGGTCTTACTATAGGGTCCATTACAATTAGTGCTGCAGAATTGGCTATTCTTCTCGGAGGGATTGTCGCCCTAACTGGAATAGTTTCAGGAGGAAAAGTTACATTCAAAAATGATGGTTCTGTAGAATTTGATCCCAAATACAATAAAGAGAAAGAATAGAAGATAAACATAATAATCTTAGAATCAATACTAACTTTTTAAGTTGAATAGGCGGATATTTCCGATTTTTCTATATATTTTTGCACCCAATGAGTAGAGCATAATAAAATGCACTCGTCGGGTGCATTTTATTGTTTGTAGGTCTATGTCGGTTGTATGGGGAACTAATTGAGATAAGGAATGTTATTAAACGGGCATAGTTACTCCCGTACACACATAGGAAAAAACAGGTATAATAGTGGTATAAGAGAAGGGAGTGCTAGGGCAGTGGTAGGGCAATACATACGAGATTGGACGCTAAATGATTCATAAGGGGTTTCTGTCTTTTACCTTGAATTGTCTCTGATTTTAGTGTGGTTACAATGACAAAAAGAGTTCTCTATTGCACATGTCAGAAAAAAGCAGTAACTTTGCACGCACTGAATTGCGCGCGCGATAATCGCGTGCGTATGTGCAAGACTTAATGAAACGCTTTTTCTACATATTGGGTGTCCTGTTCGTCAGTCTGTTGCTGGTGGGCACGATGCTGGTGTGTGCATTGATGAGCGACAAGGTGGAGACCGCAGCGGTGCAAATAGTGATGGAGGAACTGAGTCGCGGATTAGGTACCGAAGCCAAAGTCGGAAGCGTTGAATATCAGTTTCCTGCCCGCCTGCGTATCAAGGGTATCTACCTTGAAGACCAACAGGGCGACACTCTCCTTGCGTTGGACGAGATATATGCCCATTTTCGTCTTTTGCCTCTCCGGAACAACGAGATTCGTTTCTCGCACGTGATTGTGCGCGGGGGTGTGGCGAATATCTATAGCCTGCCCGACGGGCAATACAACTATCAGTTTTTGGCAGACGCTTTCCGTTTCGACAAGCCAGCCAAGTCTTTCCGTTCTTTTCTCTCGGTGCGGGATATACGCATAGAGCAGGTGCGTGCGAGGTTCGACGACTATCGTGCGCAGTTGGACCATGCCTATATGGACCTGTACCATTTCACGCCGGACTCTATCGATGCCGAGGTGCGCAGTCTGGCGATACAGGTGCAGAATCCGACAGACCTGTTGAGCATCGAGGAGTTGCAGGCGCGTCTGGTGTACAACGATACGCTGTTGGCTATGCCGCGGCTGTATGTGCGCCTGCCGGAGTCGGAGTTGGATGCCGGCGGAGTGGAATATACGATGCACGAGTCGCATCACCACACCGACAAAGCCCACAACGGACATTGCACGATAGACCACTCCACCAAGCAGGGGCGATTCTTGAGCGAGGGCAATGTCATTCGATTGCATATCACGCAGGCGGAGATTCGCCCGCACGACTTGTCGTTGTTTGTGCCGGCTATGCGGACTATCGACAAGAAGATTCGTATCACAGGCGACCTCGCGGGCACGTTAGACAGTATCCAAGCCCGGAATCTGTCGCTCCACTATAACAACCAACGCCTTTTCCTCGGAGCGTTCACGGCGCTGGGATTGCCCGATATCAGCGACCCGTATCTGAAAGTGAGTTGTCAGGATTTGTTTGTCAATGCGCGGCTGGTACAGGATTTCCTGAGCGACATCAAGAACCACCCTTTCCGCCTGCCTAAGGAGGTACATCGGTTGGGGGATATCCACTATCGCGGGCAGATTGATGGTCGTTTGCACGATATGACGGTGCATGGGGTTTTCCGCACGGCATTGGGGGTTATCACCACCGATGGCAGGCTCAAATCAGACTCGCTATTCACCCGTCTCGACTACAACGCACGTGTTACCACCAACCGTTTCCGTTTGGGTAAGATGTTGGGTAACAGCGATTTAGGTCCTGTCTCGTTGGACGTCAGTTCGCGCGGAAAGGTGGTCAATGGCAAGGCGTCAGGCGACATCGATGCCCATGTGCGCAACCTCTCCTACAAAGACTATACCTATCAGGAACTGCGTGTCAAGGGGCAGTTCCGTCCCAAACGCTATGATGGTACATTCAGTATCAACGACGATAATCTGGAGATGTATTTCTCCGGACTGGTCAATCTGGCGCATAGTCTGCCCGACATCAACTGCGATTTGCGACTGGTGCGTTTCCGTCCGGGGGTATTGCAACTCTCCCCGCGTCTCGAGAAGATGGAGTTGGGTACCACGCTGGCGGTCAATCTCAGTGGCAGCAACTTAGACGAGATGAGTGGTTACTTGGTGATTGATTCCACCCGTCTGCGCAATGGCAACGACTCCGTCCTTATGGAGCAACTGAAACTCATCGTACAGGCGGACACCAATCGCAACAAGCAGATTCACCTAACAAGCGATTTGCTGACGCTCGGCGTGAATGGTCATTTCCGCTATCAGGACCTCCCTGATGTGCTGTTGCGTCTGGCGTGTCGCTATCTGCCTAACACGTTCACGGCAAACGAACAAAACCGTATCGCCCATATTGAGTCAAGCCATACAGACATCGATTTCTACCTCTATGGCTATAAGTTGCGTGCCTTGCAGCGTACTTTGCAACTGCCGGTACGCCTGAGCGACAAGACGGTGGTCAAGGGATTCCTGCACGAAGATAAGAACACGTTTGGTCTGATGGCATATACCCCCACCCTACGCACCAAAGGCACAGCCATACGCGACCTCACCGTCTCGCTCAATAACCTCGACAATAGTGCCAACCTGTCGGTTTCCGCCCAAGCGTTGAATATGGGCGCGATGTTGCGTGTCAAGGCGTCGGGCGACTCGCTGGCGACTCACCTCACCCTCCATCAGACCGACTCGGCAGAACACGTCTATGGAGGCGATATACACACGCTTACCCATTTCGTGCAGTATGCCGGCAAACCGCTGATAGACACGCATATAAAGCCGTCTATAGTGCAACTGCGCGACTCCACCTACACCCTCAGCGACAGCCGTATCTCCTATTGCGTGGCGGACACCACACTCGGAATACAGAACTTCAATATACAGGCGTCTCACCAGTTTATCCGAGCCAACGGTATGGCGTCGTCGAGCGCAACCGACTCCCTCCGTATCGAGTTGGGCAATATCGATGCGGGCTATGTCCTGCCGTTTGTCCTGCCGGAGGAATCGCTCAAACTCGGTGGCAGTCTCACGGGGTGGGCAACCCTCTATAGTCTCTTCTCAAAGCCTGTTTTCGAGGCGGACGTGCGGTTGGATTCCGCCTTGTTGAACGATGTCTATATAGGCGATGCGGCGGCCATAGTGGCATTGGATAGAAACACCAACAATATCCTCATCAACGGCGATATAGTCCGCGAATCGCGTCTATTGGCGCATGTGGACGGCGACGTAGAGACCGCCACCAACCGATGGGGCATCACTATCTACCCCGACTCGGTTCCGTTGGACTTCATCAACCATTGGACACAGGGTATCATCACCGACATATCGGGCTACGGTAGTGGGCTTGTTCATGTCTTCGGAGACCGCGACGGAGGTGAAAAACACACATACGTCGAGGTTCGCGCCAAAGCAACCGACGCCGCACTCACTATCCCCTACACGGGCTGCAGATACTATCTCAGCGATTCGGTATTCATGGACTCCACCTCTATCCGCTTCGACAACATCGATTTGCGAGACGAGGAAGGGCATCTCCTCCATGTGAATGGCTACTTGAAGCACGAGTTGTTTGAGAATTTCCGCTACAATTTCCACGTCAATGTACATGATGCGTTGGTGTTCAACCTGCCCGACAAGGCGGGCGAAATGCTTCAGGGACGAGTCTATGCCAATGGCGATGCGCATATCAAGGGCAACACCCAAGAAGTGCGTATCACGGGCAACGCGCGTACCGTCGGTAAGTCGCGTTTCCGTTTCTCTATCGACTATGCCTCCACAGCGAGCGACAACAATTTCATCACTTTCGTGGACCACAACGCGGTCTTCAAGCAGCCGCGCCCCAAGACCATCGACGACGAAGAGGAAGAATTCCTCCGCGAGGAGATTGCCAAACTCGAATCGTCTATGCGTATCTTGCTAGCACTCAATATAGATGTCAATCCCCAACTCCTCTTCCAACTCGTCTTGGGCGAGCGGACGGGCGATATGATTCAGGGGCGTGGAGACGGTGCCTTACGCTTCACCTACGACTCGCAGAACGACGATATACGCCTGATGGGCAACTACAACATACAGCAGGGTTCACTCGATTTCACCGTCGGAAATGTTATTCGCAGGCAGTTCACCATCGCCGAAGGAGGTACCATTGCATGGTCGGGCGATCCGATGACCCCGCAACTCAATGTTACTGCCAAATACAGGGTTACGGCGAGCCTCAAAGACCTCTTTGGAAACGATGTAAGCCAATTGGCGACCACACGGACCAATGTGCCGGTCAATACCTGCCTCACGATGACGGGCAATCTAATGCAGCCTACGCTTCATTTTTGTATCGAACTCCCCCTGTCCGACGAGTCTGTCCAGAGTCAGGTGCAGTCTATCATCAACACCGATGAGATGTTGATGCGTCAGGTAGTTTATCTGTTGGTTTTCGGTCGGTTCTTCACGCCCGAATATATGACCAACACCCAGCAATTCACAGGGCTTAACGACACCTACTCGCTTCTGTCTTCCACTATCACGGGGCAAATCAACTCGTGGTTGAGCAAACTGACCAATGTATTCACGATGGGCGTCAATATACGCACCGATGGCGAGGGAGCGGACGCCACGCAGGAGTACGAGGCACAGTTCCAACTCCAGCCGGTGGACCGTTTGGTCATCAACGGTAATGTCGGCTATCGCTACAACGACATCGCCAACCAGCCTTTCTTTGGCGATTTGGATGTCGAGGTCATGCTTACCGAGGACGGCAAGTTACGCCTCAAGGGATACACCCACACCGTCGATAAATACTCCCTCAGGCAGGCGAACACCATTCAGGGAGTAGGTTTCGTATGGAAACACGATTTCAACTGGCGTACCAAGCAGGAACGCGAGCAACAGAAGATAGAGCGAGAGCAACGCAAGCAACAACGCCAAGCCGAAAAGCAGGCGAAAAAGCAGGAAAAACAATCCGTCTCACTACCCAAAGACACTATAACTCACTGAATATATGCTGATTAAGACGTATGGTGCAGCACCCGTCGGAATAGATGCTGTCTTAGTAACGATAGAAGTACATGCTGTACCGGGGTTCGATTTTACGCTCGTCGGACTCCCTGACAATGCCGTCAAAGAGTCCCATGAGCGTATTCTCGCGGTACTCAATGTCAACGGCTATGAGCAACCCAAGCGTGCTTTCACCATCAACATGGCACCTGCCGACATCAAGAAAGAGGGCGCAGCCTACGACCTCCCGCTCGCCATCGGTATGCTGGCGGGCGAAGAGAAAGTGAAGTCTGCTCTGTTGGATAAGTTCATGCTGATGGGCGAATTGAGTCTCGACGGCTCATTACAGCCCATTCGCGGGGCCTTGCCCATCGCCCTGTGCGCACGCAAAGAGGGATTTCGCGGACTCATTCTCCCCGCTGCCAACGCCCAAGAAGCGGCTGTCGTGGACGGACTGGAGGTATATGGTATGGACACTATATTAGATGTCGCACGCTTCCTCAATGCCGAGCAGCAGTTTACCCCGACGCAGATAGATACCGACCTCCTTTTCCGCGAGGAAGCCTTCGCCACTGACCTCGATTTCGCCGATGTACGCGGGCAGGAGAATGTCCGTCGGGCGATGGAGGTTGCAGCCGCAGGAGGGCATAATATGCTGATGGTCGGTCCCCCGGGCGCGGGTAAGTCGATGATGGCGAAACGCCTGCCCTCTATCTTGCCGCCCCTCACTTTGGAGGAAGCCCTCGAAACCACAAAGATTCACTCCGTGGCAGGACTCCTCAACCGCTGTCAGGACACGGCGGAATCGCTTATCGTGCGTCGCCCGTTCCGTAGTCCGCACCATACTATCACCGATGTGGCATTGGTAGGCGGCGGAACCAATCCGCAACCCGGAGAAATCAGTCTCGCGCACAACGGTGTCCTCTTTCTCGATGAACTTCCCGAATACAAACGCACGGCACTCGAAGTGATGCGTCAGCCCCTCGAAGACCGCAAAATCACCGTCGCACGGAGCAAGATGTCTATCGAATATCCGGCGTCGTTCATGCTTGTAGCGGCCATGAATCCCTGTCCCTGTGGGCATTACGGCGAGAACAACCCCGCGCACCCCTGTACGTGTACGCCCGCGCAGGTACATCGTTATCTGAGCCGTATCTCCGGTCCGTTGCTCGACCGTATAGACATACAGTGTGAAATCCAAGCCGTCTCCTACGACCAACTACGCACGCTCCAACCGGGTGAATCTTCTGCATCTATACGCGCCCGTGTGGTGGAAGCGCGACGGATTCAGCAACAGCGTTTTGCAGGCACTGCGGTGCATTGTAATGCGCAGATGACGCCGCAAATGCTCCGTCAATACTGCCCTATCGACAGCGAGGGAGACAACCTCCTATCCTACTCTATGAACCGTCTCGGCTTGTCGGCACGCGCCTACGACCGTATCCTCAAAGTAGCACGCACCATTGCCGACCTCGCCCAAGCAGACCAAATCTCCGCTCAACACCTCCTCGAGGCAATCTCCTACCGTTCCCTCGACCGCTCCACATGGGCAGGCTAAAAAACTATCTGCTATATCTGCTATCACCCACACAACATAAAAACGGCTTTTTTAGCGGACATAAAGCAGGTCTAACACACAGAACAGCCCACTAATATATAAGAAAAAATTTATGATTAAAACACTACTTTCTATCTTTATTAGTATTTATTTTGTCAGTTTCACTGACAAAGCAGGTTCTCAACCCCTTTCGTTTGCGCCGCGTGCGCAGGAGCAAAGGTACAAGTGGGAGATTCCTACCGACTCGCTCGACTATACCGTCTCACCCGCCTATCTGGACAGTCTGCAACGCCTGGGCGCGAAGATACACCATACCTCCCGTTGGTTCAACGGGGCTACCGTCGAGATGAATGAGCAGACGGCGCAGACGATACGCTCCTGCCGGTTCGTCCGCAACGTAGAGATGACGCGCAACAGCGCAACAAGCAATATGAATATACGCCGCCGCAAACAGGAGCAAACCACCATCCACTACGGGCAGGCGCAGGAGCAAATCGACCTATACAACCTCGCACCCTTGCACAAGGCAGGTTTCGAGGGGCAGGGAATCCTGATGGCTATATGCGACGGAGGCTTCTACAAAGCCGACAAGGCGGCGTTTCTCAATCAGGAACACCTACTCGGTCATTTCGATTTGACCGACGACACCTATTCCTTTTTCGGTGGCATGGGCGAGCATGGCACCGAGTGTCTGAGCGTCATTGCGGGGCAAAACGAGAACTTCTATGGCAGTGCCACGCAGGCGGACTATTACCTTATGCGCTCTGAGGAATACGCCACCGAGAGTCCCAAAGAGATAGACAACTTAGTTGCCGCCTTGGAGAAAGCCGACAGTTTGGGAGTGAATATCTTTTCCGTTTCGTTGGGCTACTACGAGTTCGATAATTCGGTGTGGAATCTGACGTATGCGGATATGAATGGTACCACCACACGTTGCTCAAGGGCTGCCACTATCGCCGCCCGCAAGGGTATGCTGGTCTGTGTAGCAGCGGGCAACGAGGGCTATAATCCGTGGTATTATATCGATGCGCCTGCCGATGCCGATAGTATATTGTCGGTGGGAGCAGTGGACGAAAAAGGCAATATCGCACGTTTCTCATCGCGCGGACCAAGCCACGATGGGCGTACCAAGCCGGAAGTGTGTGCTGTGGGCGAGAACACATGCCTGCTCCACCCCGATGAGACCTATCCTTTCTATGGCAACGGAACAAGTTTCGCCTGCCCGCTTATCGCCGGTATGGCTGCGTCGCTGTGGTCGGCATTGCCTGACGAGAACGCCATGCAGATACGCGAGCGTATCATACATTCTGCCGACAGATACACCACGCCCGACAACAACTATGGTTTCGGCATACCCAACGCCTGGGCTGCTTATCGGGGAACTACCGACCTCCCCGCCACTCAGACGGCTCCTAAAGCCCGTAAGACACTCATCAACAACAAGATACACATCATTGTCGGCACCAAAATATACGATGTTTTAGGCAGACCGATAAACGAATAAACCAATAAAAAGGCACAAAAAAAGGTAAGCGGACTACATCGCACCGCTACAACCTCCTACCCTTGCTTCGGTCAAGACCTGGGGGAATTCAGAGGGAGCTGGTCGTGTAGGACTTACCCTAAAAACCTATAAACAACAAAAGTGTTACCTATCGTCATGAACGATTGGACTGCAAAGGTACTGCTTTTATTTGAAATACACAAATTTTCAGACAAAAAACACCTATTTTGTACTAAAAAAGCATCTAAAAGAACACTATATCTAAAAGAGCATCTAAAAGAACACCTCACTTATGCTAAAAGACTTTATTATATCGCGAATCAAAGCCGAACTGCCCTTCACACCCAATGAGGAGAAAGGGGCATTGTTCGATATATTGGGCGCATTTCTGGTCTCTCCCGACCCGCAGAAGGCATTTATCCTGCGCGGATATGCCGGTACGGGTAAGACCAGCGTGGTCAGTGCGTTGGTCAGAGCACTTGCCCAACTGCGCCATCCTTGCATATTGCTCGCCCCGACAGGGCGTGCCGCCAAAGTGATTGCACGATACGCCGACCGACCGGCATACACGATTCATAAGTACATCTATCGCCAGAAGCAGTTGGGAGCCGACAGTTTCTCCCTCGCTGCCAACCTGCATAAACATACACTGTTCATCGTGGACGAGGCGTCGATGATTGCTTCGGCACAGCATATATCTACTCCCCGCGCGGGCAGTCCCGCCTTCGGCACAGGGAGTCTGTTAGATGACCTGATACGCTATGTCTATTCCGGCGAAGGGTGTAGTATGCTACTGCTCGGAGACGACGCCCAGTTGCCTCCGGTAGGCTCACAGGAGAGCCCCGCTTTAGACGCCGACTATATACGCGGATACGGACTGAATGTAAGCACGTTCAGCCTGACGCAGGTGGCACGACAAGCCTTAGACTCCGGTATCCTGAGCAATGCCACGCGCCTGCGTGAGCAACTGCAAGACCCCGCACATACTACCCTGCCCGACCTGAAACCCACATTTACAGCCGATGTCGTACCGGTGAACGGAAGTGAGTTTACAGAAGAATTAGAGCGTAGTTACCAAGAAGTGGGCAACGAGGAGACACTCATCATCACGCGCAGCAACAAACGCACCAACCTCTACAATCAGGGCGTGCGTGTATGCTTGCTATGGAAAGAAGACGCCATCTCGTCGGGCGACCGGCTGATGGTGAGCAAGAACAACTATTTCTGGACACGCGACTACGACGATTTGCCCTTCCTCGCCAATGGCGACACACTCGAAGTGGTGCGTCTCCGCAACCAACGAACGATGTACGGATTCCAATTTGCCGACGCCTCGCTGCGCTCGGTGGACTACGATTGGGAGATAGACGCCATACTCTGGTTAGACACCCTCACCACCGAGACTCCGGAGCAGAACTACACACTGCAACAGACCCTATTCAGCCGAATAGCAGAAGACTATCCGGAGATACGCGACCGAAAAGAACTTATCAAAACCGTCTATGAATCAGAGTATTACAATGCGCTACAAGTGCGTTTCGCCTACGCAGTAACGTGCCACAAAGCACAGGGCGGACAATGGAAACACGTCTATATAGATGCCGGTAATATCGCGCAAGACGAAGAGCGAATGAGTAGCACGCAAGAACGACGTGAATATCTTCGCTGGCTATATACCGCACTTACACGCGCCACAGAGAAAGTGGTTTGGATTAGTTGAGAGAAGTTGAAAGTTTAGAGTTTAGAGATTGTTAGAAACCAAAAGAGAAACCGATGAGGGCAGTGAAAGTGTTGCCTTGCAAATAAGCGGGACAGAACTTGTTGAGATAGTATTGCGCCGTGCATTGCGGACCGGCATCCTCACTGCCGATAGACTGCTCCGGATTATCATACCCGCGGGCATTGTTGTAGGTGAGATTCACACGCAGATACATACCGGGATGCACCTCGTAGATACCATCCAATGCCACCTCATCATTACGATAGATTGCCCTGTCAAAAGGCTTCTGCGCAATGGTCTGACTGATACCTCCATCGGCTCCACCACCCCGCAAATACGCATACGAATTATACTTGGTATCGTTGGTATAACTGAGTTTGAGACGCATACCGCGGATAGGACGGTATGCCAGTTCCACGTATATAGACTGCGCATTATCGCCCATATAATGCCCCAGATTATAACTATTGCTTGCCCACGTCAGGACATCAATCGAATGCGTGTAACAGGCTATGTAGGAGCGCATAAACTCACCCCGTAGGCTCAAGCCCTTGAGGGGCCAACCCGACCAATTGAAGCCCACGAGATACGACACGGGATTGCTCTCGGGATTGGATTTCTTCAGACGCGCCAACTTAAACTCATCGAGGTAGAACGAACTATAGAGTTGAATATAATCCCACGGGCGTACCGAGAGAGAAGCAAACGCCTGCGAGTTCTGATTCTCGACACGAAGCCCCTTGGTAAGCAGGTGGTCGAGCGATTTATAGAAGGCGATAGGTATGAAATATGCCGCCTGCACGTTGCGCTCGGCATAGACAATCGAGTTGCCCACCGAGAAAGAAACATACTTGACAGGCGTGAACGTAAACATATTCGCCGCCATAAACTTGTTGGCAGGGCGATAGTGCTTGTAGGTGCCGCCGGTGGTGGTGTTCTCTATATAATAATATGTGGAATCGATGGCGTTGGATATGAGCCACGCATGGAAATAGTCGAACTGGAACCAACGGCAGGGCGTGAGTTGCAAGGAAAGCATAGGCACTGCCGGATTGCGTCCGGAAAGGATATTGGAGCAGTGGTAACTGTCGCCCCACCGGATATTCTCGCGCTGCAAAGCAATACTACCCCACCACGAATAGAGAGATATACCGCCTTTGGAGTCGGAGAAATCGCCTCCATAGTTTGCCTCCTTATATTGGACGCCGGAGAGGTTGTTCAAAAAGCCTGCCCGGGTGAGTTTGGCACCTTCAATCTTGGCATATTCGGAGTCGAAATACTTGTCGCTGAGTCCCGCCGTGCCGTTGTAGGATATATCACGCAGGCTCCCCCATATACTCAGGTGGTGTGCGATGTCCATCTTGAGTTCTGCTCCCCACCAACGCTTGATAATCAGTCCTTTCTTTGCGCCGTAGAGGTCCATACCGAGTATAGGTTCGATAGACATCTTGAAGAGTTTGTTCTTCGTGATGTATGAAAACTGGGGATTCGCCAAGGAGAGGTTGAAAGTGCGGCGGTCGGTATATTGGACGAAATTGTCGGATATGGTGTCTCTTTCGAGTGCGAAGACGTTCAAATAGAAGTGTAAGTCCTTCTTCTGACGTTTATTGAGCAGCGAATCAGCCTGTTGCGCCTCGACCAACATATCCGCCACCTGCTTGCGGGTGTATGGGCGGACAGCAGTCTGGTGGCAGATGACTCCGTCGGTGATGAGTTCGTCGAGATAGTCGTATATCTCGGTGTACTGCATAGATACCGGAATCGCCTGTGAATAAACCGTTTGCACGCCCCAAAAACACAACAGCACACCCCCCCAGAGGCGAAGTGTGCTATTGAATCGTATATGCTTTACGCAGAACATTTTAGTATTTTTGAGGTGTTGTAGCCCCGCGAGGGGACTTCACAACGGACTCACAGAAGCCCGAAAACAGACCCGCGAAAGACCCACGAGGGACTTATTTCTTTTTGTTGTTGTAGCGTGCGTTGAGGGCACTGACTACCTCTGCGGTGATGTCGTATCCGGCAGCAGCCTGAAGGATATTGTCCTTGCCTGCGTTGGAGAAAATCACCTGATAACGACCATCGGCATTGAACTCGCTGAGGAAATTGTTGATGGTGTCAGCCAACTGCATATTGAGTTTCTGATTCTCAAGCATGATGTCGTTGGTCAGTTTTGCCTCCAAGTCCTGCAGGTCCTGCTGTTTCTTCAACAACTCCTGTTGTTTCTGCTCGGCACGGTCGCGGCTCATGAATGCTCCGTTCTCTATTTTCTTCTGGAAATCAGCGGCTTCGCTCTGCAGTGTACGCGCCTTAGTATTGAGTTTGAGACGTGCGTCTTCCTGTTTGTTCATCAGTTTGTCAGAAGCCTCGATAGCGAACTGATACTGCGTCAGTACAGAGTCGAGGTTGAGGTATGCGATAGGCAGATTCCCCTCTGCAACCGATGCATTTTCTGTGCATACCGGTGCCTCTCCGGCAGGTTTCTGTGTGAAAAAGAGGGCAAACAGTGTAATGATGCCCACTGCCAGAATAGAATCAATAAGAATTTGTGTTTTGTTCATAAGACTATATGTTTTTTACATTAATTTTCTTGTTAGCGTCTCGTTGGGCTTCTCTGTCCTGCGAGGTGGCACAATGGATTCCCTTCTCACGCATACGTTTGTTCTCGCTGATATGCTGCGAGGAGAAACGTCCATTCTTTTTGAGAATGACCCGCACCGAAAGCAACACAAACGCGAGTGCCAGAAAAGCGATGACGATGAGTATCTGTTTCATTGACGCATACTATTGAGCGTACAAAGGTACAAATAAATTTAGAAATACAAAAGTCCTGACCACATTTTAGGTGATTTTGCACAAAAAAACACCCCTTTCCTTATATATATTACGTTGCAGGTTTGTAGGAAAGAGATTTTTTCAGTACCTTTGTGCGGTTTATGGGCATAGCCCGATTCTTATCATAGCACAAAAAAACAAGACATCTATGGCAACAACACAACAACAAAGCGGTACATTGTATAATGCACTGACCACCGGCAGCAAGATAATAGGCACTATCATTGCAGATTCAGACATCCGTCTTGACGGCACAGTGGAGGGCGATTTGGAATGCACGGGGAAAGTGGTAATTGGTGAACAAGGCAGTCTGAAGGGTTCTATCGTGTGCCAAAATGCGGAGATAATGGGCAAGTTGGAGGGTAAAATCACGGTAGAGCATACGCTTGCGCTCCGCTCGACGAGCAACACGCAAGGAGAAGTGATAACGGGGACGCTGATAGTAGAGCCCAACGCCATCGTTAACGGTACGTGTTCGATGAAGTGAGTATAACAATACAACTATATAAACTATCTTAAATACACTAACACTATGATTATCAAACCATTTCGTGGCATTCGTCCACCCAAATCGCTCATTGAGCAAGTAAGCAGCCGTCCTTACGATGTACTTAACTCGGAGGAGGCACGCCGAGAGGCAGAAGGCAATCCTATGTCGCTCTATCACATTATCAAACCGGAAATCAACTTCGAACCGGGAACAGATGAACACGACCCGAAGGTGTACGCCAGTGCAGCAGAACACTTCCGCGAGTTCCGCGAGAAAGGCTGGTTGGTACAAGACCCGCAGGAGAAATACTATATCTATGCGCAGACTATGGACGGACGTACACAGTACGGATTGGTAGTAGCCGCATGGGTAGAGGACTACATGGAAGGACGTATCAAAAAGCACGAATTGACCCGCAAAGACAAAGAAGAGGACCGTATGAAACATGTTCGCGTGAACAACGCTAACATCGAGCCTGTATTCTTTGCTTATCCACACCGCGACGACCTCGACCAAATCATTGCAGGTATCACGGCAGGTGAACCCGAATACGACTATGTAGCCGCTCCGGAAGGTTTCCGCCACACGTTCTGGGTGATTAACGATGCAGATACGATAGCACGTATTACGCAGATATTCAAAGAGATACCTGCTATGTACATTGCTGATGGACACCACCGCTCTGCAGCCGCTGCCTTGGTAGGCAACGAGAAGAAACTGCAAAACCCGAACCATACCGGCAATGAGGAATACAACTACTTCCTGGCAGTATGCTTCCCCGATAACCAGTTGAATATCATCGACTACAACCGCGTAGTGAAAGACCTGAACGGTTTGAGCGAGGAGCAATTCCTTGAGGCACTGAAAGCCGATTTCGACGTGGAGAAGAAAGGCACGGAGATTTATCGTCCGCAACATCTGCATAATTTCTCGCTCTACTTGGGAGGCGAATGGTACAGCCTGACGGCTAAACAGGGTCGCTACAACGACCAAGACCCGATTGGGGTATTGGACGTAACCATATCGAGCAACCTTATATTGGATAAGATTCTGGGTATCAAGGACTTGCGTACCGACAAACGTATTGACTTCGTAGGCGGTATCCGCGGATTAGGCGAACTGAAACGCCGTGTTGACTCGGGCGAGATGAAGATGGCATTAGCACTCTATCCTGTTACGATGCAACAAATCATCAACATCGCCGATTCGGGCAATATCATGCCTCCGAAGACCACGTGGTTCGAACCGAAACTGCGTAGCGGACTCGTAATACACGAACTCGTCTAACTATATATGCAGCCCCTGCACGGGGCTGCATTCCCACCCTACCGTTTCCGTAGCAACCGTATTTGGCTGCAAATAGTTAAAATCAAGGATGGTTTTATTAAAAACAGATAAGTAAAATCAAGCCCGCAAAGCAATAGAAAACGTAGGTGGATGGTAGGAGGATAGTTATAGGATAGGAGGTGGTTGGTAGGTGTTTGTTTTTATCAAAGATTAACATTATATAGTGCAGCAAAATAGCACAAGAGCAGGGAAAAAACAGGGTAACCTCAGGGAAAAGGTACAATAACAGAAAGATTAAAATCATAGAATGTATCGCAGACGAACCTATATATATGTGGTGTTAGCACTCCTCATAGGGGTGCTTTCGTCGTGTAGTATCAAGGCACGCGTCAAGCGAGCGGACAAGAAATATGCTATCGGCGAGTATTATGATGCCGCCGACTTGTACAAACAATGCTATGGGCGTCTCTCTCCGAAAAAAGAACGCGCCATGCGTGCGCACGTTGCATTCTACCAAGGAGAATGCTATCGCATACTCAACAACCCGAAAGCGACCAATGCCTATCAGAACGCAATACGCAACCGTTACCAAGACTCCATTGTCTATCTGCGTTATGCGCAAGTCCTTCAGTATCAGGGCAAATACAAAGACGCCGACAAGAACTACCTACTCTATCTCGAAGCAAATCCGACGGATTATCAGGCGCGGGCAGGACATTACGCTTGCCGGCAAGTGGACGACTGGCGGAAACATCCGAGCCGCTACAAAGTATCCCCTGCCAAAGAATTTAATGCCAAGCGCAGCAGTAACTTCGCACCTGCTTTTGTAGGGCAAGAGGCTGATGCTCTGATGTTTACCAGCAACCGCCAAGAGAGCGGCGGGAAAGGAAAAAAGAAACTGCAACGCCCCAGTCCGGTAACCGGCGCACAGACATTTCGACTCTACTCTGCGCGCAAAAACGCAGCAGGACAATGGGAGGATATAGGACTTGCCGACGGTCTGTACGGCGAACAGGCAGAGCAGGCGGAACAAGAAAACGACTCGACCGGCGGGAAGTCGGCAGGCAGTGCGGAAATGGGAGTCTGCTGTTTCTCGGCGGACGGACGCACGATGTTTTTCACCTATTCCAAACCTATCAACGGACAAGATCTCGGAGCGAAAATATACACGTCTTCACGGGCAAGTGGCGAATGGGGAGAACCGCAGGAGGTAAAACTATTCAGAGACAGCAGTATCACCGTGGGACACCCATCGCTATGCCCGACGGGAGATACGCTTTATTTCGTGTCTGACGCTCCCGGAGGCTATGGAGGTAAAGACCTATACATGGCAGAATTGGACGGTTCAGATTGGGTAAATGTGCAGAATTTAGGACCGTCAATAAACACTCCGGGAGACGAGATGTTTCCCTGTTTCCACCCCGACGGGACACTCTATTTCGCCTCAAACGGACACCCCGGATACGGCGGATTGGACATCTTCAAAGCCGAACGCGACACCACTCTGCGCGATTCGATAGCGTGGACGGTGTATAATATGGGCGCGCCATTCAACTCGAATGGGGACGATTTCGGTATCACATTTGAGGGCAATTCGCAAAACGGTTTCTTCTCTTCGAACCGCGGACAACGCAAAGGAATCGACCAGATTTATCGGTTTATACTGCCCGAAATGGAGTTTATCGTAACGGGTTTAATCACTGATAATCAGGGAGAACCGATTTCGGACGCGGCACTAAGATTGGTGGGGGATGACGGAACGAACACACGTCTGCAAGTGCATAGAAACGGTACGTACAAGATAAAGATAAAGCAGAACACGCGCTATGCGATGTTGGCAACGGCGAGGGGGTATCTAAACTCGCGCGAGGGCTTCAATACGTTGGGTCTGAGCGACAGCAAGATCTATGAGCAGAATTTCACGTTGGCACCCATCAGCAAGCCTGTAACGATGGAAAACATCTTCTACGAGTTCGGCAAATGGGACTTGACCGCCGCATCGGAAGAGGGATTGCAATCGCTTGTGAAACTGCTGAAAGACAATCCGAATATCACGATTGAACTATCGGCGCACACGGATATGAAAGGCGACTCGGTGTTCAACGTGAATCTATCGGAGAAACGTGCGCAGTCGGTATGTAACTACCTGATAAAGAACGGCATAGAGTCGGAACGACTGACACCGGTGGGGTATGGGAAACAGAAACCCGTAGTGGCGGACAAGGCCCTGAATAAGCAGTATCCTTTTATTCCGCAGGAGCAGGTGTTGGACGAGACGTTTATCCTCTCGCTGCCGGAGGAACAGCAGGAGATTTGCAACCAGATAAATCGTCGGACAGAGTTCAAAGTGCTTAGAACGACGTATAAACTATATTAAGTTTATTCCGAAAGATACGACACAATCTTAATAGTCGGACACTTTTTGTAGGAAAGAACACTACTGTCCCATTAAAATCAGGAATTGTTCTTTGAAATATTTGTAGATTAGTCAGTTACGCAGATTTTTCGAGTCAACGGATTGATTTTTGCAGTCACTTTACAAACGTAAAGATATGCAAAATTCATATATTTTCTC